>NZ_NVEC01000072.1 GCF_002571225.1 Bacillus sp. AFS059628 | reverse complement strand
TTAGAACCTAATTATTGCTATCATATTGCCAATGTGATTAGGAATTTTAAAATGCCAGGTGCCGTCATGCCTGATTTTGAAAATCGAATGACTGTGATTGCAAAAGAAGCAAACTATGGGCCACTACAATATTTTGATCAAGTACTTGATGTAGTGATTGACTATTGGGGGTTAAAAGACTTACGACCAATTGCACCTCTAGCTGAAAAAGCAAGAATTGAGATTTTGGAGTACCATACAAGATTGAAAAAAATACGGGATCGATTTGGTCGTTTTCAAGGGAAAACTGATCTACGTTAATGAGTAGAGGTTTCAGAATATGCGAGGGGAAATTCCCCCTTCCCTTTATCAGATGGATTTACAAATTCAATATCTTTAGTAAAAGACCTCAATGGTATGTACGATAGGAATAACCTTCAAGATTCATTTTTCCATTTGCATAAAAAAACAGTAGAGATTTCTAGTACCTATCTCTACTGTTTTTTCATTAACTTCCAAAACGAACTAATTTTTCATACTCTGTTATGTGTATTTATAACAAATAGTAATGCTTAAATTGCAACATCTTGGTATCCTACCCTAGCTACTTCTTCATTTATTAGACGAATACCTACCCCATTTTCCATATCCCATGTACAGTCAAATGTTAGTCCAATATATCTGCCTTCAAAGCGTCTAGCAGATGGGACATAAATCCCCACTAGCCTGATCCTTTCAAGAAGCTGATCAATCGTTTCAATTAATCATTTGTATTTTCCCTTGCTGAACACCTTCTTGGATGCCTTCTTTTTCCCTACATTCCACGCATGGGGGAACTTCGCAGCCTCCTCCATCAATGCTTTCTTCCTTGCTTCATACGCTTGTCGGAAAGAAGAAGCTTGACTCATACGTTCCTATTTATTCATTGCCTTTTGTAAAATCAAGTCTTGGTTCATCGTAATATTCTCCAATGTTTGGATTAATTGTTCGTCCTCATTCGCTGGAAGTAATAACAACCATCGAACAAATGAATTCTCCTAGGGATTTACTTGTTCATTCCGCCACTGTTGCATGAGTTTTGGAATCTCCACAATATGAACTTCAATATCATCACTCAATACTTGCTGTTTTTGCTGATTCCATAGGATTCCTGTTGTTTGGAATGCCTCGTATTATAGATATAAATGCTTAAATGTCGATTTTTATCAGATATTGTTATATATTGATTACCTATTCAATATATATAATGAGGTGGATTTAATTGTCATTTTTTAAAAACAGTAAAATTGGTACCATATTAAACGTATTAATAATTATATCAAGTGTTGCTTGCGTATTATTATCTATACTAGGATTTTGGGGTCTTAAGAAAGGTGAGTATGCTTCTTCTACTATGTATGAAGACAGTTTATTACCAATTCAGTGGATAGGCACTATAGAGTCTAATTTTTATCATATTAATATGAATGTAAATGAAATTATGGTATCAAAAGATGAAAAAAGAATAAAAGAGCTTGTGACAGAAATTGATACATTGGATACAGAAACTGATCAGTTATTAAAGCAGTTTGAGGTTAGAGTTAGTGCTAGTAAAGAAAAAGAATTGTATACAACATTTCTTGAAAGATTTAATGAATTAAGAACACAACTGAAGAAAGTGGAAGATTTGGGCCAATCTAATAATGAAGAAGCATATGCTTACTATCTAAAAGAGATTGATCCAAATATGAAAAAGACAACTCAGGCAATTCGTGAACTTATCCTATATAATAATAATAATGCAGAGCAATTACAAAAAAATAATACCGACAGTTCAACAAAAACAATAATGATGTTTGTTAGTATCTCCATTATAGCAATTGCCATCGTTATTTTTATTGGGTATATCATTAAAAGTGCGATTAAACAACCAATTGTATTATTACAAAGGGATATGAAACAAGTATCTGAAGGTGACTTAACAATACGTACTTCTTATAAATCAAAGAATGAATTGGGAAGCATTGTGAAGTCTTTTAATAGTATGTTAGATAACTTGCAACAATTAATTGGTGAAGTAAAAATCACAACTCAAGAGGTTATTTCTTCTACCAATGGAATGTTGCAAGACACTAAACGAGCATCTCATGTATCAAGAGAGGTTGTTCAAACTATTTCTGAGGTTGATAAAAAAATAGAAGGACAAGTTACGAGTATTCAAGAAAGTTCATTATCAATGGAAGAAATAGCGAATGGAGTTCAAACAGTAGCTGAATCTTCAGCAACGGTTACAGAATTGGCTGTCACAACAACAGAACAAGTTAATTCTGGTAGTGAAGTAATAAAACAATCTATACTCCAAATGAATAGTGTTCATGAGGTTGTTGAAGAAACGTCCACTGTAATTGATAGACTTGTTACACGTACACAGCAAATTGATAAAGCTCTAGAAGCTATCACTAACATTGCTGAACAAACCAATCTTCTCGCCTTAAACGCTGCCATTGAAGCTGCGCGTGCTGGAGAAAATGGAAAAGGATTTGCAGTAGTTGCGGCCGAAGTAAGGAATTTAGCAGAGAAGTCAAAAGAATCTGCAAATGAAATTAATCATTTAATACAATTGATTCAAACAGATACAAAAGATACGGTGGATGTCATGCAAAAAGGCCAACAAAAGGCTACAGAAGGAAAAGAAGCTGCTTATCAAGCAGATCAGGCATTCTCATCTATTATGGTAGCTATTAATAAAATCACTAGCCAAATTCAAGAGGTATCTGCAGCGACAGAAGAAATGTCTGCCGGTACAGAAGAAGTTAATGCTTCTATATCAAGTGTTTCTGAAACTGCAACACAAGTAGCTAAAGAAACCACCCAAACTGTACAATCAATCCAATCACAAGCAGCATCAATTGAGGAAGTATCGAATCAATCTAACAAAATAAAAGAAAAAGTAGAAGCATTATCCGAATTAGTTTCAAAATTTATTATTGAAACACAAAAAGATGGGAAATAAAATAGGGTAAACATAAAAAACTACAGGTTCTTAATCAATTACAAACCTGTAGTTTTTTATTATGATTTACCTTTTTTCAACCTTTGTCCTTCTTTTTGTAAAACGAAGTGAAAGTGGGGAGTGTTCAAATCACTTCGAACATTAATTATACTCCCTGGTAGCGACCGCTAAAAAATAACACCTACAGTATTTGTAGGTGTTATTTTTAATTATTTAGGCTTGTAAAATGTTTCGTATTTCTTCTATATTTAAACTTGTAAACTTTGCAATATCTTCTATTGGCATTCCGTTTTTATGCATACCACGAATAAGCTGTATTTTCCCTTGTTCAATACCTTTTTCAATGCCCTTTTCAATACCTTTTTGTTCTGCATAAGCAAACTTTGCAGCCTCATCCATAAGAACTTTCTCCCTTGCTTCATACGCTTGTCGGAAAGAAGAATCTTGACTCATACGTTCCCATTTATTCATTTATAATTCAAGAATTTCTTGTATTTTTTCTATAGATAAATTCGTAAATTTCGCAATATCTTTTATTGGCATTCCGTTTTTGTGCATACCACGAATAAGCTGTATTTTCCCTTGTTCAATGCCTTTTTCAATGCCTTTTTCAATGCCTTTTTCAATGCCCTTTTCAATACCTTTTTGTTCTGCATAAGCAAATTTTGCGGCTTCATCCATCAACGCTTTCTCCCTTGCTTCATACGCTTGTCGGAAAGAAGAATCTTGACTCATACGTTCCCATTTATTCATTGCTTTTTGTAAAATAGGGTCTTGGTTCATCGCAATATCCTCCAATGTTTGGGTTAATTGTTCATCCTCATTCGCTGGAAGTAATAACAACCAACGAACAAACGAATCTTCCCAGGGATTTATTTGTTCATTTCGCCACTGTTGCATGAGTTGTGGAATCTCCACAATATGAACTTCAATATCATCACTTAACTTCTTTTGTTGCTGTTGATTCCATAGGATTCCTGTTGTATGGAATGCTTCATATTCTGGAAACATGACAAAGTTTAATAAATTAATCGTAATTGTTTTATGAAGAGAGCTATATGGCATTCCCTTTTGTAGTTGGGATGTATATAGCCTTCCCCAGTAATACAAACTTCTCTTAATCATGTCATGATTGTTATTCAGCTGTATTTCTACATTTACCTTTGTTCCTGTATCTAATGTAGCGGAAATATCTAAAATCGATAATTTATCCTCTTCATGTTCTCGGTGCAAGTGTGGATCTTCTAGTTGTAACGAAACAATGGGTGATTCTAAAGAATCTTGTAAAATCGCATTTAAAAAAGCAATGAGAATATCTTCATTTCCACTTGTACCAAATAATTGTTTAAAAGCAAAATCAATGCGTAAATTCACTAATTGTTGGTTGGACATGGGTTTTCCTCTCCCCATCTCATATGATGTTTTTCTTTCATTGTACATAAAAGCGTGATCCATATGCAAATAAGATCTTATATCCGTGGACATAAGATCTTATTTGCTACCATACATAATTAACAGATCAGTTGACTTTCATAGAAATTGAAAGATTGCCTACTGGGGGTACCGCCACATCGCTATCAAGCTAAACTTTTATAGTACCCTCAGAACGAACTTTTGTGTTAACTTGTAACAAAAAAGCTCATTTTTTCGTTTTGGGGTAATTCTGAATTCTTAAGTTGATATGCATGTGGCGAGACCCCACATCCATCAACTTAAGG
>NZ_NVEC01000071.1 GCF_002571225.1 Bacillus sp. AFS059628 | reverse complement strand
TTAGAACCTAATTATTGCTACTATATTGCCAATGTGATTAGGAATTTTAAAATGCCAGGTGCCGTCATGCCTGATTTTGAAAATAGAATGGCTGTGATTGCAAAAGAAGCAAACTATGGGCCACTACAATATTTTGATCAAGTACTTGATGTAGTGGTCGAGTATTGGGGGTTAAAAGACTTACGACCAATTGCCCCTCTAGCAGAAAAAGCAAGAATTGAGATTTTAGAGTATCATATAAGATTGAAAAAAATACGGGATCGATTTGGCCGTTTTCAAGGAAAAACTGATTTACGTTAATGAGTAGAGATTTTAGAATATACGCGTGGGAATTCCCTTTTCTTTTATTTGAAATCTAGAAAGCTCTCTATTATTTTGAGGCTGTTTTCCTTAATTTAACTTCTGAAGAAAAAGTGATTGACACAAAAAATAAACTCATGATATTATTAAATTTTTGATAAAAAATAACATATGTGTTAAGCTTGAGAAGGTTACCACATATGGAGGTGGGTTATATGTTTCAAATTGGCGATAACATTGTTTATCCAATGCACGGAGCAGGTATAATTGAAGCCATAGAAGAAAAAGAATTCTCAGGGGAAAAACAACAGTATTATGTAATAAAAATGTCAATCAGTAAGATGCAAGTCATGATTCCTACGGGTAAAATATTGAATTCGAATATACGCCCAGTTACTGATATACTTGCATTAAAACACATTATACACATTTTTCAGCATGAAGAATCATGTGAATTACTGCCGTGGAAACAAAGGCATAAAGTGAACACGGACAAAATAAAAACGGGTGAAATACAAGAAGGTGCTGAAGTTGTACGTGATTTAATGCGTATGAAGAAAGAAAAAGCACTGAATACAAGCGAAAAAAAATTGTTGGATGATGCATATAAGTTTTTGGTTAGTGAACTAGAATTAATTAAAGGAATCACTGAAAATCAAATAAAAAGTTTCTGTTAAGATTTATTATAAATAATGTATGACATCTCTCGGAAATATCCTGAATTTTCTGGTCTATAATGATTATTAAAAGGAAGGTATTTCAAAGATATTCAATTTCTTCAACTCACTTTTAGAGTAGATACCTCTTTTGTTATTACTTCAATCTAATCCATTTTTATTTTTAAATTTCTTTTACGAACGTTTGAAGTTTCATCAAATAACTCGATTAAATAGTCACTTGATTTTTACAATCCTGATTCACACTGGCACGGACAAGGAGCCGTAAGGATGAAAGAGAGGTAGGGCTTTCATTGTTTTAGGTAATATACTATCTAAGTCATTATTTCTAGAAGAAAAAACAATCAATCTCACCGCCATCTTTAAGAGTTCCTCCTTACATCTACTGAGACAGTGAATAGTAATTGTTTATCTTCTTTACGTAAAATTGATAAACGAACTGGTAACAACATATGGTCAACTACAAAAAATTGGTTTCCAGACCAGGAAACCAATTTAAATTTTATTTACATACCAATAGTAAATTAAGCGGTAAGAAGGAGTACACACATGAAAAAAATGTTAACAAAAGAATTAAGTAATGAATTAAAGAAGCGAGAAGGGATCATCTCTATTACAGTTGAGTCTTATGAAAAAATCGAAGTTGGTGGAATTCGTGTAGATGGACCAGCTATTATTCTAATTAATCAAGAATAGGTAAAAATAGTTGCATACAAGGAGAAAAGGATCGGCCTTTAAGAGAAGGGGGATCCTTTTTGTTCGTTGCAGCTAATATGGGATATACATAACTTTTATCTGATTTGTTGGGATTAAAAGGAAGGAGAGGGTCGGGATTATCATGGTAGAGAGCTTAATATTGGTAGGATTTCTTTTTACGTTATATAAATTAGTTGATAAAAAACAAACTAATTATTTAAAACAATAGATTGTTTCCTTTTTAAGGGCTAGATTTATTTGAGAGTGAAATGGATTATTTAAAGGAGGAATTTAGATGGATGCAAGGAAAGAACGCATAAAATACGAGAAGATGTCAAAGAATTATAATCGTATTTATTTAGTTTCGTTTATCCTATTAATTGTACTTGTTTGTAGTAGTGTGATTATCATAGGAGCTACAGGGGGAAAATATGGAGTGTTTTTATTGTTAGCAATTTTACTTAATGCACGTATTACGAAAGAATCTCAAAAAAAGTATGAGCACTATTCTAATAAAGGGCGTATTTAAAATGATACATATCCAGAAAGGAACAACCTAAATGTATATTCAAAATATTACTTTATCATCTCCTATTAACTAGTAAAAGTAATTTTATACAAATCATTTTTTTAGCAATGTAGAAATAGAAACCGTACCCTATTAAAATGTGTTTTCTGTCCATATAATGAATTATCCTTCTAGCATATTTATAAGATTTATATCATATATTAGTAGAAAGAATGCGAGTTAGAAAGGAGTCTTATAGAATGAGTTATTTGGAGGGAAATGATTTTAGTAAACAAAATATGGTAAGTGTGCCTAATCCCTATGTATATCAGACATTACAATCAGTAATTGGTAAACATGTGGTTATTGAAACTGTAAGAGGAAATATAAGAGGGAAATTAAAGGATGTGAAACCAGATCATTTGCTCATTGAAGATACAGTGCCATATATTGTACGCATTCAACAAATTGTATGGATTATGCCAAAACAATAATCAAATTACATGTAATTTGATTTATAACAGATTAGCGTCATAGAGCATCAAATAAAAACACAGGGTTTTATCTCTGTGTTTCTTCAAATTTTCGTTTTTGGATATATGCTTGAGCATGGATAATTTCTTTCTGAAGTTCTTTTAATTCTTTCGTAGATCCAGATTCAATCCTCATGTACGTAGTAACTAGACTAATCATCATATCCATCTTCTCTACGATATTTTGAATGACCTGTTCAGATTGCTCCTTTTTAGGGTGTTGTATTGCTATTAAAGCATTTTCTATATAATTGTTCTTTCGTTGCTGGATATCATAAATAAACTGTTTTGTGTTTGAGTTCATTTGTTATTCCTCCGTTTTGGATATACTTCTATTCTATCATATTTGAATGGGAAATATGATATTACCCTAAATTCACACCTGTCTCGTATATCTCCTCAAATATATAACCTAATCTCTTAACGTACAGGGAACTAATCAAAATGTGTCAATTTTGTGTGAAACTTATAATTTTCTGACATAGTGCCCCCTTGTTGCAAGATGGAGCTGCAGCACCGTTCTATTAAATGGACCGTTTTTACTTGTAACGTTCAAAAGGTTTAGAGGTTGTAGTACAATATCGAACACAAGCAATTGTAAATGGAATTGAATAATCAGCTTCAATCGTTGGGTGTAAATAAGAATGATTGAGGCTGAACGAGTAAAAGAAGAATTAGAAGAGAGTAAAAAACGGGGAATAAAATAGGGAGACCAAAACTAGAAAAAGAAAAACTTTCAATTACACTACGTATAGGGGTCTCGCCCCATCGCTATCAAGCTAAGAAAATACAACTCCCCACAATGACATTTTTAGCAATCTATGCAACAAAGCCTTTATAGTAAAGTATCTTGTTGGGAATGATTAAAAATTCCATATTGTAATATAAAAAATCAATATGATATGAAAGGATACCATACAACAATCCTAATAAATTCTTCTCAATAATTGAAAATAAAATCAATCCGGATTATTATATTGTTATTGTAAATTTATTTTATTGAAGGAGGATACATAGATGAAAAGCTCAAAAGGCTCTATTGAATCAGAGATAAGCAAAGCAATTACTCACTGGGAAAAGGACTACCTAGGACGCGGGTCTATATCCGTTAAGACAGATATATTACGGGATATGATTATCGTAAATTTACAAGGTATTTTAACGCCGGCTGAATATACTGTTTGCGAAACAAAAGACGGTATGCTAACGATAAAGAAAAATCGTTCGGAGCTAGTTGAATCTGGAATTGATGATCTGAAAGAGATTATACTAGAATTAACTGGAGAGAAAGTGAAAAGCTTTCATACGGATATAAGCTCTCGTACAGGTGAGCGAGTAATGATTTTTAAATTGTTTCATAATCTTGAGGAGAAATTTTAAAAATTAAAACCACCTTAGGGTTTGTGGAAGATAAACTAAAAATGCAGTGAGATAATTAAGACACCTACAAGTTGTGCACTTTATTTGAATTTATTAGTATGGAGATAATTAGAAAATGAGAAAACTTGAAATTATTTATGTATAATGAATTTTGATTCGGAAAACGGATAAAGAAATTGACAAACTGCTTAATATGGTTTATCTTATAATTGTTTTAAAAAATTGATAGATGCTCATTTTAACAGTTTGCTATAATTAAGGCTTTAGCATTTTTTTAATATGTAATATTGACTAAATGAAAAAGTTTCTTAATGAAAAGATAGCGTATAACATAAATTGATATATTGATTGCATAATCTAGGAGATCAGAAATATATTTTTCTTATTAACAGGAGTAATACATACATTATTATCCTCTATAAAATGGGAGCTCTTCAAAAAACTTTACTGAAGTTAGTTGAAGGGAAACCGACAATCTCCATAATTCAATGATGATATAAAATCATTGAATTATGGAAGTTGTCGGTTTTTTTTATGGGAAAAAACGATGTACTAAAAGAAGTGAATGGAAATTGAAATTAAAAAACTATCTTAAAAGAAATTTTTATAGGTTATTTTCGTTGGGAAGGGAGTATTGTACATGTTAATTTCGCTGAGTTCATCAACACTGTTAACATTATTTTTTATGGCGCTTAGTGCTTCTTGGCTAAGTGGATTGTTGTTTTTACATGCAAGGATGCCTTTACGTTTTGTTCATATCCATATTGGTATCGCTGCTTTGCCTTCATTAGTTTCTTTACTCGCACTTGTTAATAACAATGGAGATAGAGTTGTAGGGCCTTGGCATTTAGATACTTTAGCTTGGTTCATGGCTTTCTTTGTTCTTACAATTGGTTTAATCATTCAACGTTTTTCTGTACGTTACTTACTGGGAGATCGCTCATATCGAAAATACTTTGCACTTTTTACATGTACTACAGGTGTATCTTCGGTTGCATGGTTAAGTAATGATCTTCGTTTCATGATTATTTGTTGGGGAGCAACTCTTATAGGATTGGTTTTACTCATAGGGCTAAATAAAGGGTGGAAAGTAGTTAGTGAAGCAACAAAAATTTCTAGTTATTTATTTACAATAAGCTGGATCGCCTTGCTAGCAGCTATCATTTGGCTTGTTCAAGTCACTGGACAGTGGCAGTTAACATCAGTTTTAACGAATGAAAATGTAGCTCAATTTGGAACATTGGAGAAAACAGGAATTAACTTATTGATTATAGTAGCTGTGATGATTCCAGCAGCACAATGGCCTTTTCAAAGATGGTTAATTGAGTCTGCTGTTGCTCCAACTCCTGTTTCTGCTATTATGCATGCGGGTTTAGTAAATGCTGGTGGTATCATGTTAACTAGGTTCTCACCTCTTTTTCATGATGATATTGCACAAATTATTTTACTAATTTTCTCTAGTATTTCTGTCTTAATCGGAACAGGAATTAGCCTAGTTCAAGTTGATTATAAACGTCAGCTAGTAGGATCAACTATTGCACAAATGGGATTTATGCTTATTCAATGCGCATTAGGAGCCTATTTAGCGGCTGTTATTCATTTGATTTTACATGGTTTGTTTAAAGCTACACTGTTTTTACAAGCTGGTTCTTCCGTACAACGTTTTGGGGCAGTGAAGCTGTCTAATGAAAAGATGTCTAATTTATGGACTATCGTCGGACGTGTTTTCGGATTATTTATAGCGATTGCTTTTTGGTTTACGACTTCTGGAGAAGGGTATCAATTCGTTAGTGCGTTCATCTTAGGTTGGTCATTATACGTTTCATGGAAACAGCTTGTTGTTTTTGGAGAGGGAAGAATGGGACGAATTGTTGGCGTATTTATTTTAGCTGGATTTTCTCTCATTTACTTTACTGTTCATAATTCTCTTTATAAATGGTTGCATACTGACATGTATCAAAATGTTCAACCTTCAGCTCCAGCCGTTATTTTTGTTATATGTCTCTTATTATTTGGCAGTGCTATCAGTACTCTCGTTACTCGTAATCAATCTTCTACTATATTTGCTGTAATGTATCTTTGGTTCGTTCGAGTAGGTGAAGCGAGACAAAAGTCAGTAGAAAGTCATCCGAGCTATCTGAAACATTATGTATCAAAGGGAGGTAATCAGTGATGAGCACACCGTCAATCGTAACGAAAGAAACTTTAAAAAGGAAAGATACAAACATTGAAATACAAGAAAAGAATATGAATGATTTAGTTGAATCTGCTAGTCGAGTGATTGCACCACTTTGGCCGATCTCTACATTTGCCGCTCATCACCCTTGGATGGGGCTTGAAAAACAATCATTTGAACAAGTGGCAGATTGGTTAAAAGAAATTCGTAATGTGGATATATATCCGAGTGCTTCTATGATTCATTCGGCAAAGGCGAAAGGTGAGATTGAGGAATCATTTTTACAAAGTGGCTTGTCTCGTTGGCTTGATTTACAATCTTTTCATATTCCGCGAAAGAAAGCGGAGCAGTTTTGCCAAGCAGCTTTAAAGTTAGAGGAATTACCTTCTAGTCTATTATCATCGCCACAATTAAATAAACTGACAGAAGAAATGAGTTATATAAATACAGGAAGTATGAAAGACTCTTCTATGCAACCTGTAAGTACACTTATAGAGAATCAAAAGGATGACAACCTATCTGATATTCTTAATTATCACATCATTAAATGGTGTAAATTATATTTGAATGACTCCGGGGCAAGTTGGACGATGCCAAATCGAGAGAAAGGTTTGTATCGTGCGTGGCATCACCTTATTAAATTTGATCCAGCGCTCAGTAAAAATGAGCGTAGCGTTTTAAAAGATTGGCCAGAGGATGCCGAGGTAGCTTTAACAAGAGCGTTATCTGAACTAGGAATTTCTAAATCTAACATGCAAGCTTACCTTGAAGGGCACTTGCTTGCTTTGCCTGGGTGGGCAGGAATGATACTATGGCGTTCCCAACAGTCAACTCAGGAGCAGGAACTCGTTATAGAATATTTAGCAGTTCGAATTTCTATGGAGCTGGCCATTGTAAAACCTTATTTACCTATAAAAAATCAAAAGGCTGAGAAAAAAGTTGCGATTGTCCCACTTATAGCTTCTTGGATCCATTGGGGGAATATTTCAACCCTGGAATGGTCACAAATGTCTGCAGCTGAACAAAGCGAATTATTATCATTTGCTTATCGTTTTGATGAAAATATTCGCAGGAAACTTTGGCTGGAAGCTTGGGAACAGACGCATGCAGAGCAATTAAGGGAAAAGATTGTTTCTAAGCAACGTGCAACTAATGATAAAAAACGTGTATTAGCTCAATTAGCATTCTGTATTGATGTACGTTCAGAACCGTTTCGTCGCCACCTAGAAAAATCAGGTCCGTTCGAAACGTTTGGAATAGCTGGTTTCTTTGGGTTACCAATTGCGACTAGTGAACTAGGTAGTAATGACAGCCATCCTTCTTTGCCAGTTATATTAAAATCGAAACATCAAATAAAAGAGCTCGCGGATGAAAATGAATATAAATCTTATCAACAGCGTAAGAAGATAGATAGCTCAGTAAGCTATACGTTTAAAACGATGAAACAAAATGTACTGACAAGTATGTTACTACCTGAGGTAAGTGGCCCTTTACTTGGTTTACAAATGATAACAAGGAGTTTTGTGCCAAGAAGAGTAGGTAGTTTCCTTCGTAACCTTCGTAAAACGATGTTACAAAAACCTGATACAACATTCTCACTTAATCATGTTCATGATACAAAATGTGAGATACCTATCGGTTTTACGAAAGAAGAAAAAGTGAACTATGTGCGTCAAGCTTTAAAAATGGTGGGATTAACAGAAAAATTCGCGCCTTTAGTTGTAATGTGCGGACATAGTAGTCAAAGCACGAACAACCCTTATTCTGCAGCGCTTGAGTGTGGTGCTTGTGGCGGAGCGGCGGGAGGATTCAATGCAAAAGTTTTCGCTACCTTATGTAATCTTCCAGAAGTAAGAGAGGCTTTGTCTGCTGAAGGCATTAACATTCCGGAGGATACCATTTTTGCAGCAGCTGAACATAAAACAACAGTGGATGAATTGGAATGGATTTACGTCCCAGAACTTTCGGAAACTGCACAAGAAGCATTTGATAGTATTGAGTCGGTTATGCCAAATGTCAGCCAACATGCAAATAGAGAGCGTGTAACACAATTACCTAATTTTAAAACGAAAATAAAAAATCCGAGTACAGAGGCATATCGATTTGCAGAAGATTGGAGTGAAATACGTCCGGAATGGGGATTAGCCCGTAATGCATCTTTTATTATCGGGCAACGTGAATTAACTCAGGATTGCGACTTAGAAGGTAGGGCTTTCCTTCATAATTATGATTGGAAACAGGATGAAAGTGGAGATATATTAGCTAGCATCATTGCGGGACCAGGAACAGTAGCTCAGTGGATAAATTTACAATATTACGCTTCAACTGTAGCTCCTCATTATTATGGTAGTGGAAACAAAACAACCCAAACTGTAACGGCAGGTCTCGGTGTTATGCAAGGAAATGCAAGTGACTTGTTGCCAGGCTTACCTTGGCAATCCGTTATGCAGTCAGATAGTGAGGCATATCATTCACCACTTCGTTTACTAATTGTAATTCAAGCACCTATTGAATATATAGAGCGTTTGCTAAATAAGGATTTCACATTTCGAGAAAAAGTTGAAAATGGATGGGTTAGACTGGCAAGTGTTGATCCAGAAGGACAATGGAAAAATTGGTAACAATCATGTAATGAACACTCAACTATCGTTACTAGTTTAAAAGTTCCATAAATAAAATAATGAAGAAGGAGTGCTCCATATGAATTCAAAGAATAAAAAAGTATTAGTATTAACAGACATTGAACATGGAATAGAGCCTATTATCCAGCAAGTAACTAACAGTCAACAAGAAAACATGTTGACTATACACAGCTATAATTCTGTAATTGTACATCCTTATGGAGATATAATGAGATCTGTTATTATTGCTATTTATGAAGAAAATGTGGAAGAAATTTTTGTTGTAGGAATAGAGGATAAAGAAACTGATGTAGTTAATCTACAAATTCAACGTGATTCCATAAAAAATAACAGAGAAATAGACTATCTCTTTAAAAATTGCATGCCTGAATTTTCAAGTGGTAGCCTGAATGCATGGCTAAGTGGACAAGAAAATGTTAGTGAAAATATTGAGAAGAGTATAGATATGATTCGTCATCATCCGTTAGTACCTTCTAATATTAAAGCTCATGGTTTCCTGATTGATAGAACAGGTGAAAAAGAAACGGTTGTTGAAATTGCTACTAATAAAGTAGCGAAAAAAATGCATTCTTATGTGTAAGTTATCGATAGATAAGCAATTTTTATTTGGACTTGTGTCCTTTACAAAGAGCAAAAGAAATCTTCTATAAATGGGGATCTTTTGCTCTTTTTGTTTGAATTTTTAATGTGTTTTATAGGGGATATCTAATATGTACATAATAAAAATATATAACCTTTTGTATGAGATTTTAAGGACGGATTAGCAGGCGGAAAATAAAAATTTATGTTGTGATTTATTTCAAGGTTATTATTAAAAAGAATGGAGATTCTTTAATTATGAGAATAAAACAGTTAAAACCTAAAATGATATGGAAAAAAAGAATGCTACTAACTATTTGTATTGTTTTCGGATTGATTATTGTCGGAGTTGTTTTTTGGAATGTTTCACCTATCCCAAAAGCGTTTCTCATAAAAAAAGCATTTGAAGGTGGAATGTTTGTTCAATCTAGCAATTATAAAAACGCTCTAAAAGAGACACGAATTGTTAAAGATATTAATTATAATTCTAAATTTCCTGATGGTACATTAGACATTATTTATCCCAAAAATCTTACGGAAAAAACATCTGTTATTTTTTGGGTACACGGGGGTGGATTTGTAGGTGGAGATAAATCAGACATTACTGGTTATGCAGTAGAATTAGCTGCTCGTGGTTATACAGTGATAAATATAAATTATGCTCTTGCTCCTAAAAGAAAGTATCCTACACCAGTACTACAACTTGGTGAGGCTTACGAATATATAAAAGAAAATGCAAAGAAATATAATGTAAAACTAGATGACCTGTATTTTGCAGGAGATTCTGCGGGAGCGCAAATATCTGGACAATTTGTTACTATTCAAACATCTCCAGATTATGCGAAATTAGCCGGGATTGACGATATTGTTGCTCCTTCTACAATTAAAGGTATACTGCTATTTTGCGGCCCGTATAATATGCCTGCATTAGCTAAAATGGAAACATCCAAAGAAGTGCAAGACTTTATGCGTACTACTGGCTGGGCTTACTTTGGGAAAAAGAAGTTTGAAACATTACCTGAAATGGAAATCGCCTCTATTTATAAACACGTTACAAAAGATTACCCACCAACGTTCATCACAGATGGAAATACTGCATCATTTGAAGAGCAAGGTAAAGCATTAGCTTCTACTTTACAAAATAAAGGAGTACCTGTAGATACACTTTTCTTTGATAAAAATATCTCTGGCGAGTTGGCGCATGAATTTCAATTTAAAATGAACACTCCAGCAGGTCAAGAAGCTTTTAATCGAGTTCTTAAATTTCTAAATGAAAATAAATAATATATATACTATTAACTTTTTATAAGCTTAGTTTAATACCAAATATGGGTGAACAAAATATTGCACTAATAATCTAATGGTAGCAAAAATAAATTTGATAAGAAGTATATAGTAAGAATGATTTGGAGATACAGATGGGGATATAACTATTTTATTTAGGACGGTGCACTTTAAATGGATTTACAGACAGGGAAATTATATTGGAACACAACTTTTTCTAATACACCTTCTTATCCTCGGTTGGAAGAAGATATAAAATGTGACGTACTAATAATAGGAGCAGGAAGTTCAGGTGCTCAATCGGCATACTATTTGAGTGAATCAGATTTAAATATTGTTGTCGTTGATAAAAGAAAGGTAGGACACGGGAGTAACCTTACAAATACAGCACTTATTCAATATTTAGGTGACAAGATGTTTTTTGAACTTGTAAATACATTTGGAGAAGATTATGCAGTTAAGCATATGAAATTATGTGAACAAGCTATTAATGATATTGAATATGCTGATCAAAACTTGCCTTATTGCTCTGATTTTAAACGACGTGACAGTTTATATTATGCAAGTTATGAAGAGGATATAAAGAAATTAGAAAAAGAACTGTATTATTTACATAAGCATGATTTTAAAGCGACTTGGCTATCAGAGGAACAAATTGGACAGAGATATCCATTTAAAAAGCGTGCAGCTATTTATACGTATAATGATGGTGAAATAAATCCTTATAAATTTACACATAGTTTATTAGAACAAGCTTCTAATAAAGGAGTTCACATTTATGAAGATACGGAGATTGTTGGCAAAAAGTTAGAGAAAGAATGTGCTGTTTTTTATACAAAAGGGGGCAATTCTATTACTGCCAACAAAGTAATTGTGGCTGCAGGATATGAAGGGTTGGAATTTAAAAAGGAGAAGAACGCTACACTAATTAGCTCATATGCAATTGTGACTAATCCTGTGGAAGATTTATCTTCTTGGTATAAGCGTACTCTCATTTGGGAAACTGCGAGACCATATATTTATATGAGAACTACTGCAGATAACAGGATTATTATAGGTGGGTTAGATGAAGATACAAACATTGCTCAAGAAAGAGATTCAAAATTAATTCATAAAAAAGAGAAATTAGTGAATGAATTTAATAAGCTCTTTCCAAATATAACAGTTGAACCTGAATTTCATTTAAGTGCTTTTTATGGTGGTACCCATGATGGTTTACCTATAATTGGAATGTATGAAGAGTTTCCAAATTGTCACTTTATCTATGCGTATGGAGATAATGGATTAGTATATAGTATGGTGCTTTCTAAAATTGTTCGAGATATAATTATTAACGGTTCAAGTCCGGATTTGAATTTATATTTACAAACTAGACCAAAACTAAATGAGTAAGTTACATGTATTCAAAATCATAGTATTTAGGGTACCATATAAAAAGCGTTATTTTAAATGTATTAGTTTAATGTGACTATTTGTTATGTTTATGAATGCTTAAATAAAGCATTCATAAACAATATTATTTGTTAAATCCATTCATCTTACTAAGTTCTGTTATTTGTATAATCCATTCTTTTTTTAGGTAGGGTAGAGTTGCTTGGATATGATGATATTCCCATTCTTCCTCAATGGTAGGATAAAGATTAAATAAGTATTTTTCTTCATCATTTGTTACACTTGCTTTAGGATTGCCAATAAGTTTAAAATAAATGTCACACCATCCACTATAGTTTGTTAGCATGAATAAAAAATTAGGACATGTAAATTCGATAAGGTATATTTCTTCTTCTAATTGAATATCTGATAGTAATTCCCTTGCCGTCTCAAAAGTAGGCTTCTTTTGGTAACCATTGCATGAATGCCATGCCCAAATAGGGAAATCTATAATGAAGTCAATACCTTTCTGTTTCATGCATCTTACAATGTATTTATATGCTGTGAAATCTTCTTTACTAACAAAAATAGAATCGGCTATAAGCTTACCTTCATTCAAAAGTGTATTTATAGCATTTTGGTTTTGAAAAGTCCATAGGATTGTTGAATCTATAGATGTATTTAATTTTGACTGTTTATCAAACTGTTTTCTCATATTTCTCTCCATCTTCTTTTTTATTTTATAAGAGTTTAAGATAAGTACAAAGTACATTGTATTTTTACCTTTATTAAGAGTTGGAAAAACCCATTAAAGATAGAAAAGTTTGTTTGCAATTACAAACAGTGATTCTTATAATCATTTAAAAATAACAGAAGTACTTGTTTTCATAAAGAAAGAATTGTGCTTTAAGAATTAGAAAGGATAGCCATGCAAAATAAAATTATCGTTATGTTTCAAAAAGATTTTCGCTTATATGATAACCCAGCTCTATTTGAAGCTGCTCAGTCCGGTGAGGTTGTTCCGGTATATGTACATGACGAAACTTTTTCAATAGGAAGTGCGGCAAAGTGGTGGTTACACCATGCTATAATAGATGTCCAAAAGCAACTTGGGGCATTGGGCTCTACTTTAATAATCCGCAAAGGAAATACACAGGAAGAAATACTTTCTCTCATAAAACAATTAGATATAACGGCTGTATATTGGAATAGTTGTTATGATCCAGACAGGTTAAAATCTAATCCAAAAATGAAAATGATATTAGAAGATAAAGGTATTATTTGTAAGGAATTTAATTCGCATTTATTATTAGAACCGTGGATTATAAAAAAGAAGGATAACACTGAATATAAGGTGTTTACGCCTTTTTACAATGCATTTCAAAAGCAGGTAATACCTAAACCTATTAGCAGAGTACAGAGTATAAAGTGGGGAAGCTCTTTACCAGCAAGCTTATCTGTTTCAGAATTACACTTGTTGCCGACTATACCGTGGACATCTCATATGGAAGCAATATGGGATCCTACAGAAGAAGGGGCATACAAAACATGTAAGAAGTTTTTCTCTAGCAAATTAGCCTCTTATAGTGAAGGAAGAGATTTTCCAAATGAAAATGCTCATTCGATGTTGGCACCTTATCTTTCATTTGGCCAAATATCAGTGAAGTGGATGTATCATTACTTAATCAATAAAAGTACCGAAAGACAATGTAGTCTTTTTGAAAAACAAGTGAATAGTTTTATACGTCAATTCATTTGGCGAGAGTTTTCTTATTATTTGCTATATCATTATCCATTTACAGTATATAAACCTCTTAATAAGAGCTTCGAACATTTTCCGTGGAATAATGAAGAGGAGTTATTAACAGTATGGCAGAAGGGTGAAACTGGCTATCCGTTTATTGATGCTGGAATGCGGGAACTATGGCAAACAGGTTTTATGCATAATCGAGCAAGAATGGCTGTAGCCTCTTTTCTTGTAAAGCATTTGTTAATTCCGTGGCAAGAGGGTGCAAAATGGTTTATGGATACACTGCTAGATGCTGATATTGCAAATAATACAATGGGATGGCAGTGGGTTGCTGGAAGTGGGGCAGATGCATCACCGTATTTTCGTATTTTTAATCCCATCACACAAGGAGAAAAGTTTGATAAAGATGGGGAGTATATAAGAAAATGGGTACCAGAATTAAGAGATATGCCTAATAAATATATACATAAACCTTGGGAAGCACCTGAGCATATTTTACAAAAGGCTAATATACAGCTTGGTCATACATATCCTTTGCCAGTTGTTGATCATAAGGCAGCACGGGAGAGAGCACTTTGTGCATATAAAAGTATGAAAGAATTCGTATGAAATAGATTAAACAATATGTATTTGAAATTTAAATATTAGAATTTTATCCATTACAAGGGCATACTAATCATATAAATTTTCTATAACTTTCTAGTAAAAAGGAGAATGTTTATGAAAAAATCTAGTATTCTAGTATTTTTACTAACATATGGTTTGTTTTATGTTTCTAGTATTTTATTTCCTATTGATCGTATGTGGTACGATGCGCTAGAAAAGCCGTCTTGGACACCTTCTGGTATGACAATCGGAATAGTTTGGGCAGTATTATATGGACTGATTGCATTATCAGTTGCAATTATTTACAACAAATATGGATGTAAGCCAAAAACATTTTGGTTTGTATTCCTTTTAAATTATATGTTCAATCAAGCGTTCAGCTATTTTCAATTCAGTCAAAAAAATTTATTTTTAGCAACAGTAGATTGCTTACTAGTCGCTATTACGACGTTACTTCTCATAGTGGTTTCTTCCAAATTATCTAAAGTATCGACATGGTTGCTAATTCCATATTTTTTATGGTCTACCTTTGCTACATATTTATCTTGGACCATTTATAGTATGAATTAAAGTCATAAATAAAAACTTGAGCATAATAAAAACGCTCAAGTTTTTATGTGTATGAATGATAATCTAAAATATGGAATATATACATCTTAGGGAGGTCATCTTTGTGAAGAAATGGATAAAAATTATTCTGTACTCTTTAATAGGTATTTTACTTATAGGAAGTATTAGTTTTTTGTTTGGTCTCATTTTACTTATAAACCGACGAAAGAGGCTTTGTCGTTAGTAGATGATAAAAAAGATGAAGATCATATCATTTTTGGAGAGCAAGATGCTAAAGTGGGGGTTATTTTTTACCAAGGAGCTAAAGTAGAAGCTGAGGCTTATAGTTACTTAGGAGAAGCTCTTGCAAAAGATGGGCATTTTGTAGTGATGCCTAAGTTACCACTAAACTTAGCGATATTTGGAATCAATGTGGTAGACAGTGTAATGGAACAGTATCCTGAAGTTCAGAAGTGGTATGTTGCGGGGCATTCAATGGGGGGAGCTATGATTTCTAAGTATGCCTTCCAACATGAAGACAAGATAGACGGGATCATTTTCTTAGGTTCTTATCCTGCAGATAACTTCTCTACGAAATCGATTCCGATGTTATCAATTTATGGGGAAGTAGATGCTTTAGCAACAGTAGAAAAAATAGAGAACAATAAAAAGTTCATGTCAAAGAATACAACTATGCACATGATAAAAGGCGGAAATCATGCTCATTTTGGCATGTATGGTGAGCAAAAAGGTGATAATGCGAGCTTAATTACATCAAAAGCACAACAAGATGAAACAGTGAAAGTAATTGAAGAATGGTTATTAAAACAATGATAACGAATTTAATAAATCTACCGAAAGAATTCTCTAAACGATAGGTGGGAGAGATAATAAAGAGCCAACTCGTACGAATTGGCTCTTTTATTTATTTGCCATCTCCAATTGTCCCCTTATTTTCTCTGGAATGTCCTTTTCAGAAATAACATCGTAAGAATAGACATACTTTCCTTTCACATGAATTTTTAAGTAAGTTTTTCTTCTAAAATCATTAGGCGTGTTCGTTCCAACTTTATATTCTTTTTCATTGCTTAATTCATCAACACCTTTTAGTGAGTACATAGCTCTTCCTTTATGATGATAATCTGGAACACCATATCCTTTCGCAACGGCATATACATTTTTTTCTTCAGCAATCGGATTAAATCTGTCTAAATCTCCGCGTAATATGAAAGGTAGTAAGTATATAGGGAGGCCTATCCCTAGTATGCAAATTACAAATTTCTTCATGACCGTTTCTCCTTTTGTCTATTTACATTTTTGAGTATAGAAAAAAGTTCTTATGAATATAGAGGGAAATTCTTTAAGTTTTTCTTAATAAAGTTTAACTTTGTGAAAAAAACTAATTTGAGCATTAAGTTTAAGAAATGAATAGCCAAATAACTTGTTTTCTTTATTTTTTGATGGTAGGTTATTAGGTTTTATATTGGTATGAGTGAATTAAGAAATAAGTGAGATTTAGAAAATAGAATGAATTTATCTTACAGTAATAAGAGAATTACCTAAATAAATGATAGTGAGAACAATTAAAGAAAGTATCTAGTGGGGGGGCTTTTTTCTTTTGAAACAGAGAATCTCATGGGTCGGTTACATGTAATTTCGTGCTGTGCTTCTAGGTCATTGGAGAATCCAACAATAAAAAAAAGAGGGGGAAGGCGTTTTTTATTGAAGTTTGTTAATGATAGATTTTTAACTTGAGAGGGGGGATCGTAAAATAGATTATTAATCTCTTTGGTGATTTTTATTTTCCTTATAGTTGGCATATTGCATTAGAAATTTTAAATTTTGAAGGGAGAATCAATAAGTATGGGTAAGAAAAGAAGAATAAGTAATAAGTTATTACTTATCAGTGCAATTTTTACAATAGCAATTCCCTCAGTCTCATATGCGGAGGAGGTAATTTCACCTGAAAATTTTAAGAGTTCTTCAAATTTGTATAAGGGACGAAATACGGAAATTTTGAAAACAAATTTATATCCTCATACATATAATAATCCATTTAACCACCAATTTATTTCAAAATTAAAGGAAGTAAACACAAATATAAAAAAAATAGACAATAGTGATGATGAAAATCCTATTATATCTACTACTTTTTCATTTATTCGCCATATGAATAGTGAAGATTATAAATCTGCATTTGATTTAACCTCAAGGTCATTACAGAAAATAATATCCCAAGAATGGTTGAAGAGCTATTGGGAGGGACTTCCAATTCAATTACAAGCAGGTTCTTTTATAGAAATTGGAGAGGTTACACAAAAAGAGACAAATCCTGTTCATACAAATGTGGAGATTCAATTAGTTTTTGAAAAAATGACTGTACCTTTACTAATTAAACTAGATCCATCTGGAAAAATAGACGATTTTCAACTCAGCATGTCGTTTAGTCCTGTTGCTGAGCGTCCATCATATAGTAAGCCTGAATCATTTGTTGATAAAGAAGTAGTAGTTGGAAGTGGTGCATTTCCATTACCAGGAACATTGTCGGTTCCAAAAGGAAAGGGTCCTTTTCCAGCGGTTATTCTTGTTCAAGGATCAGGAGCAACTGATCAGGATGAAACAGCGTTTGCTTTAAAACCATTTCGCGATTTAGCTGAAGGTCTTGCATCGAAGGGAATTGCTGTCCTTCGCTATAATAAACGAACGTATGAACATGGGTTGAAAACACAATTCAGTCCCTTCTATACAGTTGATAAAGAGACAACAGATGATGCTCTTCTTGTAACTCAATTTCTTAAAAATGAGCCTCTAATAAATAAGAATCAAATATATATTCTTGGTCATAGTCAAGGTGGAATGATGCTTCCGAAAATGATTGAAAAAGACCAAAATCAAAATATTGCTGGGGCAATTGTAATGGGTGGGCCAGCTCGTACGATTCAAGACGTTGTTTTAGATCAATTTGAGTATCTTTTTTCTATTGGAGCAATGAACCAGGAGCAATATAAATTCTACAAATCGCAATTTGAATTATTAAATGATCCAAATTTCTCTGGTCAGAATCCTCCAAAAGATTTTTACTTAGGATCAGCAGTATTTTGGGATTCTATTCGGAAAATTAAAGCAGCAGAAATGTCAAAAGAACAAAAGACACCGCTTCTTATTATTCAAGGGGAAAGAGACTATCAAGTTCAATCAAAAATCGAAATTCCTCTTTGGAAAGAACAATTAAAAGAACGAGATAACGTTGATTATCAGCTATATCCAAAGTTAAATCATTTCTTTACAGAAGGGGATGGAGAAATAAGTAAACCGGATGAATATTATAGTCCTGCTAATATTCCTGAGTATGTTATAAATGATATTGCTGCTTGGGTGCAAGGAAGATCGCAATTAAATTAGCAACTATATGTTTTAATAAAGACTTTTTTTCTGTAATCAAACTAGAAACATTATTAGGTTATATGTTTTTTAGCACTCTTTTAAAAAGAGTGTTTTTTTATTTTCCTTTGATTTAATTAACGAAAAAAATATCTTGTACTCCTTTTGTAACTTTTTCAAATAGAAATTTTCTATAAAACAATGGGCTTGCCTTCTAAAAAAATCGTTATTTGTAACACTGCTATCAAAGCAAAGTGCTCGTGACATTTCTTTGATATTCAAAAACATTAATAACCTATTGTGTTAAGTTTTTTGAAAATTTAGGTTTAATATCTTTAAAATAGGTGTATTACATATTACATAACAACTAAATAAAAAATAAAAAATCTAAGGGAGGAAAATACAATGCATAAGAATGAAAGAAAACCGGTGGTTCATGAATATGATAATGAACAGGAAGTAGTTATGAAAGTAAAAGAGCTAGAATTGCAAGGGATTCACCAAGATGACATTTACGTCTTAACACATGAAAAACATCTAACAAAAAAGATTGCGGATGATACAAACACAAATACGATTGGAGTAAAAGAACAAGGATTGGGCACAAGTATTATCAACTTTTTTTCCAAAAAAGGGGACGAGCTCCGAAATCAACTGGAGGAAATGGGGTTGTCGAAGGAGGAAGCTAACTTATATGAAGAAAAACTAGATCAAGGGAGAATTTTACTCCTAGTAACAGATGAAACACTAACGGCGAGTGATAGGCAGCCGCAAAACTATCATTCTCTCTAATAGATTGCAATATCTGATAAATAGATAAGTTAATTATTTTAGGTTGTAGCATGGAAGAAAATAAAAGTAGAGAAGGGTGAGAAAAATGAAACATACAATATTTAAATATGCTGTGATTGGGATTACGACCGGAGTCATGGTCTCTCTGTTAAAAAAAGAAAATCGGAAAGCTATACAAACAAAAGGAAAAAGCGTAAAAGACAAACTACAAGAAGGAAACATAAAGGAAACATTAGAGAAGGTAACCGAGACAAGTAAACAATTCTCTGTAACTGCAGCTAATGTTGCAAAACAAACATTACCACAACTGCTTACAGCCACACCGGTTGTCATTTCTACTATTAAAGATTTTACAGAAAACGAAAATAACAAGAAGAAAAAAGATGAAAAGGATAATGAAATAAATCAAAATAGTAAGGACATAGACGGAGAAAAAACGGAAAATGAAAAGAAATATACGAAAGAAGGGAAAGAAGAGAGTGCTTAGATTTAATTCTAAAAAGAGAAAGTGAGGAAAAAAGTATGAAATCTCTGTATGCAATTGATGTAGGAATTGGTTTTACTAAGCGGGCATATCGACAGGATGTAGATTCTGAGGTGACGATTAAGAGTGAAGCTGCCACACTAGCTCCTGTACCTAATCATGCTGAAAGTGAAGATTTAACAAAGGTAAGTTTTATAGACTTAGACTTTGCATACTACATGGGAAATGAAGCACATCAATCTGACGCTTCATTTCTTCCTCCATTTGACGAAGAAATAGAAAATTATTATGAAAGCGAACAGTTTAAACAACAAATATTTGGTTGCATTGCAAAGGATTATAAAGAAAATGTCGTGTTACCTTTAGTTGTAACCGGGCTTCCAGTTACTTGTTTTGGTAGTCAGCATGAGCAATTACAACGTGCATTAAAAAAAGAAACTTCCGTACAAATTGATGGGAAATTTATTAATATTACGGTGGAAAATGTTTTGATTCTTCAGCAACCGGTCGCTTTACAAGCCTATTTCTTAAAAGAGGGAATCATTCAGGAACAAGATCGTATCTTAATTATTGATGGTGGATTTCGTACATTAGAAATGACAGATATGAAACAGAATGTCATTTTAAATCATTATGAGACGGAACTAGGATGTAGCAAGCCTTTGAAAAATATTAAGAATATCCTGCAGAATCATGCCGGTGAAAGTGATCACTTGCACATTAACGACATGCCAAATATATTAGAAAAAGGATATGGAGGTCGAGAAGAAAATCCTCAGACAAGTCAGGTCGATACTTTGATTCAAAAAGAGTTGGATACACACTTCCAAGACATTATGTGTGTATTACAAGAACAATTTAAGTTAGACCAGTATGACACTATTATTTGGACAGGAGGAATAGTAGACATCCACAAAAAACGAATTGAAAAAATGCAAGGTGAAATTTCTTCTTTCCGTATGGTAGACGCTTCAAAAGAGGCTGCACTTCATGGATACTATATGATTGGAAGTCAAGTATTTGACGACATCACTAATCAATCTGCATATGAATCTAAATTATAATAACGACCAAAATGGAGTTCGTTAAATAGACGTGCCAAATTATGTGGCTTCTTTGCCACATATAAATAAGAAAAGATAAAAAGTGTTTGTATAGAGGAAATGTTTAAAATTTAGAATCCAAATAACTAATATATAGGGGGTCTTCCTTGTAACAGAAGAAGACCTCCTATGCCATTTAGTTTGTAATGTAGAGGATCTAAAAACTTTTCCTCCAAGACATGAATACCTACATATAAATTTCATATTACGGATATTATTCGATGAAACATAAAACTATTCAGAAAGGAAGAATAATGTGGAATGTATAAAAATGCCGAAATGGGATTGGTATCATGTGATAACTAGTGAACTTGAAAAACTTTCTTCTATAATCCCTCGTGATGTAACATCTTATTTCTCTCAATTTGTAAAAAAAATAAGTTCTCCTTGTGAAAATGGATTATATGTTTATACGTTATCACCAAGTCAAACTTGTGTATATGGTTCGTTTTTATATGATCAAGATAAAAAGGACGCCAAAATCCAAAAATTTCTTCATTATTTTGTAGCTCATGGAATACTGATAACGGTCCAAGAAAAAGAGGAAGAGGATTTTCAAAAATTAATACATAATTTCCCTATGGGTATAAAAAATTGTGATAGTTCTGCTGAAGGAATGTGTGCTATCTTATCAATATTTATATCTCACTATTTACGAAAGGTTGACTATTTTGAAAACAATTTCAGAAATGTGTTATGGGATTTTTATCATCATAATAACATAGCAGTTTTAGAAAGAATTTATCATATTCGTCATGAATTATTTATGAACACACATGTGTTTCGCTTAATACAAGAAGTGTTACAAGGCTTGGAGGAAGCTTGGTTAGACAACCTAACAAACACCCTTTGTTATAAACAAACGCACGTAAAATTAGAGCGTGGATTACAACTCGTTAAAGAGTACCAAGAAGAATTAGACACGATGATTCATTTACAAGAAGTTGTTTCTTCTCATCGTGGGAATGAAATTATGAAAGCTCTTACGGTATTAACTGCTGTAAGTACGCCTTTGACAGCCTTAGGAGCATTGTGGGGGATGAATTTTAAATATATGCCTGAGCTAGAATGGAAATATAGCTATTTAATCGCTCTCTTATTTATTATTTTTACAACAGGGGGGGTGTATTTATATATGCGATTCAAAGGATGGACAGGTGATTTATTACGAGTAAAGAAAAAGAAATCTTTTTTTAAATCTAATTAATCTTATTTTTTTAAATATGATAGATATTAACCTAGAAATATGGTTAGTAATATTTATTAATAGGGGCAGTGCCACATGCCCATCAAACTAACAAAACAAAAAATTCGTTTTGGGGATGTTCTTTTTTTATAATTAATAGATATAAAACATAAAATTTTAAGAAAAGTATTAACGATTTGCAAATTGAGTTGCTATATCTGTTGCATCTTCTTTATTTAAGTGGTAAATGGAATCATCTCCTATACGTTGAACATACGCTTCATCAAAGTATGGTTTCACACTAAAAAATAATACTTTGAATTTGATTTTTTTACCATCATCTAATACAAAGTCAATGTTACGTTGAGAAGATTCCTCAAAAAATCTTTTTTTGTTACAACATCTTTCTGACAACTTAGTTTTTCAAACACTGATTTTGCTTCTTGGCCATAATCTCTAAATGTACCTACAGCAACAGAATCAGTTTCTAAATATTTTATTTTTGAAATCAGATTAGGAGCTAAAGAACCCTTATTCTCATCTCCTACTAAAGACATGTACATAAATATAAATAGAAATATAACTAATAATCCTAATTTGATTTTTTTCATTTATTGTCTCCTGTTCTAAAAAATAGTGCCTGTCTATCATACCAAAAATAGGGGATATACTTTTAGAATTTATAAAAAATATAATTAGGATTAAATTAAAACCTTCGAAAAAACCTGTTTTAAAAATGGGAAAAGCGTTAACCTTTCTTTAGAATTAAAAGAAAGGTTGTTTTTATAATGTGCTTTTCAATTCATGATGAGCTGCCATTGTATTCCTAAGAGTTACAACGATATATGTTACCTGATGTTTTAGAGCAATTAGCTAAAAATATAAGATTTGTTAAACGAACTAGTAAGTATCAAGCAAAAGCTAACTGCTCGGTTCTCCAAGGGGGAACAAGGAGAAAATCTAATGTCATATATAGTGTTGACGGAATATTTAGTTTTATTAACAAGGAATGACGTTTAACTCAATGCATAGCCAATGATCAAAGTTAGTGTTAAAAACACTGATAATAAAAGTGTTAGTAGAACTGTCGCTATGCTTCTAAGCATCGCAACCCAATTATCTATTTTAGAAAATCCTATCATACCAGCAAAAAAAGTTCC
>NZ_NVEC01000070.1 GCF_002571225.1 Bacillus sp. AFS059628 | reverse complement strand
TGGCATTTTAAAATTCCTAATCACATTGTCAATATGATAGCAATACTTAGGTTCTAATTCCAAATGTGTTCGAATGACATCTCGATAAAACGCATAATGAAGAGTCTCATCTTTGGCAAGACGGCGTAATAATGTAGCAAGATCTGGATCATGCTTATTTGCAACCTTAGCGACATTATTGTAAAACACCATCGTTGCAAGTTCTTGTAGCGTCGTATACGTCATGGCTTCGATTGGTGTATGAAAATCAGGCTCAAATCCACCCTCAAGGACTGACTTTCTTAATTCATGTATACGTTTAGGGTTCACACTTCGAGTGAGTAGTAAATATGTCTCCAATAAATTCGAATGTTGATCCTCTTCTGAGGTCCAAGTATGAATAAAGTCTGTAATAACAGAAAGGGACCCTTTAAAAGTCGCAGATAAATACGTTGTAAACCAAGGTAAATTCACTTCTGTTAATAAAGCTGTTTCAATGGCTGTAATTACACCAGAAGGAAGAGTAACTTGACTTTCATCCCAAGGAACTCTTTTAAAGTCCATTCCCTTATCCCATGGTAAAAACTCATGATAACCCCAGTCTATCTTCTGCGCTCTTATTTTATGTTGTTCATACAGTTCTTTTAAACGTGGTTCTAATCGGAAATCTAAATCATTTGTTAGCATAAAAGTCCCCCCATTTCTTATCACAGATAGTCATTCTATTTTTACTCTTAAAATTTTCTACAAATAAATATTACGTTCCTTTTTTAAAGTCAAACATAATAAATTTGTAACAAAACTTTTTAAGAGCGCTATATTTTTATAGGATTTTTTTATTAAAAGGGGGACCGTTACATCTATTTTCTTTTTTATAAAATAGATACTGAGGCATACAATATGTTAGTTAGCCTAAATAAAGAAACTAACCTCAGTAAATACAGAATAACATTCATGGATGAAGATACTCGTCATGTTATAAATCTTCGTGAGTGTAAAAAGGTGCATGCTTATAAAGAATCGTTTTATAATAAAGATAGATAGTGTTTTATACACACTAAAAACTTATTTAGATGTAAATCCAATATATTAGATTAAGCACTTGAAAACCAAATAAAGTGGATGAGATAGCCTTAAACGACAAATCCCAACTAGAACAATGTACATTGTCTATGTATGGTAAGTTAGACCAAATTTTGTTATACAACAAAAAAGGGAAGAGGCGATAAACATGCAGTCAACGGAAGCGCATATGAAGGAAAAACAACGTAGAGAAAAAATAGAAATTATATTTAGTCACAGGGTAAAAGGAGAGAGTTATTTTCACGGCTCTTCCTATCAATGGAAAAACATTGTATATCAAAATTATAATAAAATACAACAAAAAGAGTTGGAAATTGAACAACTCATTTCAAAAATGGAAAAAGAAGGGGTTCGTTTTACGCAGCACCGTTCACTCATACACTATCCCGTCATTGATTTTGTAAAATATATAGCTAAGATTTATAAGGAACCCCTCGAAATACAATAATCATATTTATAAAAGGTTTATTTCTGGGGATTTTTTTAACTTAAAACCAGAGGTACCACCACATTTCCATCAAGATAAAGTTTTATAACACCCCCAAAACGAAATTTTAGGTTTTATTTTGAAAAAAGCCTATTTATCGTTTTGGGGGTGACCTGTTTTCTTAGGTTGATGGCGATGGGGTACCGCCAGCTTTTCAGAAAAAAACAGGCTAAGAGTATACTAGATTTTATACAGTTTTTCTGCTAATCCAGTAACCCAAAAACCATGCCAGGATAGGAATGTATAAAAATGAATAGAGTTATAGAAAAAGAAAAAGTGGATTTCTTTTGAGAGTAGGGATTCGCTTTTTTCTTGCTAGTGATAATAGGGCGTTATGTTAACCCCACATGTATACAATATGTATTTTTCTACTAAAAACATAAGATAATAAAACATTTTACTTTACCAATCATTGATGTTAAAATCGTGATTTGTAATAAAATGGATTACACCAGTACTTTCCCTACTACTAATAGCTATTTAAAACAAACCAGGTAATTTAACACTTAAATATTTAGGAAGAAGGCTCAGAATGAAATTAAATAATGAAAAAGATGGCATTGTGTTTGCAGTACTTTCTTATATTATGTGGGGTATTACTCCAATTTACTGGAAGCTTATTCAACACGTATCTTCAGGAGAAATTCTAGCACAATGAGTTTTTTGGTCCTTTATTTTTATGCTTGTACTTTTATTTTTCATGAAGAAATGGTCTACATATGTTGAATTCATGAAAGAAATTGTTAAAAATCCAAAATTAGTTTGGTCACTTTTTATTGCTTCAGTACTGATTAGTTCAAACTGGGGCATCTTTATGTGGGCAGTGCTCAATGGGAAAATATTAGAAGCAAGTCTTGGTCAATACATTAATCCTTTAACAAGTATGTTAATCGGTGTAATTGTATTAAAAGAAAAGTTAAGTGGTTCTCAAATTCTTGCATTTATATTAGCAGGCATTGGTGTATTAACACTAACGTTCCATTATGGTGTGATTCCTTGGATTTCTCTTAGTTTGGCGCTTACCTTTGGATTTTACGGTTTAGCCAAAAAAATGATTAAAACAGATTCAGTCATTGGATTAACACTTGAAACGATGGTAATTTCGCCTATTGCGTTGGTATATTTGGCTTATTTGATGTTTCAATCTCAAATACAATTTTTCAATTCTGTTTCAACCAGTTTATTATTAATGGGGAGTGGCGTAGTAACAGCTCTACCACTTTTATTATTTACAAAGAGTGCTAAAAAAGTTTCATTATCTATGCTTGGTATTCTCCAATATATTTCACCAACTCTGTCACTAATAGCCGGTGTTTTTCTTTATAACGAAACGTTAACAAAAGCTCATTTTATAGCTTTTACCTTTATTTGGTTAGCTCTTATAATTTATACTTTTTCTTCTATAACAAAGTCAAGTAAAGAGAGTAAAAAATAAATGAGTTTAACTTATAAATAATGAACTACCTGTAACGAAAATTATGTAAATAAGCTGTCCATATGGGCAGCTTATTGTATTTTTTACTTAGCGTTTTTTTGATGCATGTTGAATTGATGGTATTTTTGTACCAAGTTCAAGTATGAATGCAACAAGTGCTAATCCTGTACATAGAAGAAATAGATAATGGAATGAAAATGATTTTATTACTCAAAGATCTAACCATGCCATTGCTTCTCCACGACGAGATGATGGAATACATCAATCACAGCCTTTTAGCAACTGCCCAGCTGATTCCATGGAGAATACGTAAAACCACTAAACATATAACCCCTGTTACCCAAGTATAAAAATGCATTGTCTTTACAAATAATACTCAAACATTTTTGCAACCTTTTCTTTTATTTTTTCTTTTATAGATAATTGATTGACGTCAGAGGATGTTACTTGCTTTGAATTTTGTAAGTCTGCATTAATCACAGGTTTTATTTTCGAAATATAGATAGGGTCATGAATATAACAGTTCATTTCTTCATTTAAATGAAATGAGCGTGAATCAAAATTCACGGTCCCAACCATCAATACTTTTTCATCAATCAAAAATACTTTACCGTGTAACACCCCTTTTTTATAACCATATACTTCCATACCCTGTTTTAATGCTTTTCGGATATATGGATATGCTGCTTCTTTAACTAATAGTGCATCCGAATGAGGTGAGAATAGAATTTTGACACGGACTCCCCTCTTTCTCGCATCTACTAATGCGTTCCAAATAGTTTTGTCTTTTGGTATAAAATAAGGTGTTAATATAATAATGGATTCCTTTGCTTGTTCAAACAGTATTTTATAATCTTGCCCAAGTTTTTTTCCACTATAATATGCAGTAAATCGTTGCGAGGTTGCTCCCTTTTCTTTTACCGCATTGTGTATCGGAATCGGTTTCTCTGAGTTTCTCTTCCAATCTAATACAAATTGGCGTTCTAAATCTTGAACTCCTTCTCCTCGTATTTGAAGATGATAATCTCTCCAATAACCAAGTTTTTCTTTTTCTCCTAAATACTTCTTCCCGATGTTGAATCCGCCAATGTAACCAACCTTTCCATCAATAACTGAAATACGACGATGATTCCGATGATCCAAAGAAGAAAAAAGATAAGGGAAAGCAGGTTTATTGTAATATGTAAAATGAACTCCTTTTTTAACTAATAATTCTCTTTCCTTTTTCTTTAGTAAAATTCCACCTAACCTGTCCAAAGCATAGTATACTTCTACACCTTCTTGACTTTTTTTCCGTAATAACTCTAGAAACTGATGGCTTACTTTATCATCAGCAATAGAAAAAAAGTTAACATGCACGTAATGCTTTGCTTTCTCTATATCTGAGAATAGTTGATTGTTTAACTGTTTCCCATCTGTATACAAAGTAATATCACTTTGACGCATAGGGTATTGACTAGAATTCTGGCTAAATACCTCATTTTTTTCGGCTATCGTTCTGTCAATTTCACCCCAAACAAACAGAACTAAACATCCACCGATAAATAAAAAGAGGAATACTCGGAAAATTCTTCCTATCTTTTTCAGCATATTTAATCTCCTTTATATATTATCGTTTTATTTCTGTTAGTTTTTGTTATTGGGACAAAACTATTCCATGCATCTATTAGCTAAAAAAATCCTTCTTTGAATAATTAACTATAAAATTTCTCATTCGCATAACCCTAACATTGAAAGTCGTACGATGATAACAAAATTGGCACTCTATATTTTGAAGTACATTTACAAGGAGGAATACTACATGACAGTAAGTACTAAACTTAAACAAATATAAAAATCATTCCTCTAACCATCCTGACCTTTATCTCAACTAAACTATTAAATAGTGTAGATTTATAAAAGAGTTTAATCGTTATTAAAGAAATACAAAAATAAAAACCCCAATCTCTCCATATTAAAATTGAGAAATTGGGGTTAATTTATTTCATCATATTTTTATTTAAAACAAATAACTAATTAATAATCCTGCTGATAATAAGAAACCAAAAATCGTATTTGTCATCGCTGTTGATTTCATTGCGATGCGCATATATCCGGGATCCTTTGCTCCTTTTTGGAAACTTTGAATGGCAGAGATTGGCTTTCTCAAACCTAGGAACATAACTAATGCCCAAGGGCTTATATAACCCATCAATACAATTACGGCGATCCATAAATAAGCAATGAAAAAGGCTACAGCTAGTGTTACTATTGCTTTTTCTCTCCCAAGGAGGATTACTAATGTCTTTCTTCCACCTTTAATATCTTCTTCAATATCTCGGATGTTATTTGACATGTTGATTGCACCGACTAAAATTCCAATTGGAATGGAAATTAATACACTTTCAGTCGTTATCGTATTCGTTTGAATAAAGAAAGCAATAAGTACAAAGCATGTCCCCATTAACAATCCAGAAACTAATTCTCCAAATGGAGTGTACGCAATTGGTAATGGACCACCTGTATATAAATAACCAACCGCCATCCCAATTAAACCAATGACGACTAACCACCAACTGCTATTCATACAAATATAAACTCCAATAATTGCTGCTACTACATACAATAAAAGCGCAACTGTTAATACATTTTTTGGTTTCAATCCGTGACGGACAATTCCCCCACCAATCCCAACAGAATCAGCGGTATCTAATCCACGTTTGAAATCATAGTACTCGTTAAATAAATTCGTTGCTATTTGCAATGCTAAACATGCAACCATCATCGCAATAAATAAAAGCCAATCAATTTCGGCAACATAAAGTGATGCCACTGTCCCTAAAATTACAGGAGAAAATGTCGCCGTTAATGTATGCGGGCGCGTCATCTTCCATATTAATTTAGCGGAACTAATTTCTTTGTCTGTCCCCATAACTCTGTTCAAACTCCCTACTTTAAGTATAAATTACTAGCAGTTTCTTTCTATCTATTTTCTGCCACGCATCTATTATAGCAAAAAAAGAATTGGCGATAGAACTTTAATGCTCTTGCTTGCACGATAACTTTGCATTTAAATATCGTTTTTCTAACATGGGGCACAGACGCATACTCATCAACTTAAGAAAATAGATTCACCCCAAAACGAAGAAATGAGCTTAATTCTCATATATAACTGTCGAGAGGTAAAATTTTTGTTTTGGTGGTGCTTCAAAATATTAGCTTGATGGCGATGAGACTGCCCCCCTAATACTTTATTTTAATAATGACTCTTTTCATGAAATAAAACTCCATTATCAGCCTAAACCATTTTTTAGATCTAACAATAACAAGTGTGCTTCTTTACCTTTCAGATAGTCTCTATTATTCTAATTTCTTCATTTCTTTCAGCCATGCTATCTCCTTTTCTGAAGCGTTTTCTATTTTATACAGTTCATAGCTACCCTTTATCTCATCTATCACTACAAATTCAACTTCATTTCGAACATAGCTTTTAGTTTTTCCCTTTTTATAACCAATAACATTATCTAATATAGTTTTTCCACTATCTTTTTTATATAAATTATAGCTAACAGGTGGACGTCCAATTACATACTTATTATCAGAAAATCCGACTATATCATCCCTTCCTAATCCTGTCGAAACACTCCAGACAAAAATAATCTGAAATATAGAATAAACAACAATACCGCACATGAAAAGAAATAGGATTGATTTAAAAAATAGCTTTAAAGATATCCTGTTCAAAAACACTCCCTCCCGTTAAAGCAAAGTCGGGGTCTAAAAATGACTTTTCTATCAAAGGAAATAATTCTTTATCCGACATTCGTTCCTCTTCAGCAATAAAAATTCTCTCTTTTAAGTCTTCAAATACGAAAACTTCTTGTCCTATTTGCTTCGCTAACTGCTGAACAGTTAGAATTGAACGATTGTATGGACTCGAGATAACAACGTCGATTCCCTCACCTTGTAATATATCTGTTATTCGTTGAACATCTAATTTCCCTTTTTCGGTTAATCCTCTTGTTGTTTCTTTTCCAAACTTTGGTGAATCTCCGTGTCTAACCATATATATGAAAGTTTTCATAATTACCTCCAGTTTTTTTAGATTTCTTTATTCTGTATATAGCTTATATTAATTAAAAAGAACTTTCCCAATGACCATAACTAATAATTACTATAAATCCTTCTGCATGCGATGTCTTAAATACATTCCTTTACAATTCCGTGAATGTAAAGGTATGAAAACAAAAGAACACATAAAATGGAGAGCTAAAAAAGACGAGTTCTGTTCTAGCTCGTATTTCATTTTCTAATTAATAATTCGTTTGCATATTCACGAGCCCAATGATCGGCGTCTAATACTGTTTCCAAATCTGGATTTGCAATGCTATGATGAGCTTCAAGAGTAGAATAAATTGTTTTTTCAATATCAAAAAATGAAATTTTATTTTGTAAATATAGCGCATTTGCAATTTCATTTGCTGCATTCAAGACAGCAGGTGTTGTACCACCAATTTCCCCTGATTCATACGCATAATGTAAGCAAGGGAATTTTTTGAAATTTGGTTTTTCAAAGTGTAGGCTAGCTATCTCTAGTAGATTTAATTTTTTATAGTTTGATTGTAATCTAGTTGGATAATGAAATGCATATTGAATCGGCATTCTCATGTCAGGGGCACCGAGCTGTGCCATGATGGATCCGTCTATAAATTCAACTAAAGAATGAATAACACTCTCTTTATGAATTAAAACATCAATTTTCTTATACGGGATATCAAATAACCAACGTGCTTCCATAACTTCAAAGCCTTTGTTCATTAATGTAGCTGAATCAATGGTTAGTTTTGCTCCCATTAACCAGTTGGGATGCTTTAAGGCATCTTTAGCTTGTAAGATTTCCATTTCCTCACGTGTTTTATCTCGAAATGCACCGCCTGAAGCAGTAACAATAAGCCTCTCAATTTCTTGAGTATTTTCCCCATTTAAACATTGAAAAATGGCAGAGTGCTCACTATCTACTGGAATTAAGCGGCAGCCGTTTCGTTTCGCTAAATCTGTCACAATATGCCCTGCTGCAACTAATGTTTCTTTGTTCGCAATTGCTATATCTTTTTTCGCTTTTAATGCTTCAATTGTTGGAAGGAGACCAGAGACACCGACAACTGAAGATAATACAAGATTAGAATCAGGGTAAGTTGCAACTTCAATTAATCCATCTGTTCCATATGTGACTTTTGTGTCCGTAGAAATTCGCTTCCGAAGTGCATCTGCTAAATCTTTTGTGCTTACGCTTACAATTCGAGGGTGAAATGTATGTATTTGTTGTTCGAGAAGGTCAATATTGTGATTTGCTGTTAAACCAATAATTTTAAAATGTTCTGGATGAGAAGTGACTACATCTAATGCAGACGTACCAATTGAGCCAGTTGAGCCAAGAATTGAAATATATTTTACCATTATGATTCTCTTATACTATGAAACACGTCAAATTCCTTTTTCATCAGATTTAACGAATATTAAGATGAAATATTTTGGGTATGTGGATTTTTCTCAACTTTGGATAAGACCTTTAATTTAAAATTCGCAAGAAACCTAATCCAATAGAAGCAGGCGATTTGTGTTTACGTAATCTTGGTTACTTCAATTTAGGAGACTTACAAACTATTCATGATAACAGGTCTACTACATCTCGCGGTTGAAGCTGAATACACACATTTATATTAAGAACCCTGAGCCAGTTTTGAGCATTAGGCTTACTTTTCTCCAAAAACTTTTCTGGACTTATAGCTAGCTTTATTATCTTTATTTACAAGGAACTGGTTATGACAACTACATTCAATTTTTCAAAAGAAAATCCGTTGCTCAAATGCGAACAACGGACCTTCTTTATTTGAAACAATTTAAAACATCCTCGGCAATCTCTTCTGGCCTATCCCAATGCATTAGGTGCCCTGTATCTGTATAAAACTTAATTTTGTACTTCCTAAACCATGAAAACAAATGATTTGAGGATTACTTTCATCTCCCCATTCACAAACACTTGCTTCATATTCACCAAATTCTACAAAAAAGTGATTCATTTTTAATCTCCTCTAATGTTTGCATGCAAATTTTTTTTTCAGAATAAACAAATTCTATAAATTTATTCAAATCCCTTTTTCGCAAATAATGTTTATAGAATACGATAGTTAGAAAGCACGAAACGCTGATCATTTAAGTTAATAGTTAGACTACACCTTCACACCTATGAAATTAATATAGTTTAATAATTGTACTATACGTTTATCATATGTGTGACTTCTTAAAGTTCTATCCAGTCCATTTTTTGCTATTTGTTTTCTTTCTTGTACATGTTCCAAATAATACTCCGCTTTTTGTATAAACTCCCGTACACTATTAAAAGTTTCTATTTCAACACCGGGTATGTAATGCTTTGCTACATCCGGACGTATATCAGTTAATTGAAAAGAACCTACGGCATTAATTTCAAACGTCCTATTATTTACTGAATAGGCTTGGATATTTGCAGCATTACAATTCAATTCCTGATCATTTGATGAACGGTGTAAATTTATATTGATTTTAGTCGATACGTAAAATTGTAACGCATCCTCATACTTCGCAAGTGGCAAGAGTTGTATTTTATCCTTTAATCTCTCATAATTTTTTAATTTCTCCCAACCAAACCCCACAATTTTTGTGTTTTTTTCTGCCAAATATTCTGAAATGGAATCAACAAAGGTAAGTCTATTTTCAAATGCTGTACCTATAAAACTAAGATCATACTTATATGTATCTTCTTTCTGAGAAGGTTTAAACACATCTTGATTTGCTGCTAACGGAAGATGAAACACATTCTTACATCCTAATCCTCTATAAAACTTGATACAATTTAAATCTTGCGTAAATATGTAATCATAGTGCGGCACAAGATGTTGTGTTACATCCGTATAATACGGATCATCTGTCAGCCAAAGCCCAGTAGTAAAACCCGCACTCTTTAGTACTGGCATGACACTAATAATTCCCTCGTTTAAACCACCGAGTACCAAAATAAAATCCGGTTTCATTTTTAATGCGGTTTTTATCGCTCGTTCTGGGTTCACCATAATTGTATTACTGTTTACCTTTTGTAAACTATGCAAAATTGCTTCTTCGATCATTGGGTAATAAAAAGGAATGCCTGATTGAATAAATAAAATTTTCTTAGACGTATTGTCTTTCATGTCATCTCCCCTATTTCTACATAATCACAGTGCACGAAAATTAGCAGTCTTTATTCATTTTATGACATCTTACTTTACATGTATAAGCAACGTTTATGTCCATTATGTTGAACTCCCCTCATTTTGGAAGATGTTACGAAGGGAATAAAGTGGAATAAAATTAGGTTATATTCAGCCTAATTATTAAACATAGAAAATGAAGAGCCTGCTCATATGAGTTAGCTCTTTCTCCTTTAAAATATTTAATACACTCTACAGCAGAAAACTATGATTACGGTCAAATCAATTCCAAACAACCCCCCGCCGCTCGTATTCCATTCTATATTCAACAGCAGTTGCAATTTTTGGACTTGCGAACCTTTCCGTGATCCAAAGTCCTAAGTCAACTCCCGAAATAACTCCTCTTGCGGTAATAACATTCCCTTGATCTACAATTCTATAAGGAAGAAACTCTGCTCCATATTCACTCATTTCACTCTGCGCCAAATGATGCATTGTCGCCTTTTTATCATTTAATATACCGGATGCAGCTAGTAACATACCTCCAGTACAAACTCCCGCAACAATCGTTCCTTCGTTGTGCATCTCTCTAATCATTTTAGTCAAAGTACCAAGCTCAGCTTCCTTTCGTGCCCCGTGCTCAGCTTTATGATTCCAGCCTCCACCAGGTACAATTAACAAATCTGGGCGATTATCTATTCGCAAAAAATCATGTAGTTTCACCGTAACTCCAAATGAAGTAGTAACTTCTTGTTTCGGTTCACTTAATACGAGTTCAACCGTAAATGGAGCCCCTTCTTCTATCGCTCTTTTCAATACTTCAAAAGGTGCAAAGGAGACCAGTTCTCCGAATCCGTCAAACAATACAATTTGTATTTTCATTTTTTTGAACACCTCATATGGTTTCTTTTTCGTATTCAAGATTAGGAAAAGAAATGTTATCTACAAATTAACAATGACGATAGTCTTTCTCCTCTTCTTTTATAGACTCTCAAATGTTCTACTAATTCACTCTCGTCACCTATTAGGCTCAACGTCTTTTTAACGAAATTCCAATTTAAACTGCCTGATAACCACAGCAACGAAGAAAGTCTTTTATAATCATTTGGAGTTAAAATGTTGCTAGCTTTATACCCTTCTAAAAATGCTCTAGCAACTTCCGAACATACTACATGTGACTCTATTCCTTCTGTCCGGGAATACCACTTTATTAAAAAAGCTAGCCCTTCCATACGATCAATATATCCAATCGATTCAAAATCTACAATTCCTTTTACAGACTGATTTGAATCCCATAAGACATTTAAAGGATTTAAATCAGTTTGTACAATAAACTCTAAATTACTCTTATGCGCGCATTCTATATGGTACTTAGCGAAATCCATATAACCTCTCAATTCCTTACTTGTACAACCCTTATTTTCTAATAGCTTAATAAACTCACCATATCCATCTAAATGAGATTTCTTTTGAAAAGTCGAGCTTTGAAACACACTAGAAATATCATGTATTTTTCTTGCTTCCTTTCCAAAGACTTCTGCCATCGTTTCTGTACAATGAGTAACATGTTCCCCTTCTATCCAAATAGACAATACAAACCGGTACTGTTCCTCATTCCAAGTGACACATGTAAAGGAACCCCCCGCCTTATTCTCCTTAATCTGCATAAATGGAATTCCATGCTCTCGTAAATAATACGTAAACCGCACTTGCTCTTTCAATTGTTCATTTGATAACGTCCCAAAGGCCGGATTGATTGTTCGATTGCTATTTATAAACCGTGCAGAATACCGATTTCCATTTACGATGATTTTATAGTGTAGATCTGTATGCCAGCTATTCTTATGTAGTTCTTCTTCCACTACTAATGTATGGATTTCTTTAAAATAATTTATTAATATGTCTTTTATTATTTGTTTCATCTTATTCTCCTTCCATGTAAAAACCCTCGATGATAGGTTTGTAACATACACTTCATTTACTCAAAAGGAAAATAATAGCCTACATAATTAAACACATTTGTAAAACCTACATTTTCTACAACGGCCACAGAAGGCTTATTTAATTCCATGCAGTCCCAATATGGAATGATATTATTCTCCAAACACTCTTTTACGAAACTATGAGCTATCGTTTGAGCTAATTTTCTCCCTTGGTGACCTTCTATCGTTTCAATATCTATACAGTGTATATTGTCAAAGACGAACCCCGAAAAACAAACACTTACAATCATGTTGTCAAAAACTATACAATAGCCTATTCCCTCGTTAAAAAATTCATCCGTTGAGGACCAAAACTCTAAAATTTTCGATTGTAAAAACTCAATATTTTTCAATGAATCTCTTTGATTCTCATAAAGAGTTTTACTCATTTTCAACACTATATACCCTTGTTCAATTTTAGGTTCATGATTCCCCACATAATCTTCTTCCTTTAGCGTATACACTCTTTGATTCCAACTCTTTAAACTACGTTGTTGAAATATCCTTTCGATTGTTTTATTCCACTTTGAATGATTACCGATTCCTTCAAAGCTAGTTAGTCCAACCTTTCTAGCCTCAGGTATTATTACATTATCAATAAAGCTATTCATTTCATTATTAAATTTTTCATTTTCAGCATCTCCAATAAAGAAGAAGCCATCGTTATTCCCTAACCAAATAAGTCCTGAATTAGGAGAATAGATGTTATCTACGAATATACGGCCAGGATTCACTCCTGCAATTACAGCCTTTACTTCTAATTGACCTTTTGCATTTACTAAACCATTACATTTATAAAAATCATCCTTGTTTAATTCAGAAATCATATGTTCCGCCCCCCTGAAACTGCCCTGTTCTAACTTTACCACCATGACAGAATATTCTCTATTCATTTTAATAGTTGCTTTAAACTAATCAAATATAAAATAAAGGAAAGAAGACTCCATCTGATTTGTGTTACGGGTGAAACCCAACAATTCAGGTGGAGATGAATTGCCGT
>NZ_NVEC01000006.1 GCF_002571225.1 Bacillus sp. AFS059628 | reverse complement strand
TATTATCAGTGTTTTTAACACTAACTTTGATTGTTGGCTATGCATTAAGTTAAACGTAGTTCTTCACGAATAAAACTCAATATTACGTCAATACTGTAGACAACCCATTTCGATCCATATTCCATGATTGGAGCAGTTAGCTTTTGCTAGCTGCTCTTTTATTACTTGTCCACTACAACCCATTCACCGTCATAGATCATCCAACCGCTATGTTCATACAAATCTTTTTGAAGGTTCTGTTTGGTTTGTTTTTCACTTTCAATACCTTCTATAATTTTTCTTAATGATTCCTGCGCTTTTACATAATCACTTTCCAACTTCATAATTCTTTTCTCACTATCTTCTACATATCTCATATACGCTCTAACTCTTTGCTCATCCCACTTAACTTCTTCCTTAATCGGCATAGCCCAATGAACTGCACCTGTATCTTTCGTTAATTGTTGCACCTCTTTACACGCTTCAAAATAATCATCATGAGTTTCCATTACTTCTCCACCTAAATAAACTCCGTATTTCATATCCATTCCTCCTCGAATAAATTTCTAAACCTTGTCTATACTATAAATGCGCTTGAGTTCTGAACTTCCTTCTTAACGCTTTTCTGGAGAGCAGTTAGCTTTTGCTAGCTGCTCTTTATTTGTACAAGGTACTCAATTGACTGGTGCACATATAATATTCTGAGTTCCTTTCTTTATAAAATAGTCGTTATAAAATGAGGCTCGTCACGAGAGCACTTTACTAAGTGCTCTTTTTATATTCCAACTTAATACAAAATGAAATTTTTGTTTAGTTTTCTTTCCTGCATAATATTTTGATATTTGTTTATACTATAGCTGTAACTTTTTGTTACAACATATATCCGTATCGATTGTAACTTCTAAAATTGTACAACGAAGCAGTTAGCTATTCCGGCTAGCTGCTTTGTTGTTTAAAATGAAGTTTTTATTTAGTTCTTTTTCACTTCCACATAATATTTTAATTCTGCTTATAATATAGCTGTAACTTAAAGTTACATATCATTTACTTGTAGGGCCTAAATTTCTTTTGTACAACGAGCAGTTAGTTTTATTAACTAGCTGCTTAGTTGTGCTTAATGAAAATTTTTTGCTTTCTTACATAACTTTTTTACTTCTGCTCATACTATAGTTGTAACCTTTAGTTACAATGTATTGTGGGTATTGTTCTTGTTGGACGATAAAGCAGTTAGTTCATTGAGCTAGCTGCTTTATCATTTAAAATAAACATTACCATTTACTAAGTACAAAATAGCGTTTTTGTTCAAAATATTGCTCTCATCCATTTGGACACATTTACCAGTATTTTTACCAAAAAATTCATGATATGGTTATTTAGTCGAGTACGTCATTACTTGACAATTACCCTTAGGAACCCCGCAGACAAACGGGGTTTCTTTTATTTAAATAACGATTTTGTTAAGTTAAATTTCTATTACTTGATATGGTTCAGACATGTCTGCATGCCATGTCATCGCATATTCCGCATGTTCTCTTGAAGAATATTGTTCAGCTTGTTCTGGTTTGTTAACATCGTAAAACCCATATGATAAAGGCTCGTATTTTTCTTTATGTTTAAGATATTTCTTTGTTTTCGTATTTTGAATTACATATGCCATTATTTATTTCCCCTCTCGTTTTAAAATAAAGATTTTATTTTTAATTTCACCTATCTAAAAAACATACATATAATATCTTGGGTATCCTTTTTCAATATTAGTTTTGGTCAGAGAGCAATTTTAAAAGTGCTCTTTTAATGTATTGCAATGTACCACGTTTTACATACAATAGACATACAATGCAATGAGCACGCAAGACATAGTTTCTATATAATCGTGTACAATTTTCGTACGCGATTTTTTTATTAAATAAGGCTTTTATTTAACTTTTATTCATTTTTTGTTTACTTAGAATACATTACTATTAAGCCAAAGAATACACAGGTTTCTCTGGACCAGTTTCCTTGTATTCCTTGAACTCCTTGTACACAGGACCTGTTAGTTATAACAGGTTCTTTAATTTTTTCATCATACAATAACTGTTTTATTACGTTTCCTAACTTACAGTAATGACATTAGAAAAACATTCATATATATTTATCGAATACACTTTAAAACCCTCAAAGTATCAAATACTTTTAAGAGTTGACTGACCAGTACTATTCGGCCTATCTTGACAAATTTATTAAAAATAATATAGATACACAAAAAAGCTACATTTTATATAGGATAAAAAATTATCTTATGCAAAGGAGTTTGATTATTTGTGAATTATCAAAATGCTAACAACTCCAAAAGTCATAAACCTTGTTCTTGTCCATCCCCCACGTCTAACAGTTTAAATGTTGTTCAAACTACTCCCACAATAGTTTCTGTAAATTCTGCAATTCCACTAGATACAGTGGTACATTCTAGTGGCACAGCAATTTCATTTATGCCACCAACAACTGTATTGCTTGAAGGTGGAAGGAACTATTTAGCAATATATGAAGTAGCGGTTTATATTGAACCAGGAGGTAGTTCTGCAGGTATCACTATGCGCCTTAATGATAATGTACTAGTTGGTTCAGCTACGTCTCTTGGGTATACTGCAGGATTTACTTCTGTATCAGCACCTGCAATTTTCACTACACCCTCAGGTACAACAAGTACCCTTACTGTAAATGTAGGAACGTATTCAGACCCGTTAAATACTTTTGGTTTAACTCTTACCGTTGTAGCATTAACATAATAAAATCTAATACTCTCTAAAATAATCTTCTTTTTGTATTAACTGATGTTTTGAGGTCACTTTTACAAACTCAACATAACTACATATTGAATAAAAATACTACTCGGATCAATAAAACTGGGTGACTTAGCTAATGCAATTGCCGAGTCACTTTTTCTATAATAAAATAACGCTTTTATTAAAATTCATTATCTATTTCCTCGCTTGTCCATTTCACATCTCTCTACCATTGCTTCTACTATTAGTAATACCAATTTTTAGAGGTGAAATAAAATGAACGAGTTTTTATCTTCCGCTGCATTAAATCCGGGTTCTATCGGACCTACACTTCTACCTATGCAACCTTTTCAATTCCCTACAGGTCCCACTGGTTCAACAGGGCCGATCGGACCTACGGGTAGTACTAGATTCACTGGTGTTACTGGGCCCACTGGGCCTACTGGTGAGGTTACACCAATATTTGGATCATTGCATTTTGATTCAAATCACTTAACCATAGCCACGCCGAATACAAATATAAATTTTGGAGTTACAGGACCTTTTAGTGGGGTTACACCAAGTACTACAGATGATTCCATTACTATTAATAGTAATGAGTATATACTGTCTCCTTTTCAATAAATATAGAGGCACACGGTACTATGATAGAGGACATTGTTTTTATTGAAATCATACTCTCCATAAACAATTCTATTTTTATTACTTCATCACTCCGATTCCAAACAAGAATAAATATTAGTTTTGAGTTTGATACACTATCTAGGACAGATCAACTACTGTTAAACCAAGGAGATATTCTCCGATATTTTGTTAGACAAGTAGACGAAGGTATTGTATACGGCTATGCATCACTAGTTGTTACAAAAGTCCAATAACAAAGATTTTATAAATTAATAGTCTCTTCGGCTTCCCCTAAAGAGACTATTAAAAATCCCTGTATACATTGGGCACTAAATTGTATGAATTTAAATTTTAACATTCTATTTTAAACAAATATCCCTACCAAAAGGTAGAGCTCAAGTAAGACGATTTACACATATCATATAAAAATCTATCTCAACGGCATAAAAAGCCATAATTTCATTTTCACTAAAATAAAACTACGTTTAGATAATCCCTAAAGTAATAGCTATCAAACGGATAGCTATTTTTTTATTCTCATAAAAATTATCACGTCTCATCATCAATTCGTTATAAACATAGGAATCTTTCACTTTCTCATTCCCTAAATACTTTAACTCAATAATTTGTTGCTGATCTTTATCAAGTGCATTCTGTAACGTCCGTTCAATCTCTTTAAAACTTGTCTCATGATTCTTATCGTCACCTTTCATTTTAGGAAATAGAACGCTGCCCCCCGCTTGATCCTGTTCTTCTTGATTCTTCATCCGGACGCACAATGCTTTGTAGTTTTTCAGCTCCTTCACCACAAGTCTACGCATCTCTTTTTCATCGATGTCTTCAAAAAATGACAATTGATTCATACGATACGGTTCTCCTCCGTTCGATCGTCTTTCTTGAATAGTTACTCCTTATCTTGGCCAAACTGTATTTGCATCTAGATCATCACCTTGAAACCCAGCAGTTAGCTTTTGTTAGCTGCTCTTTGTTTGTAAAAGGCACTTAATTAAATGAACGCACATATAATATTCTGTGTTCCTTTCTCTATAAAATAGTCGTTACAAAATGAATCTCGTCACAAGAGCACTTTATTAAGTGCTCTTTTTTAGTGTTCCGAATTAATACAAAATGAAATTTCTATTTAAATTTGTTTACACAATTTTTTTACATATCTTTTTGGGTTTTAAACTCATTTAAATTAATACCTAAGAATTATTAGGATAAGCAACATATTATAATATAACAAAAAATATTTTATCCATTGTTAAACGGAGGTGTTTCTAATTAGTACAACTTTAATTTCACATTTTTACAATGAAGAGTATTTACTCCCATGGTGGTTAATGCACCACACAAAACTATTTGATCATGGCATTCTTATTAATCGTGGATCTACTGATCGTTCGGTTGAAATATGCAAATTATTTGCACCTCATTGGGAAATCCGAGATTCAAAAGTATTAGAGTTTGATGCCTTATTAGTTGATCAAGAAGTAATGGAAATAGAACAAGAAATTACGGGATGGAAAATGGTTTTAAATACCACTGAATTTCTTTGCTGTGTTGATAAGGAAGCCTTTTTCTCTTCTCTTGCTACTTTAGGGAAAAACATGTATTCCATTAGGACTATTCTGATGGTGGATGAACCTACTCACAGTTATACCAATCCGAGATACAGTATTCCCCTTGTCAAACAGCGTTATCATGGAATGATACACCCACATACTCCTCCTGCACCTTATTACGGAGGTAGATTGATCCACAATTACTCGCAAGGTAACTATACAGCCGGAAGGCATTGGTCGTTTCATCCATTTATGATTTACATGTATCCTGCTTTCGTTTTAAAATTCTTTTACAGCCCATGGAATAAAGCTATGAAAAATCGAAAATTACAAATTGGGCCTACTCTTTCTAAACATAGCATCCAGCATGGTTTAGGTACTCATCACCTAGCAACACTAGAAGAATTAGAAAGAAATTATATATCCTTTACAACCTCAACTATCGATCTTCGATTACTCCCAGAATATCAAGCTATATTTCCAGATTTATGTTTTCCTAACTAGTAATCCATTAAAAAACATTTTGAAACTTTCCATAGGTTCTTTACTTTTAAGTAAGAGCCATTCCTTATTAAAATAGCTTTTTTATTTAAAACTTTTCACCTTTTAACTGGACAAGCATATGTTATTGTATGGAGGCAATCCACTTATAGAAATCTACCTTTCTTGTTAAAGAGCATGCTTATATGCGTGCTCTTTTTTATTATGTTTCCTTTTGTACAACAGGCGAGTAGTTTTATCCATAACAGTATATCTCTGCACTATTCACTATAAATTTTCATATATTGTATTACGCTCGTCCAAAACATAAGGTTATTACTCACGCAATCTAACTGAAAGAAAGGAGTGAAAATATGCGTTCATCTAATCGTAAGTTCACAAACTTTAATTGTGAAGCACAAGCCCCTAGTACACTACCAGCTCTTGGTTTTGCTTTTAATGCTACTTCACCTCAATTCGCAACACTATTCACGCCACTACTACTACCTAGTACGGGCCCAAATCCTAATATTACTGTCCCTGTAATCAATGATACAATTAGTACTGGAACTGGTATTAGAATTCAAGTAGCTGGTATTTATCAAATCAGTTATACCTTAACAATCAGCCTCGATAACGTTCCAGTAGCCCCAGAAGCAGCACGCTTTTTCTTGACGCTAAACACATCAACTAATATTATTGCAGGATCTGGAACCGCAGTCCGTTCTAATATTTTTGGAACTGGTGAAGTCGATGTATCCAGTGGTGTCATTCTAATTAACTTAAACCCTGGTGATTTAATTCAAATTGTACCCGTTGAAGTAATTGGTACAGTAGATATTCGTTCTGCAGCGTTAACAGTTGCACAGATTCGTTAATAAAAACAATATTCTTGGCTAATTAATATTTAATGTTCCTTCTACACACCAAAATATATGTTATAGATTTGACTCACATTTATATCAAACAAGCGTATTTTATTGTATGGTGACTATCTAGTCATACAAATCTAAAGCGTTCATAAAAGCACACTTATATGTGTGCTTTATTTTTTATGAAACTCAAGCTTTAAAACAAACACCACTCTATAACAGCATGCATATAATGTCATGTTTCCTCTTTCAACTTATATTTTGGAACAGAGCGCTTAAGAAAAGCGCTCTTTATATTTAAATAAAGATTTTATATGAAAAACTGCACATACACTAGATACATACAATACTCATGATTATTTCAGAATTAGCCATCGAGCACCTTTTACGTTGCTCTTTATTTGTTAAAGAACTAAATTAAATTAAATGAAATTAAATTAAATTAAATATTCCGCTAATACTAATCACAATACAATCTCTTCTTACCCAGGTTGTATCGAATAACAGTTAATGCAAATAACTGCTCTATTTTAATTTCTGTCACATAAACTTGTTATTTTCGTCCATCCTATACAAAACTCACGAAATATTTATACCGCTTAAATTCGTGGATGTAATGTTCTTATAGCAGTTAGCTTTTGCTAGCTGCTCTTTTGTATGGAGTTGAAAAGAAATTTCAGGTCTTATTTCTTTTCTACGTCATATATTTTCAACCTAAACATCCAGCTCAAAGTGTTACCTCCTATTTTAAAAAGCACCTTTTACGGTGCTCTTTTTTATTTTATTTTATTTTCTTTTATTTCTGAATAACATTTTTAACCACATTCATACTATTTTTGCAACTTAAAGTTACAATCTATTGCTGTAAGCGCAGTATTTCTTTTGTACAACGAGCAGTTAGTTTTATTAACTAACTGCTTTATTGTGCAAAAGAAAGATTTTTTGAACTGTACACTGAGTAAGAACATACATAAAATATAATGCGGTATTCTTTTTTAATATTAGTTTTGGTCATGGAGCACTTTTTAAGGAACTCTTTATATTTGAAATAAATAACCCTTTTGTTCAAACATACTCACGATTTATATAAACTAAGCATATATTTACATAGACAAGACATAGCTTTTTATTATACATGCACAATTTTTATGCATGCTTTTTTGAAATTCATTACCAAATAACGCTTTCATTTCAAAATTATAATATTTTAAACAATCTATTCCACTTCTCTTGTTCATATGCCAAGCTCTTTATTCATAAACTAAAAATAATTGACATAACTGAATGGAGGCTAACTATGTCTATTTCAAATATTATTAATTATGGACGCGTTCCCCACTTCAATCCTAACTTCCCTTTGATTTTATTTTGGAGTCAAAAAAGTGGTTGTACCTCCTTTGCACATTGGTTTTTTTATCAAATTAATTTATTTAAACCGGCCATAAAATATAATTCTTTCATCCATCATTACGAAAATGATATATATAAAAACTCCTCGAACTACTTTATTGAACTTGCTGCGGCTTTATATACAAAGAGAAAAGATACTTATAAACTAGTTAGAAATCCATATACAAGAGCTGTAAGTTCATTCTTTTCACTCATCGCTCCCCCCTACATAGAAAACCCCGCATGGAAGCCCATTCGAAGTTTTTATTATGGTAATGATAATTGTAATGAGCCTATTTCATTTAAAATCTTTCTCTATTACTTAAAAGCACAAATGACAGATTTAGAACAAGTAGATCCACATTTAATGCAGCAATATGTACCAGGTGAAGAGGATTTTGTTACAAAGTATATCTACCTTGAAAATTTCTCTAACGAAATTGTACGCCTAGAACAAATATATCAACTAAAAACTTCTCCTTTACACATACTAACCAAATCATGGCATCATCAGAAGGACAGGGCGGTTTTTAGAGGCACTTTTGCAGATGCTGATATTACCGACCCTTTATTCCCACGCCTCCCAACATACGTTAGTTTTTATGATCATGAAACTATCCAATTAGTACAAGATATTTTTAATAAAGATTTTAGCACGTACAACTACCCATTAACTCCTTTAAAAAATAAGTGATTTTCTAATTGCAGTTTCATATATTATAGAGAAACTTAAATTCACCTATTTAAGTTTCCTCATAAAACTCTCGTAGTAAGTTGGAGCGCTGAAAGAAGTGTCTTTTTTTTAATAAAATTCAAAATTCATCGTAATTCATTTCTTTTCCGATTCTCTTTGCATAACTGCTCTTTCATTTTCCTCGGCTCTACAACCAAAATAGAGTAATCCACAAGTAACAAACGAGACTAATACAAATCCTATAATGATTCCTAACCAGAACATAATGTAACTCCTCTATACATTAATTCGAGCGTTTATAAAAAACTTAAAATATATTAATACCACGTAAAACACCTGTTAAGATTGCTGTCATTCGCGCTATTCAGCCCAAAGTTGTTATATATAAAAGGTGCAATTATTTTACTTCTCATACGGCTCTTACTTTCGAGTGAGGACCACCCCTTATTAAAATAGCTTTTTTGTTTAAATCCATCTTTTTTGAATATAGCTTTACTAATACTTTTGTGCGAAAACCCTTTAGGATATTTATTTTCATATTATTTTGGAGGCTTTATGAATAATCAAAATAACAATGAAACAATGGATACCTGATAGCGTTGGATATGCATGTATAATGTCACTATCGACATTATGTATTGAATTCTTAATAGTTGGGATCATCTTTTCTTTCGTATTACGTATATTTATATTATCTGAAGAAAAGCTAAAAGAATTAGGTTTCTTAGGATTTACAATTTCAATTGTTAGTACTTTCCTGACAATGTATGGCGGGTATTTGGTGCTAGCAAAACTTAATTTCACAGCAGTGCAATTATCGCCACATGCCGTATAAATCTTTGTGATTTTATCTACAATTCTTTTAGAAGCAACCTTTAAATGGATTGATAAATTTGAAACAACTGATGCTAATGAAACATTTGAATAGATATTAAAATGATTATCTTAGAGCACATATCAACATGTGCTCTATTCTCTTTTAAACAAATAACGATTTTATTCAGTTTCTTAACAATTCCTTTTATTCTTTCAAACTGTTTCTATATTCTTGCTGATACTGCACTGAAAGTATAATTAAAGACCACCTGTGCATTCACATCGGTAATTCCTGCTAACTTTTCGATTTCCGCTATCTATTCCCTATTACCATTAACCTAAAGAATCAATATCCCTCATGAAGTATCATGAATAGAATATACATTACTAAAGTTTCATTGAACAAATGTACAAGCATAACCAACCAAGTTGAATATATCTATACTAATCTAAATAAAGGTGGTGATTTTTTGATTAAAAATCGCATTGTAAATGGAGGATTCGAGACGGGAACTCTTTCTCCATTTATTGTTAACAATCCCTCTTTTGTTTCTATTAATAACTCTACTAGTCATTCTGGTGTTTACAGCGCTAAATTATCTGGAGGTTTAGCTACCGCTATTATTGCTCAAGCGGTTCCGGTATCCCAAAATGAAACGTTCGAACTTTTTGTATCCCTTTCTAAAGTCGGACCATTTCCTAGTCCATTGATAGCTATCAATGTTCAATATTATAATGGCAATACTTTTTTGGGTGATGGCTTAGTTACTTTTATACTTTCTAATCGTATCCCCGATAACATCGAAAAAAATTGGTTAGAAATTTATGAGACTGCTTCTCCAGCGCCGGCTACAGCTAATACGGCATTAGTAGTTATCGCTAAGTTTTCCGAATTAGGAAGTGCAGATGTATTTATTGATGATGTAGCCCTTCTATCCATCGGACCCACTGGAACACCAACACCTGAAACAACCTGTTTTCAAGATATGAAAGCTAAACTCCAACATTGTACTGGTCGCTATGTCTCTCTCGTTCTTTCGGGATGTTGTACTCCTATACAAGGTCAGATTTCCAGTGTAGACGAAGGAACCATTGTTTTTATCTCTGCAGAGGGAACAAGTATCATTTCTATTTGTAATATTGTTTTATTTACTTCTGTTCTTCTTGCCTATGTCACAAACTTTAGTAATAACTCTGTATCAATTATTAACACTTCAACTAATACAATTATCGCACCACCTATACTTGTTGGAGCGAGCCCTGTAGATATAGCAATTACTCCTAATGGCACTCGTGCTTTTGTCATTAATCAAGGTGGTGATACAGTTTCTGTCATTAATACGATTACGAATACGGTTATCGGAGCACCTATACCCGTCGGGAATGGTCCGTCTGCTATTGCAATCACTCCTGATGGCACTCGTGCTTTTGTCACTACTGGATTTGGTAATACAGTATTTGTCATTAACACAATTACGAATACACCTATTGGAGCTCCTATACCCGTCGGGAATTTTCCGTCTGCTATTGCAATCACTCCTGATGGCACTCGTGCTTTTGTCACTAATCAAGGTGATAATACAGTATCTGTCATTAATACAATTACGAATACACCTATTGGAGCTCCTATACCCGTCGGGGATGGTCCGTCTGCTATTGCAATCACTCCTGATGGCACCCGTGCTTTTGTCACTAATCGGTTTGCTGATACAGTTTCTGTCATTAATACAATTACGAATACACCTATTGGAGCTCCTATACCCGTTGGGGATAACCCGCTAAGTATAGCAATTACTCCAGATGGAACTCGTGCTTTTGTCACTAATGGATTTGGTAATACAGTATCTGTCATTAATACAATTACGAATACACCTATTGGAGCAGCTATACCCGTTGGGAATGGTCCGGCAGATGTAGCAATTACTCCAGATGGAACTCGTGCTTATGTCATTATTCAAGGTGATGATACAGTTTCTGCCATTAATACAATTACGAATACACCTATTGGAGCACCTATCCCTGTTGGAATCTCTCCTACAAGTATTGCAATAACGCCAAGTTGTATTTAATTTTTCTTTTGTATATCACATATAGTATCTCTTCTTCCACACTATGATTCAGCTAGTAAGCAGCTATAGTTAACATACACTCATATCACCTTAAAGTGCACTATTCGAAGGTGCTCTTTTTATGTGGAGATCTTCTACTAAATAACTATTTTATTAAATTACATAAATATAACCGCTTGTCCATTTCTCTTTTCTCTACCATTGCATTTACTATAAGTAATACGAACTTTTAGAGGTGATATATAATGGACGAGTTTTTATCTTCTGCTGCATTAAACCCGGGTTCGATTGGACCTACACTCCCACCTATGCAACCTTTTCAATTCCCTACAGGTCCCACTGGTTCAACTGGGGCTACGGGAGCTACGGGTAACACTGGTCCTACTGGNNGGTAATACTGGACCTACTGGCATTGTTTCAGTTATATTTAGGCAAGCTCAGACTACTGAATCTGAATCAGCTACCCTCACATTACCTGCTATTAATGTAGGTGTTAATCAAATAGTAAAGTTAGAAGGGGTTTTCAGATCTGATTATATTTCTAACCCAGAACTTACAGAATATAGTGTATCTTCAGTTCTTAATTTATTTAGAGATATCAGCTTTCTTACGCTTCAGGCAGAAAATCAATCGAATATTCAGAAACCAGCAAATACTCAAGCCGATATAACCCACAATATTTCAGTAATCTGGGTAGACACCCCTCCACCTGGGACTTACGTATACAGTCTGGTTATGTCTACCTTCGGAAATAATATATTTTCTAACACTATTTCAGATAGAAACTTAACTGCTACAGTAATTAACATTTAAAGTTTAATTACAAAACACCCTGAAATGGTCGGATTGTTTTTGGTCTGGATTTAGGTTCTTTTAGTTTTTCTTCAACAAGATTCCCATTACCTTAAGTTCCATCCAGTTTCAATACCCGTACTGATAAATGAAGGGGAATTTCTAATAATATAAACCAAAATTCCCTTTCTACATTTTAGAAAGCCTATTCAAAACTTTTAAATACATTTATCAATAAAATAACGCTTTTATTTAGTTTTCATCTTCTTCAGCATCGCAATAACAATCTTCTTCCACCCCATTGCACTGATCGCAAATCTTTTGAACTTTAAAGCCCTTAAATTCATAAATTGGTTGTACTTAATATTTTTTATTGCACGACTACAACGCTATCCTCAAGATAATTGCAACTGTTTATAAATACTTTGTAATCACTCATGTAACTGACCATCAAATTCTTTCTATCTCTCAAAGGTTCACCTGTACAATACTCAAATCTTTCCACCCTCTGCTCCCCTTTCTTAATAAAATTCAAATTTGGTCTTTATCAAAAACTTCAATCACATATAATATCTACGTAAAGATTGCTGTGATTCAACCTTTCTACCCAAAAATCGTTATATAATGAACTTGCAAATACCCAGTTTGCAAACAACAAGCTTTCCATACGTCTTAAGTACTAGGAGAAATCCTATCCTTTTTTATTTAGTACCAGTAGATCCGAAACCTCCAACGCCCCTCTCATTGTCCGACAGCTTGTCCACTTCTACAAAAATTGCTCTTCTTACTGGCGCTATGACGCCTTGAGCGATACGGGTCCCTCTTTCAATTACACTAGCTTGCATGTTTACTACTTTAGGTATTTCAATGTTATCAACCAGCACTCCAACTTCCCCACGGTATCCACTATCCACCGTGCCAAGAACAACTCTTAACTTTGTATTACGCGTCATACCGCTACGCGGTCTCACTTGGAGTTCATATCCTGGTGGAATCTCAAAACTCAATCCAGTTGGTACAACCTTTGTTTTGCCGGCCATATAATCGTGTCTTCTGCTGTTACAAGATCAAAACCACTATCACCAGGTTTAGCGTACTTTGGCAATTCCACATCTTTTACTCGCTTAATCTTTACTCTTAAATTCATTTTGTTACGCCCCTTTTACGCCTCTATGAATCTTTGAAGACGTTGCTTAGCAATCTCTCCTCTATAGCTTTCCGCTTTATTTTCAACCGTAAGGCTTGTTTCAACCATTCAATCATATGAACGCTTCCCTACTTGATTCTGTAGTTCTTTAGGTTTTAGATTACTTGTATATAAGGGAGGGAGTTCTTTTCTATAGCGAACATCTATAATATTGAATAAATGACTATGATGAATTAGGAAACAACGCTCCGATGCTTTTCTCGCATACATACGCTAAGGGGAAATATCTTTTACAGATGAATGGACAAATGAAAGATAATGAGTTTAATAAATATAAAGAAGTTATGGATAAAATAATTAAGTAAGTTAACGAATGCGTTTTCAATACTTGGGATGTATGATAAAATAATATTTGGATGGGAGTCCAACACTCATATTATTAAAATTAAAGTGGTTATCAAGTCGGAGGAAGGCACCTTAGGGTGTCTTTTCTTTATTTTCAAAAGGACCTGCTCAATTCATCCTTAAAAACATAAGGTAAAGTGAACTCATTAAAATACATGAATGACCCTTGTTTTCCCCTCTTATCTAAAAGAGGATCTATTATGGGATTCGGTGTTAGTTGCGGCGGAGGTTGCGGTTTTGCTGGAGGATTTGCTTTAATAGTTGTATTACTTATTTTATTAATAATCATTGAAGCTTCTTGAATCTGCTAAAAAACTATGGGAAAAGACACTCTTATATGGGTGTCTTTTTTACGGCAATATATCAATACTTTCTTTTTTACAAATGGCAAAGAGAGTTTTGCTTTTTATCTTTTATTAATAACGAGATTTAATTCCTAGTTAATCAGGTATATAAGGAAAAGGAGCTAACAATAAATTGTTAACCTCTCAGCTTAAAGCAAAATAGTATCTTTTCTTATTTTTTAATATCTAGGTTGTGATTTAATATTGGTAAGATGAGCATCAAACATATCAATTATTTCAAGAAATCTATCTGCTTCACGAAATACATGGTCTGCTAATAATGGATGAATAATACTCTTTACATTGCTCAATTAAATCACGTGCCGTTTTCTTAAAATCCCGAAGAGATGTGACTGACACACGATTTTGATCTAAAAATTGATCCAAAAGAGGAATTGTTTGAGATTGTGGTTTCATAGATTCTAAGTCAATTGCTTGATACATTAATTCATCAAAATCATTGCTAAAATTCCGTGCTGTATCTACAAGCTTTCTTTCCGATGGATCAAGAAGATGACCAATAAATTTAGCATGGTCTGCCATAATCCTTAAAAAGAAAACATTTTCTTTAATAATAGCATCAGGAAGGGCATCTAATTTCCCTTCATTTAATTCAATTAAACGTTTTCTAAAATAATCAGCTTCCCTACTTGTATGGTCAACTAACAGTGGAAAATTATTTTGTCCTGGCAATTTACATGTGAGAATTAATCCTAGAATTTTTCGTTTAAATCCCCAAATATTAGTTGCAGCTTGTTGTACTTCTGAATTAAATCTTTTTATTTGCCCAGGATCTGTTTCATTTGTATAGGTATACGCTATTTGTTCGATATGTTCAAACAATCGGTAAAATTGATTAACTTCTTCGATTAGTTGGGTATCCTCACATCTAAACCCCAATCGAAGAAAAAGAGAATGCTCCTTCATGATTCTAGACCAAAAACGAATTTCATTTAATGATCGTTCAACAAACATTACAGACGTAACACCCGTATCAGGATGTAATGAGGTTTCATCCCTATTCATTCTCAATCCCCCCAGTAGATACTAAGTTAGTTCTATTCTTATGAGTAAATATATATATATAAATACCATCAAAAAAGGTTCATGATGAATAATGATAAATCTCATATACATGTAAAATTAACCTAACCTATCATTATCGATAGCCAAAGCAAGCCCACTCCTTATCTATTTGTATATAAAGAGTGGGCTTGCTTTTCTTCTGAAGTTTTCCTTGCGCACCCCTAGCTTGATGGCGATGGTCGGAAAAAACCACGCTAAGCACAAAATACAGTAAGCTGCCCATATGGACAGCTTATTTACATAATTCCCGTTATTGGAAGTGAAAATCATCAATTCAATATGTTATATGGTCGTTTATTTTTTAGCGAACTAAAATCATAATTTGATTTGGTCCAGTGCGCTTCATTACTCGATATCCTTCACTTGATGTAGTTGCGATACCTTCATTATTAGGTTTACAATATTTCTTTGGCTGGCATGTTCCATCATCTCGAACTAGAAGTTTTCCAACAAGACCTACAGGAACCCATTCAGGTCTTTGCAAACGTGGGATATACTCTTGTGAGGAGTCCCATTCAGGGTTTAATATAGGTTCGTTTTTTGTAAAGGATGGGTGAATCATTCTTCCATCGTCATCTTTTTTCTCTGGTACAACAACTTCATGATATTGAGTTCTGCCCCATTCATCTCTTACGAAGATATTGTGCCAACGTAAATCACTTGCATCCGCAATCATAGCTGGTGTTGCACTCACTACCCCTAGAACATAATCATCATTATCGGTTGCTTTTCGTATTTTGTCACCGTCTCCATCTAAAGTTACAAAGTATCCAACATCAATTGAGTTTCCATCAATGGTTTCAAACATTTCTGCATAATCCGCAGCAGCAGGAGACAATACAACACCGTCGAGGTAAAGGTTTCCTGTTAGCCCTTCAATTATAGCGGAATTTAAGGATGGTCCAATCGCAAGACCATTTGCTAAATGCCAAGAAAAAGGGAATCTTGTAGTTCCATTTTGCCCCATAATATGAGAACCTGTATGAGCTATATTTACAATGGTATTTAGTCCTTCAGCGTGGGAAAAATCTGCACTTGCTGTTGTGATCGCCCCTTCGGCATGGGAGGAATTCCCACTTGCTATTGTGATTGTTCCTTCGGCGTGGGAGGAATTCCCACTTGCTGTTGTAATCGTTCCTTCGGCGTGGGAGGAATTCCCATTTGCAATAGTGCCACTTCCTTCTGCCACAGAACATCCATTATCGGGGTCAGTTCTAATACAGATTGTTAAGGCTGGTCCTGTTGGTCCTGTTGGTCCTGTTGGTCCTCCAGATGGCCCTGTTGGACCAGTGTTTCCTGTTGGTCCTGTTGATCCTGTTGGACCTGTTTGACCTGTCGGTCCAGTTGATCCCGTTGGTCCTGTTGGCCCTGTTTGTCCTGTTGGTCCAGTTGGTCCTGTTGATCCTGTTGGCCCTGTTTGACCTGTTTGACCTGTCGGTCCAGTTGATCCTGTTGGACCTGTCGGTCCAGTTGGAAATGTAAAGGAAGGAATAGGTGGTAATGTAGGACCAATCAAATTTGGGTCTAATGCAGGGGCATTTAATAAATCATCCGGTATAAGACCATCCCATTTCTTTTTATTAAACATGATTCACCTCCAAAAACTTTTATCCTAACTAATAAATGCATGAAATAAACAAAATAAAAGTAATAAAAAAACGTTATATTATTTTTATGACGCATGTTATATATAAATCACCTTTTTATAAACTAGTTTTATATTTTTAGTTTTGTATACTTTATACATATTGAGTTAACAAAACGTCCTATTATTAGCAAACGTATATTCGTTAAAAGCTTTTTGGGATAATTACGATCCTATTGGGAACATTAATTTTTATGGAGGTGATTGTAATGAATAATAACAAACAACCAAACAAAATTTCTGCAGGAACAAACACTGCATCTGCATCTAACAAATTTGGAACAGAATTTGCTAGTGAAACAGATGTACAAGTAGTAAAACAACAAAACGCTCAAGCAGAAGCTAAAAAGAATCAACAATCTAGCCAACAATAAAGTTAAAAAGCAAAGGATATTTTCTATAATTGTGGAAAATATCCTTTGAGCAAACTATTCAAGATACGATAAGGCATCATTTATGGAACCCAATTACGTAATAGAAAAAGACTACTTCTTTTATCTGGGATGGTCTTATCCCTGTCAAGTAGACAGTATTAAAAAGACTAAGCAGCCATCGAGATTCGATATTCTATCGGAGCGCGGTGGTTGAGTCGTTTTTGGAAACGTTTATAGTTATAAAAGTAAATATATTCTTCAATTGCTTGTATTAAATCCGCTTCTGTTTTAAAATGATTCAAATACAACATCTCCGATTTAAAATCGGAGAAAAATGACTCGATACAGGCATTATCATGGCAGTTTCCTTTGCGAGAGTGGCTGCCAATGATACCCAAATCGAAAAGTCGTTTGTTGTAGGCATGAGATGTGTACTGGAACCCTTGATCTGAATGGAGAATGGTTCCACGCACATCTCTTTTTTGTGCCAACATTTCAATTGTATCTAATACAAGTTCATTATCATTACGCTTGGATATTTTCCAAGAAACAACTTCGTTATTATAAATATCTTGTACAACAGAAAGATAGCGGAAGCCCTCTTGAAATCGTAGGTAGGTAATGTCTGTAACAAGCGCTTCATTTTGTTGGCGATCTTTGAATTCACGGTTTAAAACATTTGGAAAAGTATTAGAACAATTCCCTTTAAAGAAGCGACGCTTCTTCCGAATAATAGACTGAATGTTAAGCTCACTCATTAATCGATATACTTTTTTGTGATTTATAAAATAGCCCTCTTCTTCTAAAGCAATTTTCATAAGTGGATAACCATATTCTTTGTGCTTTAGGTGAATAGATTGAATTACCTTTTTTAATCGTTTATCGGATTCTAGTCGTATGTTGTTCATACTTTTTGTATGAACCCACTTATAGTAACTTGAGCGATGTACACCCGCAAAATTAGTAAGCCATATAACGGGATATTTTCTTTTTAGTAATTCAATGATATGATATCGTTCTTTATATTTTAGTACGCCCCCATTTACAGATTTGGATACTGCTTTTTTAAATATTCAACCTGAGCCTTATAGTAGTCACGCTCTTCTTCAACAGTTTTAAAATGAATCCGTTTGCCTTTTAAAGGGTTCGGTATGCCTTTCATTTTATTGTTTTCCACACGAGTATCTGTAATTTCACCACATTCTTTATATTTTTTTACCCAATTTTTAAGTTGTGTAGAGCTTCTCATCTGATATTTCTCCGCTATCATATCGTAGCTTCCTTCACCGTTTAAATAACTTTGAACAGCTGATAACTTTATCTCATTTGAGTATGTATTAAATGTTGTACCTTTTTTGGCCATGAAAAATCCCCTCCAAGTAATAGTGTAACATCCATGTGTATACATGGTCTTTTTCACACTGTCTACCTAAAGGGGATAATATCACAATTACTTGCAGTCCTTTTTGTAACTAAATATAAACCTGAATTAAGTGCTTAACCCTTTATTTTATTAGGCATTCACATTAACTAAACATGTTATTATCATTTAGATATATAACACTTCCAAATTTAGAAGTACACAATAACAAATCTTTCCCAACTTCCAGCTACATAACTATTAGCAGTTAATTCTCTACCACCATTTGCTGATATAAATCTACCATTACTTAACGCTTGTAATACATATATCCTATTGTCTCCACCATTATATAAGATAAATTTTTCCCATGCCCCAATTGATGTACGATCTGCTACTACTCTACCATTTAGCTCAAACGAAACGTACTTTCCATTACTTTTTGCTTTTAAAGCAAACGTATATAATTTCCCAGTCGGAATTAATTCAAATTTCTCCCATTCATTAACTGCATTACGATTTGCTACTACATTACCCGATGGCTCAGCAGAAACATATTGTAAATTTGCAGCTTGTATAGCAACAGTCCAGCTTCCATTAAATAGATTCACACCTTTTAGTGAACTCGCATTTGATTGACCAAATGCCCATACATCATTCGATGGGATTATCATGATTATCATTAGAACCATTGGCAACAACATTAAAACTAACTTTTTAAAGGTCTTATTACCATTTGCATGAGTTATGAACCTCTTCATTTCCATTCCTCCCTTAACACATAGCGATCACATATATTATACTAAATATGTAAAATAATGTAATAGAAGAGAGTCTATATCAACAACATCCTTATTATTCTGTTACTTTTTTATCAAATTTATCATTTCTAAAAACAAAAAAGAATCCTTTACGGATTCCTTTTTTTCTTGCACTCTTTTTCAAATAGTGCATTTTTGCACCTAATTTCAGTATACCTTACAATTCTTATAAAATAAATAAGATTAAATGAAATTTATTTCTATATTTTCAAAAAACATAATACTCCCTTATACATTTACAGATAAAATAGCTTATTATTAAAACTCATCTCTTGAACATTCCTTTAGTTGTTCCATAGCAATCTTTCGCGCATGTTCCTCACTATCTATCAAAGTCAATCCTTGTGATATATAACTCCAAAATTCATATCCACAATCCTCCATCCATCTATAAGCTTCTGTCGTATATAGCCCATCTCTTCTTTTAATGATTTGAACCTTATAGTTTTTACTTAAAGAAAAAAACTCTTGTATAACCTGCTCCATTTATGAAACATCCTCCTAAAATCTATTTAAAATTATATTTTCACATAAACTCGTAAACGCAACCTCTTTTACGATACATTACTGTAACTTTTTTAAAAGATAATATACCTTACATCCTCCCATCATTTTCTTCCTGTACTATCCAAAATAAATAATACAGTTTATATCCTAGAAATTTCAATAACATTAGACGTTACTTCTCTCTGTCGTTCTACATATTTCTACTACATATAATTAAATATTTTTTCGAAAACCACTCTATAAAAGAACATAAGTTCGTGTATAATGAGAACAAACACAAATAAAGGAGTATATAAAATGCAAGGGAATCAGATAAGAAAGAATACAGCGAGAACAATTACTCATAATGATATAAATAACTATCCCTATTTAAATATACCTATGATTATCAATGAGAAAGATGGACTAACTTACGAGGTTGTAAGCGCTGGTTTTCATAATAATGATGCAGTAGCGATGATAACAACAGATGGTTTCGCTACAACTAGAGTAAATACACCAATTGTAACTGTAAAAAAAAATGATGGTAGTATCCAAGCATTCCGCTTACCTTTAGAATTGGAATATTGGGTACTTTCATGTATGTGTGCTGCTTCAACAGGGAGTAATCCGTTCCCATGTAAAGTTGTTGTTGGGATCATTGATACTAAATTCCATGTAGAATTCAAGTAAAAAAGGAGCAAATTAAATTGCTCCTTTTATCGTTATAAGATTTTTAACTTCTATCCTTAAACACACTATCTAGGATTCTATCCTAGGTTCTAAACTTATATCTTAAATCCACCAATTAATTCTTGAAGTTCTTCGGCCATCTGTGCTAATTGTATTGCTGAAGAATTTATCTCTTCCATAGAAGCATGTTGTTCTTCAGATGAACCGGCTATCGTTTGCATACTTGAAGAATTCTCTTTCACAGCCATAGATATTTGATGAATTGATGTATCGACTTTCATTGCATCACTTGTCATTTTATTTGATAGTTCTACCATACCATGTACTTTTGACACGATATCATTTGCAGATTTTGAGATTTCATAAAAACTTTGTTTTGTATCATTCGCAACCTGAATCCCCGACTGCACTTCAACTCCTACTTCATTCATAGCTTTTACAGTTTCATGTACATCTGCTTGTATTTCATTAATTAAACTTCCAATTTCCATTGAAGATTCGGACGATTGCTCTGCTAACTTCCTGACTTCATCGGCAACAATTGCAAATCCACGCCCTTGTTCTCCTGCTCTAGCCGCTTCAATCGCTGCATTCAATGCTAATAGATTTGTTTGTGCTGCAATAGTTTGAATTGCTTCTAATATACTTCCAATTTGCTGCGATTTCTTATCTAATAATTTAATTACATTATCGGATTGAGAAACAGAATGATGTATAGACTGCATTTGCGTTACAGTTTGTTCTACTAATTGTTCACCCTCATTAGCTTTTTGTTTTGTATATAAGGATGAAGCGGATACTTCAGAAGCATTATCAGCTACGCATTGAATATTACGCGTGACCTCACCAATTAATTTCGCTCCAGATGCCACTTCATTATTTTGAACTTCTGCACTATTCGATATTTCTTCCATTTCTTTTGTAATTTGTTCTGTCGCAACACTTGCTTGCTCTACGCTAGCAGTTAGTTCCTCAGACGAAGCAGCCACATGTCCTGCAGATGTGTTAATTCGAGAAATTATATTACGTAACGACTCTGCCATTGTGTTAAAACTACTACCTAATTGACCAAGTTCATCCTTGGAACGAATATCTATTTTCTCAGTTAAATCTCCCTGACTAATTTTTTGAGCTGAAATAACTAATTGTCTTAGTGGATTAATAATAGATTTAAGAATGAAGAAAATTACAATTCCACCTAACAACAATGAAGCCCCTATTATAGTGAGCGTTTTATAAAAAATAGGATTGGTAGCTTCTTCAATTTCTTTAATAGGCATTACACCAGCTATTTTCCAACCTGTTTTTTTGTTTGTTTTAAAGCTTATGTTTCGATCCTCGCCATTAAGGCTATAAGTAATTACTCCATCTTCTTTCTTGTATAGTTCATCTGCTAATGATTTCTCTAACTTTTCACCTGGCTTAAGTGTAGGATGAACAACGATAGTCTTATCTTGACTTACTATAGATACAAAGCCTTGTTTTCCTATTTTTATCATTTTAGAAGTTTTTACGATATCATCAATATTCAAGTCCACACCAATGACACCACTTTTATCAGCATTTTGCTTTGCAATTGCTATTACCATATTTCCTGTAGCCTTTGATTTATAGGGTGACGAAACAATAATCTCTCCATTAGCTTTTACTGCATCCTTATACCAACTACTTTCTAACGGATTAAATCCTTCTGGTATTTTTCCAACAGGTGCATGAATAAATTGATTATTACTGGATGTAGTATAAATTGTTTCTATCTCTGGATGTAACTGTATATATTGATCAAATTTACTTTGCACATTTTGCAATTGGTCAGCATTATAATCACCGTGTGTAAGTATCTTTGCAAAATGAGTCACATCTACATGTTTATTTTCTAATTCATCATCAACTATCTTATTTAAAATACTTACATTATCTTTCGCAGATTGTAAAATTGTATCATTAAGATCTGTTTTCGACTCATCATAAGATGTTATTCCCACGATTAGACTAGGTATAATTAATATTGCAATAAATGCTATAGACAACTTCGTTTTAAGCTTCATTTGTTCCAAACTTTCTTTTATATTAAACACTAGATACTTCTCCCTTTCATTTTTACTACTGATATAGTTTATTTAAATTTTCTCCTTTATTTTTTCTACATATATTTACAGCCGCATTCGAAATGAAACCCCTATTACATCCTATTATCTAAACTTCCTTATTTTACGATTTATATTTCACAGGCAGCGTTTTATCTATCCTCCCTCGAATATGTTATCTTTCCATATTCAACAATTCTAAAACTACGAATTGTTTCCAATAAAATGGATGAAACATAACCTTCATTTTACAGGTATTATTTGACCTTGATTGGATAAAAAGTTTAATTTAGGGCTATTCAAATCGGATGAAATCCTTACCATAATAATTCCTCTAAAAGGTAACTACGTAAATTTATTCTTTGCATGATTATGTTTAACAGCCTTTGAACCATTCTAAATGCATGACTTTATGTATGAATCGTTTACTGTGGCCGATTTTTTTGTAAGGAATAACTAAACCATAAATTCTAAATAGGAGAATAAAATAAATTGGAGAACTTCATTGTAACACGTGTACATAAGTTATAGATATAAAATCTAATAACATATTATTTTTTTATAATAAATTAATAATTCAGTATAAATTTTATTTTATTTCTGCAGAAGAATCTTTCCCTATATGCAATATTACATATAATCTACCTTACGTAGTTTGTTATACTATACTTGTGGATTTTTCATCCAAAATTCCACCCAAATGCATATTGATGAATATGCCACCCTAATTGCTGAAAGTGAGAAGAATGTTATTCATTCTTCTCACTTTTTTTTATTTAGGCTCTGTTAATATTGATTACTGATAAAAAGTATTAAATATGGAAAGACACCTTAGAGTTAATGCTTCCCTCAGTTGTTGATTATTCACATTCAAATCTAAAATAGGTATTTTCTAAGCCTATTCTTTGCTTTAATGTTTTGCCCAAAGCATAATTATTTGGTAATTCTTTTTCAATCACACAAATAATATAACCTGCTTTTCCTGTTGTTAAATTAGTTAGTTGTAAGTAGTTATTGTTGTCATAAATATAAGAAATAATATATTCATAAAAATCATATTCTTCGTCTTCTCTATTCATACCAACATTGTACAGCCTAACTCTTGCTCCTGCCCAAATTTCCTCCTCATCATCAACATTACATTTTCGAAAGATAATAAAATTACATACATCAATATTAACAAATGAAATATTTACTTAATCATAGAAAATCATTTAAAAGATTACTAACTGAACCAATACATTATCTTGTAAGAAAAATATAAGTAGCCCGTTAAAGAACCCTACAGAACAGGTTTATTAACATGTAAAGTGACAACCACTTTTTCAAAACCACAGAAATTCAACATTTTCGTTATGCCGTATGTATAGTAAAAAGCATCGACACCATTCATGTCCCATACAAAAAAGCGAAGTCTTCAACTCAACTTCGCTTTTCAATGTATTATGAATTACAGGAACTATTGCTAAATACCAAAAATTTATTTCTCCAAACATAGATCTTTTTTATTTCAGCTAACTTTGTAAAAGAATTTGATAAAATATAATTAATTATTGATTAACCGCTTTAGCCACAAGGACTGCGTATGCTTCTGCACCTACATTAGTTAAATGCACACCATCAGGTGCAAAGTAGTCTTTCTTTCCAGCACTTGCTGCATACCAATCAACTAGAGTTACATTAGGGTATTTAGTTACTGTTACTTTCAGTCTCTCGTTCACAATTGATTCCCAGGGACGTGGCACTCTCGTATTAATAAATATTATTTTACGTTCGTTTCCAATTAATTTTATTAATGAAACAAGTTGCTCAGTAGTAAAGGCTCCATTTGTACCTAATCCGATAATGACATGGTTTCCTAAATTCCCTTCATTTTTTAACTGTTCAACTACTGGAATCGCTTTTGACAGCTGACGACCAATTTGCGCATCAATTCTAATATCAGGAAAAGTATTTTTTAAATATGGAGTAATATCAATCATAACGGAGTCGCCTATCGCAGTAACTGT
>NZ_NVEC01000069.1 GCF_002571225.1 Bacillus sp. AFS059628 | reverse complement strand
CGACCTTTTGGGACAACCTCAGTAAAAATAGGGATATATAAGAATTTATTCAATCCCGTTCGAATCATAAGAATACTGCTGCTTATTCTCAATTCGCTCAATCACGTCTTGTAATTCATCTGGCTTCAGGAACTCAATAGGAGAGAAGCCTTTTTCAAACGTAAGTGTATCAGCCTCAATCATTAGTACGTATCGGTCATTTACCTTTGCGATATGTATTTGATCCCCGAAATCAGCAAGTAGGGCCTTTACAGAGATATGGTCTGCTTTTAGCTTTAATTCCACTTCGGGAGCATGCTCAACGATTTGAGCGGTAGCTTCCATTACTTCTTCGGTTGAAAATTGTTCCATAATTTCACGTTTCGGACTGGCAGCCCATACTTCCATTGCTTGGTCGAATTGTTCGCGTTCTTCCGTACCTTCTTCAAATACATCTTCAATTTGGTCGTATACCATGTCCATTACTTGTGTTTTCATAATTTCAGGCATAGAGCGTTCGTACTCAACGAATTTTAAGAAGTCTTCAAAATAACGGGCGTGTGATGCTTGGTGTATTTTCAGTTCGCCCACTTCGACCATACCTTCTTCAGGCATGTACGGATATTGGATAGACTTCATGTTTTTTGTTGTGATGGCCATTTCAACGTTACGAATCAGTGTGGATTCATCTGAAATAGAAGCAACTTTCGGTTCAAAGTCACATTTCATAACGAAAACGAATGGATCATCAAAATATTTACGTAGTTTTGCTTGCGCAATTAAAAATACACCACCGCGTACAGCGCTTGTGTCAAGATATGTATAAACGAGTGGTTCACTCATATCTTTGAAGTTTTCCTTAGTTTCCGCGAAGCGAATGCGATTAAATAGGTTGTAATGAGGGTTTGAATCAAGTTCGTGCCCTTCTTCTACAATGAAGCGACCGATTTTTGTCGGAGCTTGTTCTGTTTTCGCATGACGTTCTACTTTTCGCTTTGAAATTTTTAATAATTCACCATTCAAAAATTCTTTTAAGGAGCTATCTTCATACTCTTCAGCGTCTAATGTTTGAAAATGTTTGTAGCGTTTATCAACAGCTTCACCTTTTCCTTCTACTTGTACAACATAAAAGGAAAGATAATTTATTTCGAAATCCATATTTATCACCTTGTTTCATTTCATTAACTCTTATCAGTATAGAGATGGAAAAAACTTTCGTCAATTTATATAAGGAAGGGAGAGCCCCTTCCTTATATATTTTTTATCCCGCATTAACGGGCAGTAATACTCCTACCTCAAATTTCGCAAATGCGAGGAAGTTAGGTGGGAGATAACTGCCCATAAAAGCCCGATTGGTTCAACTAATAATTAGTGGGGGGGACAAAACCCCCACTAATTAAAGTTTCACTTTATCTTCAAAATTAAAATCCGTCTTCTAATGCTGCAAATGGAATGTTTAGTCTGTTTTCTACTGTACGTAAACGCTGATTTAAGCGATTTAATCTACGTGTATGTCGCTCAACCGTATTTTCTAATTGACGTACTCTTTGCTCAAGCTCATTTACTCGTCTTTCTAGTTGACGGTTTCCAGCACCAGGAAAAGAGATTGGAAGTTGGAATTGTCGAGTTTGATCATATGGATTAACTTGTTCTACTGGATCTATATATTGTTGGTATTGTGCTTGTAAATCATATTGAGGCTGATAACCATTTTGGTTATATGGATCGTATGGATTGTAGGGGTACATAAAAACATCCTCCATTTCTTTAAAATAGGTTAATTCACCATAATGTATGTGTAAAAGCGGAGTGTGGCACGGCAAATACCTATTTATGTTCACAGGATGTTTTTTTATAAATACGAATATGGAGTTTTACATTTGTATTTCGGTCGTTTTATGGTATATACTGGATAATAGAGAGAGGTTACATAAAAGTTACAATTCTATCAGACTCAAACTTTTATGTAAATATGTATAGACATTTGGAAAAGAAAAGAGTAATTTATATAGAGTAAAAAATAACTTGTAACAATTTATAAATATATTGTAAAATGATTGTAACAAAACATACATAAAAATGAAATAATACATAAAAGTAGTATTGGGGAAAAGGGGAGAGTATATTGTTCCGAAAAGTAAAGGGTATATTAGTTGGAGTTTTATGTGTAGCTGTAGTGAGTGGTTGTGGTACAAAAGTAAGTGATGTTGCATTAGTAAGTGATATTGGTGGCCACACGGTAGAGGCTAAAGCAGAAGTACAGGATTCTATTAGTTTAGTAGATGGTCGTACAGGTACGGAAGTGAAAAAGCTAGATTTATCGAGTCTAGGTTATTTTGAAGATGAAGCGAAATTTAAAAAATCGGTTGAGAAGGTTGCTAAGGAAGTTGGGAAAAATGTTGACAAAAAGATGGTCCCTTCACGTTTAGGACCTGACGGAAGTTGGCAAGAAGGAAAGCCTTCTTATGAATTAATGGAAAAAGAATTAGTAGATAAATTATTAAACGTTGGTATGTGGGATTCTTCATATCAATTACCTATTGTTGAGAAAAAGCCTACTGCAACATTAAGTGATGCGCAAGGAAGCGGTACGGTAATTGGTAGATATGAAACGAATTTAGGTGGCTCAACAGGTGGCCGTATTGAGAATATTCGTTTGTCAGCAGCGAGCATAAATGGAGTTGTATTAGCAAAAGGAGACCGTTTCTCTTTCAATGCATTAATTGGTGATACAACGCCAGATAAAGGGTACCAGTTAGGAAAAGAAATTGTAGATGGTAAATTAGTAGATGGATATGGCGGTGGTGTTTGTCAAACATCATCAACATTATACAATGCAGCAGATCAAGCTGGTTTGAAAATGGTAGAGAGAACGACACATTCTAAAACGGTAGGTTACGTTCCGCAAGGAAGAGATGCTACAATTGCGTATCCATACTTAGACTTAGTGTTTGAAAATACGAATGATGCACCTGTGAAACTTTACATGGGCATTCAGGGCGGAAAGTTAGTTGCTGAAGTACATAAAATGAGATAAGAATTATAAAGTCACCTTTTCTAAAAGCTAGAAAAGGTGACTTTTTTATTACGAAAATAAAAATGTGTATAAATTCTGACTTTTCGTATTTACATAGGTTGATTTTAGTTGTATTCTTCATAGTAACGGTTATATGAAATAGAAAAATATCGGGATAAGGAGATGGAGTTATTCATGGTACAAATTCATCCGAAAACACGTATTGGTCATGTTGAATTTAAAGTGAAAGATTTAGAGCGGCAAATTGCTTTTTATGAGAATGTAGTAGGATTAGAAGTAATTAAGCAAGAGGAGAATAAAGCATATTTATCAGGAAAAGGTGGAAAGAGCACGTTACTTGTTCTTGAAAAGTTAGAGGACGGGGTGTTGCAAGAGCCACGTACGACTGGTATATATCATGTAGCCTTTTTAGTTCCGACTCGTGAAGCCTTTGCTTCGGCATTATTTGGCGTGATTCGTAATAAGAATGTAATTGATAGTCCGGCTGAGCAAGAAGGACGTTATACATATTCAAATGAAATTTTACCAATTTCAAGGTTTAATAGTGCAAGTGATCATACGTATAGCGAAGCGTTTTATTTACAAGACTTAGAGGGAAATGGTATTGAAATTTATGCAGACCGTCCGCGTGATCAATGGGGAGAAGGATCAGGAGGAAGTACGCCGCTAGATTTAAAAGAACTGGCAACGCTCGTTGATTATGAAGTTGATGGATTACCTGCTAATACTATCGTTGGGCACGTACATTTACGAATAGCTGATGTCGAGAGAGCGCACGAGTTTTATGTAGAGACAGTGGGATTTGAAGTGCAACAACGCGAAGATGACTGCTTATTCATTTCTGCAGGAGGATATCATCACCATATCGGTGCGAATACGTGGAACGGATTAAATAATCCACACCCACCCGCACATGCTACTGGACTTAAAGTGTATACAATTGTATTACCGCATAAAGAAGCGTTAGATGAAGTGAAAGAAAGATTAATAGAAAAACAACATAAAGTAAATGAAAGTACAAATGGATTTACTGTAGTAGACCCAAGCGGTATTACAGTGCAGTTTGAAATAGAAACAGCATAAAAGAAGTCGGAGGGTGTATAATTACCTTCCGACTTCTTTTGGAGGACTTCTTCATAGCTCAATCCAAAACCTTCTTACTACATTCCCATCTTCTTCAGTGAAATCATCATCACGAAGCCCACCGTTATGTAAAATTGTTTTTTCGGAAGCTGTATTCACTTCGTCACAAACGACAAGTACTTTCTCGATGTTTAATTCCTTCGTTTTTTCTAGGGATAATTCTAATAACTTCGTAGCATAACCTTTTCTTCTTTCAGAAGGGCGAATGCCATAACCGATATGACCACCAGCGTTAAATAAATGTTCGGTTAAACTATGACGTATATTAACAGCGCCTATAATTCTATTATTATCTGTAACGAGCCAATACGTAGAGTCTGGTACCCAAGATTTAGGGAGGTTTACTCCGTTATGGGCATCGTGAAGTTCTTGAATCATTGCCTTGAAATTAGAAGGATCTTTTGAGATAACCCACGGAATCATTGTTTCACCGCTATCTTTCCATTCGTTATAAAAATCTAAGTATTCCTCTTGTAAATCAGTAGTAGGTGTAAGTAAAGAGACGTTCATTGTTAATAAGCTCCTTTATTTATGTAGTATGTATAAAAAAATTATGATATAAAATGTAAGCGTTTTCTTAACTTTCTCAACCTCATTTCATGTAATCCACCTTTATTTTTTAAGAAAATGAGTGGAGTTTTAAAATTAGAAGTTATTCATTTTATGTTAATATTTAAAATATTAACATAAAATGACCGAGGTATTAAGTGTATTTTGGTAGGATTCCCTCATATTAATAAATAGATGTATGTGATAATTTTTGTTTTATTTATCTATAATGAACGAAAGGGGGGAAGGGCTCGTGAGTGTAAATGTTGATTTAATTATACGAATCGGTGTTGCGGGTTTATTAGGTGCGATAATCGGAATTGAAAGGGAGATTCGATCAAAAGAGGCGGGATTAAAAACACATTTCCTAGTAGCGGTAGGAAGTGCTTTAATAATGGTCGTTTCGAAATATGCTTTTTCAGATATTATGAATGAAGAACATATGGCTCTTGATCCAAGCCGTATTGCAGCGCAAGTTGTTAGTGGAGTAGGGTTTTTAGGTGCAGGTACAATTATTATTCAAAAGCAGGCGGTGAAAGGATTAACGACAGCGGCTGGTTTATGGGCTACAGCAGGAATTGGATTAGCAATTGGGGCTGGCATGTATGTAGTAGGAATTGGAGCGACGATTCTCGTTTTAATTGGTTTAGAGATTGTAAGCCGTATTTTTAAGGTGCAATTTTTATTTCCTCAAAACATAACGGTGCAAATACATATAAATAAACATGAAGCGGTACAACAAATAGTAGAAACGATACAAGTGAAAGGCATTCCAATACTTTCATATGAAGTGGAAGCTTTACAGAAGGATGCAGAAATAGTTTATAAAGTAGGGATGCAGCTGAAAAATATATCATCAGAAGAAAAGAATGCGTTTATTCAGCATATGCAAACATTACCAGAAGTTACGTTTATAAAGCTAAAATCATAGCGTTAAAAACGAGGATAGATGTAGCAGTAAACTCGCTATTATCTATCTTTTTTTGATATAAAATGCACATAAAGTCAAGTGTTAATTTTGCAAGGCATGGATACGTGTGTGAACGTTCCCTTATTTTTTCTCAATACAGAATAAAAAGTAAGAATAGTAAAATAATGGTGTGGGGCACTAAAAAATGTAAGGTAGGGGAGAGCATGAAAGGCTATTCAAAAAAAGTGTTAGTAGGGGTAAGTTTTGCTAGTTTCATGTTAGGCAGTTTCCAAGGGAGCACATTGGCGGAAAGTACAAAGGGAGAGCAAGTTTCTTATCGGAATGTGCTCAAAATGGAGCCAGTTGGTGTACAACTGCCAGTGCAAGAATTAGCTCATTCATCAAAAGTGCTTGAAAATAAGTCTTTTGAGAAAAGGCTACAATTTGCTGATTTGTCTCAAAGATCGCCTGAAGTAAAAAAAGAAAGTAAGCAATTAACTGCAGTGAAAACTTATACAATTGCTGAATTAAATCAACTAAGTAATCAGCAGTTAGTAGATTTACTTGTAACAATTGATTGGGAGCAAATTATGGGGCTATTTCAGTTTAATAAGGATAGTCTTGCATTCTATCAAAATGATAGTAGAATGCAGGCAATTATTGATAAATTGAAGCAGCAAGGACAAGTTTATACGAAAGATGATTCAAAAGGGATTGAGACTTTAGTAGAGGTATTACGCTCAGGATTTTATTTAGGATTTTATAATTCAGAATTAAGTAAACTAAATGATAGAAGCTATCATGATAAATGCTTACCTGCATTAAAAATAATTGCAAATAACCCGAATTTCAAACTCGGTACGTTAGAACAAAATAGAGTTGTATCATCATACGGAAAATTAATAGGAAATGCTTCGAGTGATGTGGAAACGATAACAGCAGCTGCAAAGATCTTTAAACAATATAACGATAATTTCTCTACGTGGGTAGACAATCTATCAGCTGGAAATGCAATTTACGATATTATGCAAGGTGTTGATTACGACATTCAATCGTATTTGTACGATACGAGAAAAACACCGAAAGATACAGTATGGTACCAAAAAATTGATAGCTATATTAATGAATTAAGTCGTTTTGCATTAATTGGAACGGTGACAGAGAAGAATGGATGGTTAATTAACAATGGTATTTATTATACAGGTAGACTTGGTACATTCCATAGTACAGGGACGAAAGGATTGCAAGTTGTAACGGATGCAATGAAAATGTATCCGTATTTAGGAGAGCAATATTTTGTAGCTGCTGAGCAAATTGCGACGAATTATGGCGGGAAAGATGCAAATGGAAATGTTGTGAATTTAGATCAAATACGAGAAGATGGAAAGAAAAAATATTTGCCGAAAACGTATACGTTTGATGATGGGGCAATTGTTTTAAAAGCTGGAGATAAAGTGACAGAAGAAAAAGTAAAACGTCTATATTGGGCGGCAAAAGAAGTGAAGGCACAATTCCATCGTACGGTTGAAAGTGATCAGCCTTTAGAAAAAGGAAATCCTGACGATGTATTAACAATGGTTATTTATAATAGTCCAGCTGAATATCAATTTAACCGTCAATTGTACGGGTATGAAACGAATAACGGCGGTCTTTATATAGAAGGAACAGGTACGTTCTTTACTTATGAACGTACGTCAGAAGAAAGTATTTATAGTTTAGAAGAATTATTCCGACATGAGTTCACACATTACTTACAAGGTAGATATGAAGTACCGGGACTTTGGGGACAAGGGAAGATTTATGAGAATGAGAGATTATCTTGGTTTGAAGAAGGGAATGCGGAGTTTTTTGCAGGTGCAACGAGAACCGATAATGTTGTACCGAGAAAGAGCATTATAGGAGGAATATCTTCAAATCCAGCAGAGCGTTATACGGCAGAGAGAACATTAAACGCAAAGTATGGAACGTGGGATTTCTATAATTACTCTTTCGCTTTACAATCGTACATGTACACGAAAAGATATGATATGTTTGAAAAAATTCATGATCTTATTAGGAAAAATGATGTAACAGCATATGATGCATACCGCTCTGCATTAAGTAAAGATGCAAATTTAAATAAAGAGTATCAAGATTATATGCAAATGTTAGTCGATAACCGTGAGAAATATAATGTTCCATTAGTATCGGATGATTATTTAGCAACGCACGCACCAAAACCAGTTTCAGATATTGCTGCAGAAATTACAGCAGAAGCAAAATTAAGCAATGTATCAGTTAAGAAAAATAAATCACAGTTCTTTCATACATTTACGTTGCAAGGAACGTATACAGGTACGACTGCAAAAGGGGAATATGAAGACTGGAAAACAATTACACAAAACGTGAATGATACGTTAAAGCGTTTAAGTGCAAAAGAATGGACAGGCTATAAAACAGTAACAGCGTATTTTGTAAATTATCGTGTGAATGCATCAGGACAATTTGAATATGATGTTGTATTCCATGGTATGAATACAGAAAAAGGTGTTGTGAATAAAGCGCCAGTTGCGGTTATAAATGGTCCATATAGCGGAAATGTACATGAAGCAATTTCGTTTAAAAGCGATGGATCAAAAGATGAAGATGGGAAAATTGTTTCTTATAAATGGGAGTTTGGTGACGGTACTGTAAGTAATGAACAAAATCCGACTCACGTGTATACAAAAGAAGGAACATATACAGCGAAATTAACAGTAACAGATGATAAAGGATTAACGAATACTGTTACAACGAATGTAACGGTTCAAAAGAAAGAGGACAACAGCGTAGAAAAAGAGCCAAATAATTCATTCCAAACAGCAAATAAACTGCAATTAAATCAAGTTTTACGCGCAAGTTTAGGAAATGGTGATACGAGTGATTTCTTTGAAATTAATATAGAAACGGCGAAAAACCTTCAAATTAATGTAACGAAGGAAAATAATATCGGAGTAAACTGGGTTCTTTATTCTGAAGCGGATTTAAATAATTATGTTACCTATGCCCAGCAAGAAGGGAATAAGTTAGTAGGAAGTTACTACACGTATCCAGGAAAATATTATTTACATGTATATCAGTATGGCGGGGGAACAGGGAATTATACGGTAGAAGTAAAGTAGAAATTTATGACTGGAAATCAATTGTAGCTTATATTTAGTAATGCAGGTAATAATATCAGTTATAAAGATAAATACTTGAGTATCGTTATGAATATCAAAAAAATTATACTTTAACTGAAAAAATAACTGTAAGTAATGTATCTAATGATAGTAAGAAATCAAGTATCACGAGATTTTATCTTGAAGTTAAGTAGACCTAATTAGGAAATGAGATACAATAGTTGATGAATTATGATTTCATAGAGAAGTGAGTAAAGTAATAAGGACTAGAGTTTATTGGCAAAAACGGATATACTCTGGTCCTTGTTAATTTTAATTTATTTAAGAAATGAAGATAATTAATGAATCAAGTAGTGGCATTTTTGAAATTTATTTAATAAGTTAAGTGGAAAGAATTTATCATTCTAATAATCCCGTCATATTAGCAGGGGATACTAATAGAAAAGCGTGTCCCCTTACCTAATTCACTCTCTATCTCTATATCACCATTCAACTCTTTAATAACACTATAAGCAATCATGGTACCAAGGCCAGTCCCTTTTTCTGTTGTTGAATAGAATGGTAAAGCAATCCGCTTTATTTGCTGAGAAGACATCCCAATCCCTGAATCAATAATATCAATTATAATATTCCCTTTTATTTTCTGTATATTTATTTGTAATACGCCACCATTTATCATGGCCTCAATTCCGTTTTGTATGATGTTGTTCAGACAGAGTCTGAATTTTTCGGGGTCTCCATTTATATAAAAGGAATCTGTATTATTTTGTTTTATTTCAACTTTGTATGATAGAGCTAGTGGTGAAATAGTGTCTTTCACTTGATTTAAAATATGATTAATATCTATTTTCTCTTTTAGGATGTTCTGTGGTTTTGTTAAAGATAAATAGTTATTAATAGTAGATTGTATTTGCTGCATTTCAATTAACATGATTTCTAAGTACTGATCCTGAGGTAGCTTAGAGGCATGTTTTTCATTTAACAATTGAGTGAATCCATGTACTGTAGTTAGTGGATTGTGGATTTCGTGTGCAATGGACGCCGCTAGTTCGCTAGCTATATAAAATTTTTCAGCCCGTTGCAGCTTTTCTTTCATTTTATATTTCTCAATCATGCCCTCTATTAAATATACTGATAATAATACTGTGAAAATATTAATGATTATATAATTTAATAAAAATTCTATGAGAGTAGAGTCTATTTTACTACCTGTATGTATTTGAGTTACAATACCGCAGATAGAAAGTGAAGTTGTACATACTAAAATAAGAAGCAAGCTCAATAATATCTTTTTTTCTTTAACATATAGAGGTAATAAGTAACGGAAGAGCATTGTTATAACAGAAATAATAGTAAAGATAATAAATGATGGAAGAACGCCATTTCCACCTAAGTAAAATCGATAAGAAAGATATAAAATTCCTATAAAAATAATATTTTTTGTATTTCCATATAGAAAAACTAATATGATAGGAATAAAACGTAAATCATAAATAAATCCATCATGTAACTGAAAAGGAAAAGTCATACAAAAAATAATAGCAATGGAGGAAAGGATAGAAATCAATATATTATTACATGTTATTTTTTCTTTAAATTCTAGCCAAAATACGTGGTAGCTAAGGATACAAATTATTATTATAAAGGTATTTAATAAAAGCGTAGATATTCCCATAGTTTTGCATCTCCGATAGTTTATATATTGGATTATGTATGAGTTAAACTTAGATGTTTAGTTATTAATAGACTTTCTATTTAAAAAAGGAAAAGCGCTTGAAAAAGTACTATAATATTACTTTTATTAGAATTGATAAGGAAGTTAAGAAAAATAATAGATAAAAAATCTACTTGGATATTTATACGTATGAAACTAGAAATTGACTTTTGTATAAGTAAAATTGGGATTGAGTTACTAATAAAATAATAGGATTTTAAGTATGAATATGCTATGAAAAAATATATTTTGTGGATTCTATTTGTAGCCTTCGTTATATTAACATGGAATATACCAAATTATAAAGTGGAAATTCCGAAATTTTTCATTAGTATATTTTATCTAAAATGGAAACGCTATTTATTTGATTGCATTGGTATTTAATTGTATGAATTCTCGTTAAACAAATTTTGAAATTTACATGTTTTTTTATGAATCATAATACTGTAGCTTTATCAATGTGAGTTTTTCAGTAACTATTTTAAGGTATAAAGTTAAAATATATGGGTTTAAAGATATGAATTATTACATAAAAACGTACTTGAAAAAGAATGTATGATGGTAATAGATTACAAACATCAAGGGGGAGCTTAAAATGAAGTTAAATAAACTAGTGCTTAGTTGTGGAGTAATTTCAGCATTAACACTTGGTGTGTTAGGAAATAATACTTATGCTGAAGAAATACCCAAAACAAATGATACCATTCATATAGTTGAACATGTTCCTGCAGACTTATTGTTAACTCAAACAATGGATTATAGTGGAGAGGCTGTAACTTCTTTTGTATATAAGGGGAGTGAAAATTTAAGCTTCTTTATGAAAAATAATGGTCAAAATACAATGGGATATAGTGTGAAAGGTCCAAATATGGAGCTAATTGTTGGTGGTTATGTAAAACCTGGAGAACAACAAATTAATGTTACAAATGTACAGAATGCTTTATCTCCATTACCGAGCGGAACATATAAAATTTACGTTTCAAATGATGATGGTTCTAAAGGGCAATTCCAAGTTTCAGTAAGATCTAAGAATTAAATTTAAGACGTTTTGTTTTAAGGTGATTTAATCTTTTCTTATGGGAAAGAAACTAAATTGAATTAAGAATTACCGATCAAAATGAAAACGAGCACCTTATCTAATTTGAGAGGATGCTCGTTTTTGGCTATTAAACAAAAAACAATTACTTCCAACCACTTATCAATACATTTTGATATTTCCATCGCTAATCTACTAGTTTGTGTCAACGAGAAAATGTCTACTATAAAATAACTTTTTTAAAATAAAATATAGTTTGGCTAAAAATTAGAGGGCATCAATTCATTGGAACAGTAAAAACTGTTTATAGGATTGATGTCTTTTTTTGTTTAAGAACGAGAATATATTTTCTCAACAGGACAAATGGTAAATATCTATAAGTACTACTTATAAGGATAATTGGAAAATAGAAATTAATAATAAAGGGGAATGCGAAATGACAATATTAATATCTAATAGAGATCTAGCTAACATCCGAGAGGAAGATGTAGATGTATTAAAAGTAATGGCACATCCCGTTCGATTGAAAATTGTAAATGAATTAATGCACCATAAACTGTGTAATGTTACACAGTTGACAGAAATATTAGGACTCCCGCAATCCACTGTTTCACAGCATCTATCAAAATTAAAGGGAACCGTGCTCCGTGCAGAAAGACGAGGGTTAGAGATGCATTATTATATCGATAATGTTAAGGCTCGCCAGATTGTAGGAATTTTAGGTTTGTAGCTAAAAAGAGCACTTTTCAAAAGTGCTCTTTTTAAGATGTGCATTAGGACTTGAAGGAGGCACTAATGCTAATTTAGAAGGAGTGTACTTTGAATTAATCTTTGCTTAAAATAAGAGATAATTGTTTACATTGTTTAATAATTACTTAATATATTATTAAGTTTGTTACCTTACAAAACTGTAAGGTTATTTCAATTGACACTCATATATATAAGTAACTATACTAGTTACACAATGTTGGTGAATATATTTAATAGTTTCAATCTATAAGTGTATGTCTGGAGATTCTTTTCGGAATAATAGTTCGATGTAAATTTATTCATTTGTAATATAGTGTTAGTGCCAACTTAATCTATTTTTTTATTCAAAGGACTATCATTTAAAGATTAACTATAAATGATATATTTACTAACGTGTAATAAATTTTTAGAGGTGTTAAATTTTGAAGAACAAATTAATTGCTACAGGAATTCTCGCTGGAAGTCTACTATCTTATTCTTCTAGTATTTTTGCAGATACTCACAAATTCCCAGATGTTCCTGCATGGGCTGACAAATCCGTTACTTATTTAGTTGATAAGCAAGTATTGAGTGGTTATCCAGATGGAACTTTTGGTTCAAATGACACATTAGATAGAGCTTCTGCAGCAACCATTATGACAAAGGCTCTTGGTATACACATTGATTTAAATGCAAAACCATCTTTTAAAGATTCACAAAACCACTGGGGAACTCCATATATTGCCGCAGCTGAAAAGGCAGGAATAATTAAAGGTGAAGGAAATGGAACTTTCAATCCTTCTGGAAAAGTTACTCGTGCTGCTATGGCTACTATGCTAGTGAATGCATATAAACTACAAAATGAAAGCAATAATAATGGGCAAAGTAAATTTAAAGATTTAAAGGGACATTGGGGTGAAAAGTTCGCAAATACTTTAATTGATTTAAAAATTTCAGTTGGTACAGATAATGGTTGGCAACCAAATAGATTCATAACACGCGCTGAAGCTGCACAACTAACCGCAAAAACAGATATGCTTCAATATAGTCAAAGTAATTCTTTAGAAAATAAAGTAATAATTATTGATCCCGGACATGGCGGCGAAGATCCTGGAAAAAACACAAAGGGATTACCTGAAAGCAAGATTGTACTAGACACTTCTTTACGTCTACAACAATTGCTTGAAAAACATACTCCCTTTACAGTTTTACTAACTCGTGAATCTGATACTAGACCTGGATATGATCAAAAAAGTTCTTTACAGGAACGTGTTAAGTTTGCTAAGCGAAATCAGGGTGATATCTTTATAAGCATACATGCAAATGCTTTTAACGGTAATGCAAAAGGGACAGAAACATACTACTATAAATCTTCCAAATCTGAAAAAACAAATTCTCATGTGGAAGAAAGTCGTGTTTTAGCTGAAAAAATTCAAGAACGATTAGTAGACGCACTTCAAACACGTGATAGAGGTGTTAAACATGGAGATCTTCATGTTATAAGAGAAAATGACATGCCAGCTGTGTTAACGGAACTTGCTTTTATAGATAATGGTATCGATTACAGTAAGTTATCTACAGAAAACGGAAGGCAGATTGCAGCAGAAGCCATTTATGAGGGGATTTTAGATTATTATGAATGGAAAGGGAATAATGTATCTGAATATAGGTTGCAATAGGTAAATGAATATATAGTAATTCTCGAAATAAAGAATTCTATAATTTTTTTGCACTTTTTTAAACAACAATTTTAAATGAACATTTAAAATTGTTGTTTAAATCGTTATTCTGTGTTTTAATAATATTGATAATAGTTATCAGTAAAAAGAGATAGAAATTAGCAAAACAAGTGTTGATAGTTATTGTCATAAAGATTAATAAATTTCTACATTGTAACGTTATGAATCTATCTTTAGTATGGAGAGATGAAAATAATACGTTTATATCTTTTAAATGTTTAAGAAGGAGTGGCTGTCTGTATGAAAAAAACAAATGGAATAGCTAAAAGTGTTGTGGTAGCATCCGTTATTATGTCTGGATCACTTGGTTTACAAGCAACATCTGTATTTGCAGATTCTAAAGGAACTGTAGAAAATCTTCAAAATGGTGGAAAAGTCTATAATAGTTTTAAAACTACTTATGACATGAAGCAGAATATTAAAAATTCAATAAAGGTTTCTTTTATTGAGGATCCTTACGCAGATAAAAAGATTGCAATTGTTACTACTGATGGTAGTAATGTAGATGCTAAATATACAATTAATGGCGGATACTATAACGCAGGTTTAAAGTGGCCATCGGCTTATCATACTGAAGCAGAAATAACAAGTGGTGATAGTGCTCAATTCCATAAAGCTGCCCCAGTTAATACAATGACTTCAGCAAAGGTTACTTCTGAAGTAGGGTATACACTTGGCGGAAGTGTTAAAGTTGGGGTAAATGATAAAGGCCCAAATGCTGATGCAAGTATTACAGGTAGCTTTGCTTGGAAAGAAAGTGTATCTTATGATCAAGTAGACTATAAAACAGTATTAGAGACTCACACAGATAAAAAGTTAAATTGGAAAGTAGGATTCCAATCATTTAATTACCCGGAGTGGGGAATTTATAATCGAGATTCATTTAATACTTTCTACGGTAATCAACTATTTATGAAATCACGTAGTTATAATGAAGGAACGAATAATTTTGTTTCAAAAGATACAGTACCAGCTTTAACAGGATATGGTTTTTCTCCTAATGTAGTAGCAGTTATTACTGCAGATAAAACAGAATCTACATCTGATTTAAAAATAACAAATCGTAGAATATCAGATCAGTACAATATCGAATGGGTAAGTTCGAAATGGTGGGGAACAAATAATAAAGATACATATAATGAGTTCTTTACAAACAACTATAAGTTAGACTGGAAAAACCATCAAGTTACTCTTGATAACCAAAAAGCCCTTGAAGAACAAATGAGTAGTATCAACAATGTGAATAACCAACTTAACAAAGGCAAAGGGAAATTATCTTTTTCAATGAATGGAGATCAGCTCAAAGCGACATCTAGCAATGCTGGTTATGGTATTAGTTACGAGGATAAAAATTGGGGTATCTTTGTGAATGGTGAAAAGATCTATACGTTTAATGAAAAAACAACTGTAGGTAATATTTCAAATGACATTAACAAATTAAACATTAAAGGACCTTATATTGAGATTAAACAAATCTAATTAGTAAATGAATTGCAAATGAAAGGGCCAGAGTTTATCTGTAAAGGTAGATAAACTCTGGCCCTTATTATTTTTTATTCTTATATACAATTAGAAAAGAGCGTGAGGTAAAGCTATTCATACCAAGCAGGGAGATATTGTTTTAAGTAGGGTATTTATTTTTATTTCATTTTTAAATGAATTCTTTGTATGATGACATAGGGTAGGCGATGTTTCTTTTTGAGGAGTATGTTGTGTGGAGAATAGTTTAAAGTAATCAAGTCTTCATCGGTTGTTAAGTTATTACTTTAAATATATAATTAAACTTCATTAAAAAGATACTCTATTCAAAGTCCTTAGTGGATTTTTGAAGTGAAATATATATTATTTGAGGTGTGTGAAATGGGGAAATCTCGAGAGCAGACGATGGAAAATATTTTGAAGGCTGCTAAGAAAAAATTTGGAGAGAGTGGTTATGAAGGTACGAGCATACAAGAAATTGCAAAAGAAGCGAAAGTGAATGTTGCTATGGCTTCTTACTATTTTAATGGGAAAGAAAACCTATATTATGAGGTGTTTAAGAAATATGGTCTTGCTAATGAGTTACCTAATTTTCTTGAGAAGAATCAATTTAATCCTATTAATGCTCTAAGAGAATATTTAACAGTCTTTATTACACATATAAAAGAAAATCCTGAAATTGGCACATTGGCATATGAGGAGATTATTAAGGAAAGTGCAAGATTAGAAAAGATTAAACCGTATTTTGTAGGTAGTTTTGAACAGTTAAAAGAAATATTGCAGGAGGGGGAGAAACAAGGAGTATTTCATTTCTTCTCTATAAATCATACGATACATTGGATCACTTCTATTGTTTTATTTCCAAAGTTTAAAAAGTTCATTGATTCTTTAGGACCAAATGAATCGAATGATACAAATTATGAATGGATGCCAGAAGATTTGGTGAGCAGAATTATTTCTGCTTTAACAGATAAGCCTAATATGTAAATTACTCATTGTATATGAATCCTAATTTTCTTGTTAAAAAGCCTAATTTCTCAATGGATTGTAGAGAAATTAGGCTTTTTTGGATACTTCATTCAAATACTTTATTAATGATTCGAGTGGAGTTACATAGATATAGTTTTCGTTGCAACGGTTTGTTGAAATGCCTTATCATGCTCAACAATAATCATTGTGGGATTAAATTGTTGAATTAGCTCTTCAATTTGCATACGTGAATAAATATCTATAAAGTTTAATGGTTCATCCCATATATACATATGGGCTTTTTCACATAAACTTTTAGCGATAAGCAGTTTTTTCTTTTGGCCACCAGAATAATGAAATATATCTTTTTCAAATTGAATTCGATCAAAATCCATCTTTCGTAGGATGGATTTAAATAATGTCTCATCAATCTTGTGCTCTTCAATAAAATTTGATAGCGATCCTTTCAAATGAGAAGTATCTTGTTGAACATAGGAAATGGTGAGTCCTGCACCTAGTGTAACTAAACCTGTATGCTGTATCGGATACCCTAGAATTAGTTTTAGGATACTGCTTTTCCCGCTCCCATTCTTGCCATCAAGCACAATTCGGTCACCTTGTTCAACTACGAAGTTAATTGGCTCATTCACGACCTGGTCATCGTACGTAACAGACACGTCAGCCAAAGTAACGAATTCATTTGACTTGAACTTCAATGCTTCTAATTTTAATGACTCAGTTTTCTCCACATTTTTTAGTAATTTTGACTTTTCTTCAATAGCTTTTTGTTGCCTTGATTCTAGGTTTTTTGCCCTTTTCATCATCTTGGCTGCTTTATGTCCTACAAATCCCTTATCTAACTTAGAACCTGAATTTCTTGTTCCATTTTTTGAAGCTTCTACATCATGAGACCAATTTGCTGAACGCTTGGAAGACTGTTTTAATCTTCCTATATCTTTTTGTAGACGATCATTTGTAGCCTCTTCATGCTCTTGCTGTCTATCGAAATTTAATTTCCAAGAAGAATAGTTCCCGCTTTGAACTTCAATATTTGCTCTATTTATAGATAAGATATGGTCAACGCATCCATCTAAAAAGATTCTGTCATGTGAAATTAAAATAAATCCTTTCTTCTTCCTTAGATAATCAGAGACTATTTTTCGTGCATCCGTGTCTAGGTGGTTTGTTGGTTCGTCAATTAATAAAAATTGGCCCTCATTTAAAAACAGTGCAGCAAGCAACACCTTTGTTTGTTCTCCATTTGATAAAGTGTTAAACGGTCTGTACATGACCTCGGCATCAACATTTAAATAGGATATTTCACGTAAAAATTCCCAATCTTCTGCTTGGGGACAAATTTCTTCAAGGATTTCATGAGTAAATTTGTTCTTATCTGCAACAGGATAGGGGAAGTAATTGAATTCTACAGAAGCAAGGATTTTTCCACTATACTCGTAATTTCCTAATAATAAATTAAAGAATGTCGTTTTACCTCGTCCGTTTCTACCGATAAATCCTAGTTTCCAATCCGTATCTATTTGAAAGTTTACACCTTCAAAAATATTATCAAAGCTACCTGGGTATGAAAAAGTTAAATCTTGAACTTTTATCATTGACATAATAATTCCTCCTTTATATATCGAAACGTTTCATATAAAGTCGGAACATCCATCCATTTTTTTATTCCTCTATATAAGTTTGATGGATATTAACGACTTATATAGAGCATTACATGTGTCACAATAGTATCTGAATTAGTCATTTTTTTCGCTCCTTTATTTGTTAGGTAAATTTAGGGATTAATAAATTTTAACTTACATAAAAGGGAATAAAAAAATCCCCCAATTTTTAATCGGAAGGATTAGTCTGTCGCTTATAATTAAGTAGGTAATTATTAATCATTTGAATCATGACAAATAAAGTATGAAATGAATTATAAAAATGGATAGACTAACCCTATATTTTGTAGTTTGAAGTTATAAAATTCAACTTAAAATATAAATTAGTTAATCATTATTCATCCATCATTCCTTTCATCATTCTATTTTTAGAGTAACATTCTTTTTGGGGAGATGCAATATCATCTTCACTTAATGCTAGATCATTTATATTTCTTTGGTTAGGTCGATATAACATTACATCTTTTTTATAAACATCTTATTTTTGTTCAAAGTGTCACGTCTTTTGTCCATTAAAAGGGGAGGTATTTGGAATTGACAGCACCTCTTACTGTAACTATAATAGTTGCAGTAAGTTCGGTCATTTAATTCGAATTTCTAAATTAATGATAGTATATTACCCTTCTTTCTAAGTGTGACAATAAGCGAATAACTATGTTGCTATGGAAGTTTAGATTCTATCTCATATTCAAAGAACAGTTAAGTTGTATTATTCAAATTTACGATGAGCAAATACTAAAAAAATAACATTTTCCATCGTATTCTTTTTGGAATGCTTAGTTAAAAAAGAGGAAATATCTGCAGAAAGCAAATCAGGCTGTGGTATGTAGAAAGAAATCCTATAAAAAGGTCGTAATATGGAATAATAAGTAAGCTCATTTAAATGAATACGAGCAGTGTAGCATCAGTTCATTTTTAATAAAAATCTAGAAAAAATTAAGAAGGTGAGTCCGTTGCGTAAACATTCACATGTGCAATTTTATGTATTGATATTGGCTCTAATAGCTTATTTAAGCTTTTGCTTTATATTTTTATTTGTTTTTCCGAATCAGTATTTTGTATCAGATTTTAATATACGACTCTCATCTTTAGTTGTTGAAACTATTGTACTTATTTCATTACTCTATTCTATAGTATCCAGAAAAGTTAAGTTAGGAGTGTTTTGGGCTTGTATTACTATTGCAATAGGGTGTTTTTTGATAGGGAATTTTATATCCGCTTTTCAAGTACTTAATATAAAATTACCAATACAAAATTTTAATATCTCTGATGTATTTTTATTGTTTTTCTTATTCTTCTTTCTCTTTGCTTTCTTTTATAAAATCATGATGGAATGTAATAAATGGGAAAAAGCATATTTGATTTGTGATTTATGTATTGTAGTTACTGCCATTTTTACCTTAGAGTGGTACCTATTCAATAAACCTTCTGCAAATATCTTATTCTTATCTATTGGAGATGTTTTTCTTTCATTTATTTTCCCAATTATAGATCTATTGCTTCTATTACTAGGAGTTAGCCTTATTTTTCGACCAGCAATTTTTAATGCGAAAAGTAAATTATTTATTTTTATCTTAGTATTAACTGGCTTGTCTATTACGGACTATTTATATTTCTATTTACAAGATGATTTATCACATCGTTCACTTATATTATTAAGGTGTTTGTATAGAGTTTTTCTATTATTTATTGCCATTGCTGCTACTATTCCAAGGAGTACATCTTCTAGAAGAGATTACTTTATTATTAATCCGACATTTGGAAAGAAACTTCTTGTCATATTTCCTTATCTTGCAGTTGCAATTTTAATTGGTTTTACTTTAAAAGAGCAAACTTCTTCTACACTGATTACGGGAAATTGTATTGCCTTTGTATTTGTACTGATTCGTCATACAATTGTACGAATGCAAAACAAAGATTTAACCGAAACATTAAAAGTGTTTAATAATCAATTAGAGCAAAAAGTATCTAAAAGAACAGCAGATTTAATAAAAAAATCTAATGATTTGGTGAAAAATCAAGAGAGGTTTAAGTCTTTATATGAGTACCATCCAGATCCTATATTAACAATTGATTTAAATGGTACCGTATTAAATATAAACCAGTCTGGAAGTATGTTATTAGGAAAAGACAGTGCAGCATTAATAGGAAAAGAGTGCTTTTCTATTTTTTTCGATGAAGATAAACCTGAATTGGAAGCAGCTCTAAAGATGGGGAAACGATGTAGTTCGTCTTCGTTACAGTTACGTGTGAAAAATAATAATGAGAAGGATATACATTTTTGGTACGTTACGATTGTTCCTATCATGATAGAAGGACAAACTTTTGGGAGCTATATAATGGTAAAAGACATAACGAGGATGAAGCAACAACAGGATGAGATAAACTATCTAGCATTTCATGATACGGTGACGGGGATTGGAAATCGAATATTCTTCCAACAAGAATTAGACAGATCTATTGAGCGAGTACAAAAAACACAGGATAAGTTTGGACTCCTGTATATAGATTTAAACCGCTTTAAGAACATTAATGATACACTGGGTCATGCAATTGGTGACAAGGTTTTAAAAGAAGTTGCCAACCGTTTTAGGACATGTCTGCCACCAACTATTCATATAGCAAGAATAGGGGGAGATGAGTTTGCAATCATTGTCCATAACAAAACAGAGCAACAGCTATTAGATTTGTGCGAAATACTATTTCGTATAACTGAAGAACCATTTGTAATAAATCAACACAGCTTTTATTTATCCCTTAGTATAGGAATAGCGTTGTATCCATTTGGAGGAACAAATGCCACAACACTTTTACAACATGCTGATATTGCTATGTATAGCGCAAAGGAAGAAGGTAGCAATGCTGTTTGTATATACGACGAGACATTATCTCAAAAAATAACAAGACGATTACAATTAGAACAAGATTTACCGAATGCAATTGAAAATAATGAGTTGTTTTTATTGTACCAACCACAAGTTGATAGTAAGGCAGGAAAGGTTATTGGTGCAGAGGCATTAATACGTTGGCAACATCCAGAGCTGGGGCTAATTTCACCTTTTGAGTTTATACCTATCGCGGAAGAAATATCACAGATTATTTCAATTGGAAAATGGACGCTACAGCAAGCGTGTTCACAACTGAAAGAATGGCATTCTGCAGGTTATACAAATCTAAAAATGGGGATAAATTTATCAGCTATAGAGTTTGAACAGAAAGATTTTGTTCAAACGATTATATCTACCATAGAAGAAATAAGAGTACCAGCTCATTTGATTGATTTGGAATTAACAGAGCGAATTGCCATGGTAGATGAAAAAGAAACTTTATTGAAGTTAAAAGCATTAAAATCATATGGTGTACATTTATCAATTGATGATTTTGGTACAGGATATTCTTCATTAGCATATCTACCTTTATATCCAATTGATACTTTGAAAATTCCAAGAGAATTTGTGAATAGGATTGGAACTTCGAATGATGGAGATGAAATTATACAAACTATTATTTCGCTAGCTCATACTTTAAATATGAAAGTGATTGCGGAAGGAGTAGAAACGAAGAAACAATTAACAGTGTTACAACAAAATGCATGCTATTTAATTCAAGGCTATTATTACAGTAAACCTGTAAATGAAGATGAGTTTCTCAAGTTTTTAAGCAGGGAATAAGTGAGAACTATGTACTTGTGAAGCAAAGGGAAAAGAAGTTCTACCTATATTAAGTAGAACTTCTTTTTGGGTTAACTAGCAGTTAGGTTTCCAAAATATTTTGCATTAAGATGTATCATTACTCAAGCTGTTATCTTGTTCTTAAGTGATTCCTTTTTCATGACTTGTCTTCTCGTCAAGAAATTTGAAGGAATCGTATTACAGGTGCAGGTCATACTATCTAAAGTTATTTTATTATTTATCGTTTATTACATTTGAAATGAATTTTAATGTGTATAAGCAAGTGATAAGTAAATTAAATAAACAAAGGCCCTGTAAAAAATACAGGGCCGGATACAGGGTTAAGGGAACGCATAGTTTCTTATTAATATATTAGCATAAACTTTTCATGTAGCTACATAAGATTTTTGACAACTTTAAGAACAAAATAGAGTGTTTTTAAGAATAAATACAGTACTAAAAATCAGAATTGTGATTTGAATTTGTGTGGTTATAATGTTAAAAAACAAATGAGTATTTTAATCATAATAATTTTTAGGAATGTATATGTAAGAAATATTTTTTGATTAGATTAAAAGTGAACTCTGACAATTTATTATATGTTATACCCAAATAGCTTTAAATTTTCTCCAGAGTCTGAAATTATCTCTTCGAACTGAAATCCTATTTTTTCTAAAAGCTTTCCTGAATTGATGTTATCAATAGTAGTAATTGCTACAATTCGTTTTAGTCCTAGTTTGTGTACTCCGTATTCGATTACAGCAGAAGCTGATTCAAAGCCATACCCATTTGAACGGAATTTCTCTAAAAAGGCAAAGCCAATATCGACATCTTCTAATGAATCTCTTTTAATAAGTCCGCACATCCCGAGTGGAGTGAGATCTTCTTTTCGTTCAACTAAATAAAGACCAAATCCCCTGTTGTTATACATATCAACAGGGCCGTTTAAGATGTATCTTTTTGCATCTTCTAAGTTTTGAATTCTTTTATCACCAATAAACTGAATCCATGCAGGATCGTTTACTAATTCAAGAATAAATGGAGCGTCTTTTATATGAAACCAGCGAAGAATGAGTCGTTCAGTTTCAAGAACTATCAATCCAATGCACCACCTTTAATATTTATCCCGCGTTAACGGACAGTAAAACTCCCACTTCAAAATTCAGTTGGAGCAAAGAAGTTAGGTGGGAGTCGGGCTGTCCGTAAACGTC
>NZ_NVEC01000068.1:30808-36293 GCF_002571225.1 Bacillus sp. AFS059628 | reverse complement strand
GGACTGACTGGGCCAACTGGTGCGACTGGACCGACTGGGCCGACTGGGCCATCCGGACTAGGACTTCCAGCAGGACTATATGCATTTAACTCCGGTGGGATTTCTTTAGATCTAGGAATTGATGCTCCCGTACCATTTAATACTGTTGGATCTCAGTTTGGCACAGCAATTTCTCTAATGGCCCCTGATACTTTCTTAATTAGTGAAACTGGATTCTATAAAATTACTGTTATCGTATATACTGCAGCCGTAAGTCTATTAGGAGGTCTTACAATCGAGAAGGATGGAGTACCTATACCAGGTACTGGAACAAGTTTGATCTCAGTTGGAGCACCTATCGTTATTCAAGCAATTACACAAATTACGACAACTCCATCAATGATTGAAGTAATTGTTACAGGGCTTGGGCTATCATTAGCTCTTGGCACGAGTGCATCCATTATTATTGAAAAAGTTGCTTAATTTTTTACTTAGCAGTAAAACTGATATCAGTTTTACTGCTTTTTCAATTTCAAATTCAATCATGAAACATTCAGTACCTACATAATCATATTGTTGTATGACATTTTGCAGGAGGCACAAATATGGAAAGTAAATCTGCTGTTCAGCTTTATCTCGAATTGCTAAAGAAGACAATTTTATTTGAAATATGGTTAGAATATGAGGCATACTTACCCGCATCTCTACATATTTCGAAAGAACTAGAATTCGAACCAGTTACAGTCCCTCTCCCTTTATTCATTAAGCAATATGCCGAAAACCATAACTTAAAAATTGTAAAACCAAATGTTTCAAAAAGTGAACGTCATGATGGAATGGATTGGCCAAGAGCAGCACATAGCATGATTGGTCGAGAACGTATGAACCAATTACAAGAGGCGATGGAAACCGTTGTTCGTGAAAATATAGAAGGTGATTTTATTGAAACAGGTGTATGGCGCGGAGGATCATGCATTTTTATGAATGGTTTTTTACAAGCAAATAACATTAAGGATCGTAATGTGTGGGTCGCAGATTCATTTGAAGGTTTGCCAGCACCGAATCTAGAACAATATCCAAAAGATTACGGTGATTATTTACACACATTCGATTACTTACGCGTCTCTTTAGAACAAGTACAAGAGAATTTTAAAAAATATGATTTACTAAATGATCAAGTGAAATTTTTAAAAGGTTGGTTTAAAGATACTTTACCAACAGCACCAATTGAAAAAATAGCAATTGCACGGCTTGATGGTGATATGTACGAATCCACTATGGATGGTCTCGTGAACTTATATGATAAAGTTTCTAAAGGGGGCTATATAATTATCGATGACTATGGGCTACCGCCATGCGCTGAGGCTGTGACAGACTTTAGAAATCACCGAAATTTAAAAGCACCTATTACTAAAATTGATGTATTTGGAGTTTATTGGAGAAAAGAATAAAAAGATTTAATCTATAGGAGATCCCATTTTTACTCATCCCTCTCTCACTTCTAACCTAATAAAATATTTGTTTCGGAATCTCCTTACATATAACAATTGTTTTCCTGTGTTCTCTCACTACACATTGAAAATTTTATCAATAGCATTACTGGGAATAAATAGATGAAGCGTATACTGTTTACTGCATATTTTCGCACAAGAAAGGGGTATACTCATGAGCGAACTTAACAAAGAAATAACTTTGCTCCCTCCTCCTGAACTCGTCCAATATGTAGGTGGCGACTTCAAAGAAGTTGGAAAAGAGTTCCTAACACATTTTATTCAAATTGGCGCTTTAAAATCAAATGAAAAAGTATTAGATGTAGGCTGTGGTGTCGGTCGCATGGCTGTACCATTAATGAATTATTTAACTGATGATGGAGCGTATTATGGATTTGATCTTTTTAAAGATGGAATTACTTGGTGTCAAAATAATATTGCAACTATACGTAATAATTTTCATTTTGAACATGTTGACATATATAATCAATTCTATAATCCAGAAGGAAAAGAAGATGCCTCTCAATATCGTTTTCCATACGAAGATGAGACATTTGATTTCATTTTTTTAACTTCTGTATTTACGCATCTTCTTCCAAAAGAATTAGAACATTACCTATCTGAGATTGTACGCGTGTTAAAAAAAGACGGGCGATGTTTTATTACGTTCTTTTTAATAAACCCGGAGTCATCCTATTATTTGAATGCAGGACTAAGTACATTAGGATTTTATCATCAAATTGAAAATTGTTATGTCGTAAATAAAGATATTCCTAATTTTGCAGTTGCTTATCCTGAAACAAATATTTATTCTCTATTAAATAAATACGGCTTAGAAGCAATAAATAAACCATATTACGGTTTATGGTGCGGTAGACATGAATATACAAGTTATCAAGATATTGTTATTACAAAAAAAAGAGTCTGAAAGGAAGTTACGTATGACGAGCGAGAAGGATCTACCTCTTGTTTCCATTCTTATTCCCACTTATAATCGGCCTCATTATTTCAAAATCGCTCTAGAAAGTGCTTTAGCACAAACTTACTCAAATATTGAAATCATCATCGGTGATGATAGTACAAATGATGAGACAGAAACTTTAATACATGAACAGTATTTACCATATTATAAAAACGTCACCTACATTCGAAACACCTCTCCCCTAGGACAATTTCACAATGACCTTATGCTCCTAGAGAAATCGAATGGTGAGTATATAAATTTTCTAATGGACGATGATGTATTTTATAAACATAAAATACAAAAAATGATGGCCTATTTTGAGCAAGATACCAATAAAGCTCTGGCTCTTGTTACTTCTTACCGAGTACGTATTGATGATCACGGCGACTTAATAGGCGATGCCCATCCAACACAAAGGTTATATAGCGAAGATACCCCATTAAACGGAATGTTTTTAGGCGACTGGATGCTAAAGGAGGGCCACAACATTATCGGTGAACCTACAACTACTTTGTTCCGAAAAGAATTGCTTACTGAACCTTTTGGCACACTTAAAGAGCGACAGTATTCTTGTAGTGTTGATATGGCCTCATGGATTTCTTTACTTTCTAAAGGAGATGCAGTATACATTTCCGAGCCCTTAAGTCAATTTCGATATCACGCTGGACAACAAATACACAATAAGCTCCTTCAAGGGTGTGAAGATTTCACACACCTCGTCATAACGGCAAAAGAATATGGATTTTTACAAAATACTACAGACTATAGAACAGCCCTACTTAGTGCTTACAAATGGTGTAAAAGTTCCTTAAAATACTACCTTCATCAACTAGATATTTTTCCTGACGCACATGTACGTCTTTCCCATTGTTTGGTTATAATTATTAAAGAGTTAAACAATTAAACTACTCTGCAAAATCAAAAATGTATGGACTATTTGTGAATTATTCGTATAGTTCATACATTTTTTCTCATACTATAAAATCCATTACTATAAAGAGCAGTAGAAAGGAATACATACATTGAAAGATCCAAATTCTCAATATCAAATAGACTACGTATTACTATGCATCTTATTTGCCATTGGGACTGTTAGTTGCTTTGCAATTGCAAGTGCACAAGCCTCTTTACCACCATTTTTGCAAAATGTAAATTTTGTATTAAAGCAAATCCAGTGGTACTTCATTGGATTCATAGCCATTGGTGTTATTATGATTATCGATTTCGATCGTTATCAAAAAATTGCTTGGTATTTATATAGCTTTGCATTGGTACTACTAATTGGGCTAGAACTTCAAGTACCAGGTGCCATTACCATTAAAGGTGCGACCGCTTGGTACAGGCTCCCAGGCATCGGAAATTTCCAGCCTTCTGAAATTATGAAATTGTTTTTAATTATCGTCACTGGACGAATTATAGCAAATCACAATGAGAAATATTTTTACCGAACAATACACGATGATTTTTTATTACTCGGAAAAATATGCGCAACAAGTTTGCCTCCCCTGCTCCTTATTGCAAAGGAACCTGATTTAGGAAACACAATGGTAATTTCAGCTATGCTTGCAGCAATGATACTAGTTTCTGGTATACGTTGGTGGTTTATTTTCGGATTAGTTTCCGGTATTTTTGCAGCTTGCGTTACATTAACGTATATTTTTTTCACTCATACAAAATTCTTTAAAGCACACATTTTACAAGAATATCAACTAAATCGCTTCTACGGCTGGTTAGCACCATATAAATATGATGCGCAAGGCTATCAATTAAGACAAGCTTTCTTAGCTACTGGATCAGGGGAAATGCAAGGAAAAGGTTGGGAAAATGGACAAGTATACTTTCCAGAACCACATACAGATTTTATTTTCACCAATGTCGCTGAACAATTCGGCTTTTTAGGCGCAAGTTTCATTATTGCTCTTTTTTTCCTACTTATTTTCCGCATGATTCATATCGCTTTAGAAAGTAATGACCCTTTCGGTAGTTACATCTGCGCTGGTACAATCGGTATGTTTACTTTTCAAGTATTTCAAAATATCGGGATGACTATCGGATTACTGCCTATTACAGGAATCACATTACCTCTTATGAGCTACGGAGGAAGTTCCTTACTCACATACATGATAGCGATTGGATTTGTTTTAAACGTTCGCTCAAGGACAAAAGTCTTTATGTTTAACTGAAGCATAGATACGGTATATTTTTATCTCTATCCTTTTTTAGATATACTAATAAAAAATATGATGGAGGTTTAAATATGAAATATGACATTATAGGGGATATTCATGGATGCTTCCAAGAGTTTCAAGATTTAACGACGAAACTCGGATATAACTGGAATAATGACCTGCCGATTCACCCTGATCAACGCAAGCTTGCTTTTGTTGGCGATATTACAGATCGCGGTCCTCATTCATTACGTATGATTGAAATTGTATGGGAACTTGTCATAAATAAAAAAGCAGCTTATTACGCTCCGGGAAATCACTGCAATAAACTATACCGATTTTTCCTTGGACGTAATGTGACAATTGCTCATGGACTCGAAACAACTGTTGCCGAATATGAAGCACTGCCTTCTCATAAACAAAAGATGATAAAAGAAAAATTCATCACACTTTATGAGCAATCCCCTTTATATCACGTACTTGATGAGAAAAGGTTAATTGTTTGTCACGCTGGAATTCGGCAAGATTACATAGGAAGACAAGATAAAAAAGTACAAACCTTTGTATTATACGGCGATATTACAGGAGAAAAACATGCTGACGGCTCACCTGTCCGTCGCGATTGGGCGAAGGAGTATAAAGGAACAGCTTGGATTGTATATGGACATACACCTGTAAAAGAACCTCGCTTTGTAAATCATACAGTCAATATTGACACTGGCGCTGTGTTTGGTGGCAAACTAACTGGACTACGTTATCCTGAAATGGAGACTGTTTCCGTCCCTTCTTCCTTGCCTTTTGTCCCTGAAAAATTCCGCCCAATTTCATAACTTACGAAGGCTGACCGTATCATTTAGGCAGCTCTCATATAAAGTGAAACTTTA
>NZ_NVEC01000068.1:0-30784 GCF_002571225.1 Bacillus sp. AFS059628 | reverse complement strand
CCAATCGGACTTTAATGGGCAGCCCGCCCCCCACCTAAATTCTTTGATTTCGCTGAATTTTAAGGTGGGGATCTTACTGCCCATTAAAGCGGGATAAAAACTGCTTAAAGTCATTAAAAAAAGATGCAATAAAGTGCATCTTTTTTTAATGACACGGCATATACTGTCGCAGGAGGTGACAGAATGAAGAAAAAATCTTCTAAACAAAAAAGAAAATGCCCGCCTTTTTATCTACCCATGTACGGAATTAACAACTGGTGTAGCATTCGAGCTGCAGCTGTAGAAGAACTGGAAGGACAAGAGGCATCCCCCAAAAACAAAGCTAGACCAAAATATGTCTCTTTAGAAAATGCTGTAATGAGCCGCATAATTGATAATAGAAAAGCAAAGAGGCAGCAAAAAAATAAACCTCTCTCTACTCACACTGAACAGATTGTGCCTTCTGAGCAAACAGAGAAGAATACAGAAGAAAATATTCCTGTAGCAATAAATAAAAAAGCGGAATCAGAAATTCCAGCCGCTATTATAAATCAAGTAAAAAAAATAAAAGAAGCACTAGCACCATCAGGTAATATACAAACAGAAAAGACTATCATAATTCAACCCCCTACACCTGAAAATACAAAGGTAAAAAAAGGGGGGCGGTATGCACATGCAGAGGGGCTTCACTCTCATGCAGAGGGTACAGTTTCACATGCAGAAGGGCTCCTGACACATGCGAAAGGTTCTTTCTCTCATGCAGAAGGATCAAAAACAAAAGCAACTGGACATAGTTCCCATAGTGAAGGAAGTGAAACGACAGCAGGTGGCGCTTATTCTCATGCGGAAGGTAAACATACAATCGCTTTAGGCGAAGCAGCTCATGCAGAAGGAACCGCGACTATCGCTAACGGATTTTCTTCTCATGCGGAAGGTAATCATACATCAACAGCTCATTTTGCAGGTAGCCATATTATGGGGCGGTTCGGTACAGCAGAAGAATCTTATTCTTGGTTTATTGCAAACGGCACAAATGAAACCGATCATAATATCGGTGCAAAGTGGCTCGCTCATAATGGTGAAATGTACATTGATGGCGCTTCTTACAATGCAAGCGGAACTGATTTTGCACAAATGTTTGAAACAGCAGACAATACCCTTATTGATGTAGGTTATTTCGTTACATTTAGTAGCGAAGAAAAAATTCGAATCGCTACTTCAAACGATTCATTCATCTTAGGAATATCTAGCGCCACCCCCGCTCTTATAGGAAATAGCGGTGCTTTAAGTTGGCAAAAACGCTACAAAACAGATAACTTTGGAAAACGTCAATATGTACGCACGGAATCGCAAGACATACAACCTCTTTTAAATACAGAATGGGATCCTGCTTGCAAATATATAGCAAGAAAAGATCGTAACGAGTGGCTTCCTGTCGGATTAATTGGACAAATGTTAGTACGTGATGACGGTACTTGCGAAACGCATGGATATTGTCGTCCAAACAACGATGGCATTGCTACAAAATCCGAAAGTGGCTTTTTCGTTATAAAGCGCACGGGTGAAAACCAAATTTTAATATTATTCCGCTAAGAAAAAAGGGAACAAAATTCTTCGTTACATAAGAATTTTGTTCCCTTTTTAAGTATGTCTTAATACCGCTTGCATATCGCTTGGAATCGGTGTAGTGAAAGACATTTCTTTCTCTAAAATAGGATGATAAAACGTCAAGGATGTACTGTGAAGCGCTTGTCGTTTCATTTCATCTCTTTTTCCACCATATAAATTATCGCCAAGTAGCGGATGTCCTATGTGCGCCATATGTACACGAATCTGATGTGTTCTTCCTGTATCGAGCTCAAGTGATACATGCGTCTTATGATTGGCGCTATCAATCACTCTAAAATGAGTAACTGCTCTTTGCCCCTCCTCACAAACGGTTCGCTCAATAATACTATCCGATTTTCGTCCAATCGGTGCATCAATCGTTCCTTCTCGTTCTATCATTTCACCATGAACGATTGCTTCATACGTTCTTTTCACAGCTTTTTGTTGATGCTGTTTCGATAAAAGATGATGCACGAAACGATTTTTTGCAATCAGCATAAGCCCTGAAGTATCACGATCTAGCCTCGTTACGATGTGCACTGTACTTGCAAGATGCTGCTGATCATAATGAGATAAGAGCGCATTCGCAACACTTCCTGCCGGATGTTCTCTAGACGGAATCGTTGACATGTTTGCCTCTTTGTTTATGACAAGAACTGCATCATCTTCATATACGATACATAAAGGAATATCTTCTGCACTCATCCCTTCACTTCTTTCCTCTACTGGAAAAAAGACATGTAATTCTTCACCAGCTTGCAACTGATGACGAACGCTCGCATGTTGACCATTTACTTCTATAGCTCCGCCATGAAACTTTATATCCGTTAATGCGGCTTTAGAAATCCCTTTTGTTTTTAAGAATTCTCTAACTAAAGTTCCCTCTTGGGCCGATTCTATATCCCATTTCAATGTAAATCTGTTCAAATATATAAACCCTTTCTATTTATCTGCAACAAACGAGTCACGAACTCGTTTCCAGAACGGGAATGGACGGAAACGAACAAATCGTACTTTTTCGTTTGCAACGCGATACTGAATTGATTTCACATCTTGATGAACCATCGTTAAATGATCCACCGTAATTTGTAAGTTCATTCCTGCAGCCGGCTTCAACACACATGTATGATGTTTCGGCAATACGAGCGGCGAACCTACCGTACGAAACACACGGTTATTAATAGATGCCATTTCTGCAATTTGAATCGCTTCAATAGAAGGGTGAATAATCGCTCCACCAAGCGCCTTATTATACGCAGTGCTTCCCGAAGGAGTAGAAATACAAAGGCCATCCCCGCGGAACGTTTCAAAGTACTCTCCGCGTATTTCCACTTCTGTTACTAATGTACCTTCTGCACTTTTTACAGTCGCTTCATTCATCGCTAAATACTGCGACTCTTTACTGCCATTCACATAGCGAATAATCACTTCTAAAAGCGGATATTCCACCACTTGGAATGGTGTTTTAGCAATTGCAATTACTAATTTCTCTACTTCTGTCGGTAACCAATCTGCATAGAAACCTAAATGCCCTGTATGTACACCAACAAATGCCGTTTCAGCCAATCGATCATAATAACGATGAAATGCATATAAAAGCGTTCCATCTCCCCCAACAGAAATTACAATATCGGGTTCCTTTTCATCCATTATAAATCCGAAATCTAGCAAGTATTCTTTCATCGTGCTTGCCAGTGCATCTGATGATTGATCTCCCTTTGACATAATTGTAAATTTCATCGCCCAACACCCTTTAGTTTATGATTCGGAATCTTTCGTTTCTTGCTTTCTTGAAAAAGCTTTCTGCGCTTCTTGAATTTCAAGACGGATAGAAGACATTTCTTCATCTAATAAAAATGCTGCTTCCGCTGCGCGTTGCAAACGTATTTTAATATCTTCAGGAAAACGTCCACTATATTTATAATTTAAAGAATGCTCAATTGTTGCCCAAAAATTCATTGCTAGCGTGCGTATTTGGATTTCTACCAATACTTTTTGTTCACCCTGAATCGTTTGAACAGGGTAACTAATGACAACGTGATAAGAACGATAACCGCTATCTTTCTTCTGCGTGACATAATCACGTTCTTCCACGATTTCAAAGTCATTTCGTTTTCGAAGATATTCTACAACAGGCTTAATCTCATCAACAAATTGACACATCATTCGAAGGCCCGCGATATCTTGCATATCTTCTCTCAGCCGGTTCAGCGGTACATTTCTCTTCTCCGCTTTATCAATAATACTTGGAACCGATTTTACCCTTCCTGTTACAAACTCAATTGGAGAATGCTCTGTTAACATTGTAAATTGAGTACGCATTCCTTTTAGTTTCACTTTCAGCTCTGCCACCGCTTGGTGGTAAGGTGCTAAAAATTCTTCCCAATTTCGATTCATTTCAACCACCACCAAAATCAATCCATTTGCTTATAGAAATACTTTTTCTACAGCAGTTACTAGTTCTTCTCCGTAATTTGCATTACCTTCAATATTTTCAACTAAATATTCTACTTCTTCTTTTAATCCTTCTAATTCCATTTCAATTTCATTCACACGAACGAACATAACCACATTGTTATTCATCGCTTCATGCATTGCTTCCCAGCATGTGTGCGGAATACTTACATAAATGAAAGATGATTCGTTTTCTAAGATATATAAAAATGATAAATTGTCTGAGTCTACAAGTACATGATTACGTGCACTTAACTCCTTTACCTCTATTTCACTATTTTCCGCACAAAAAATAAGAGCATTCTCTCTCTTTTCTACGCTCTTAACTTGAATTTTATTTTGCATGCTCTAACTCCTCCATCTCAACTTCCTGTCTTACTTAACAGTATTATTGTATCATAACATGGACGCAAACAAATAAAACATTGAACCAAATTTGTGAAAAAGCGATAATGTGTAAAGAATTATTTTTCAAAAGGAGCGCATACAATGTCACAGGAAATCGAAATTGAATTTAAAAATATTGTTACAGAAGAAGAATTCAATACATTATGTAAATCATTCTCTATTGAAGTATTTACGAAACAGGTAAATCACTACTTTGAAACACCGAATTTCTCGTTAAAAGAAGTTGGCTCTGCACTTCGTATTCGTCATAAAGGAGAAACTTATACATTAACATTGAAACAACCTGCAGAGGTTGGTTTGTTAGAAACACATCAAGTCGTAACAGAAGAAGAAGCAAAAATGATGATGGCGACAAACGTAATCATTCCAGGGGCTGTAACGGATCAACTACACAAATTACAAATTCCTGTTTCTGCTTTAACTTATATGGGTAGTTTAACAACTGAAAGAGCTGAAACGTTATTTGAAGGCGGAACACTTGTCTTTGATCATAGTTTCTATTACAATCACGATGATTATGAAATTGAATTTGAAGTGCAAGATGAAGAAACAGGCAAAGCTGCCTTTATTCATTTATTAAAGCAACACGACATACCAATCCGTCATACAAATAATAAAGTAAAACGCTTTTTCCTTGCCAAACAAAACAAAGCACGCTAAAGTGAAAATTCCACTAGTGAATACGTTCTACTAGTGGATACATCTCACTTTTTAAAAACGAAAAGATTCTTTTACATCTGTAGAATACGCAAAGGACGTTATGAAGGCTATTTATTTGCCCTCTCTAACATTCCATTGCTACAATAGATATACATTTCATGGAAAAAGGAGTTTATAAAGGATGAGCAAGCAACCGATGACACCATTTGAGGCAATTGGCGGTGAACAATGCATTGCAATATTAGTAGATACATTTTATTCCTATGTCAGTAAGCACCCTGACCTATCTCCCATCTTCCCGGATGATTTAACAGAAACCGCTAGGAAGCAGAAACAATTTTTAACACAATATTTAGGTGGTCCTAATTTGTACACTGAAGAACATGGTCATCCTATGTTAAGAGCACGCCATCTCCCGTTTGAGATTACGCCAAAACGAGCAGAGGCTTGGCTATCATGTATGGAGCAAGCAATGGATGACACAGGAGTGCACGGTCATATAAGAGAGTTCGTTTTTGAACGTTTAGCATTAACTGCTCAGCATATGGTTAATACTCCAAACGAAACAGGTGAAATATAATGGATAAACAGGAAGCAAAGCATATCAATATGCCATCTCCTTCCGCATGTGAGCATAAGTCTGTAGAAGCATATTTATTTATTGATCCACTTTGTAAAGATTGCTGGGAAATTGAGCCCTTTATTATTAAACTATGGCTTGAATACGGGAAATACTTCTCTATTCGTCATATCGTAACAGGAAAAGTGGACGGAACGAACGCTTCCTCACACAAATGGAATAAACCTGCTAATATTCGATTTGTGTGGGAAAAGACAACAAGTTTACAAGGGTTTTCATGTGATGGAAAGGTACATATGCAAGAAGCATCGTCAACACCATATTTAGTTTCGATGGCAATTAAGGCAGCGGAGTTGCAGGGCCGAAAAGCAGGTTCGAAGTTTTTGCGAAAACTCCAAGAATACATTTTCCTTGAAAATGTATCAAATCCTGATTGTGAATTATTACTTGCATGTGCAAAAGATAGCGCTATTGATGTAGAAGAATTTAAAAAAGACCTCTATTCCGCTAGCGCAAAAAAGGCATTCCAATGTGACTTAAAATTCACAAATGAGATGCATATTACAGAAATACCTTCTCTCGTATTTTTTCATGCGAATTCAGATGAAGAAGGTATTAAAATCGCTGGAACGTATTCCTATGATGTATACGTACAATTATTAAAAGAACTTGTAAAATGTGAAATCGAGCCAGAACCATTACCACCTTTAGAAGTGTTACTAGAAGCGACGCAATTTATCTCTTCAAAAGAAGTAGCATTTATATATGACTGCCCGCAGCAAGAAATCGAGCGTGAACTAAAAAAATTACAACTGAAACGAAAAGTACAAATGATTGACGTAAAATGTGAGCGTTATTGGAAATGGATAGCAAAAGAAGAAGACCTGGTGTAAACACCAGGTCTTCTTCTTTACGGCTTATAAAAATATTAAAGGGGATGGGAGAAATTTTCACGTTCAAACAAAGGGGTATATGTTTGTATGTGAATTCGTTCACGCTTATTATATTACAAGATTCGACGTCAGATGACAACCCCTTTTGTCGAATTTCACACTTTTGTCACATTCTAAACGTTTTCATTTCTGAATAAGCTATAAAAAAGCTATTTGGGAGGTGTTTTGTATGAAAAAAACGTATATTTTATTAATCATTCTAGCTGTCATCATTTCTTTTTTCTTGTACCTCCTCTCTCTACTACAAGCTTTTCCTAAAATGATTGCTTTCCCTCTTTTATTCGGAGTCATTGTCATTGCTCTCTCTTATTTCAACCATAAAAAACGATTTAAAGGATTTTAATGAACTGTAAAACTGCCTTCTACTTTAGAAAAAGAAGGAAATTCACTTTATTTTTTCGACAACTATCGACAAAAATATACAAACAAAAAGACGAGGTAAATTCCTCGTCTTTTCTATTACTTCTCTTCAAATAATAATGCTTCTAATTCATTTAATTTCTCTTCAAATACTTGCAATGCTTCTTTTACTGGTTCTGGAGATGCCATATCTACTCCTGCTCTTTTCAGCACTTCAATTGGGTAATCTGAGCTTCCTGCTTTTAAGAACTCATTAATGTAACGTTCTACTGCTGGTTGCCCTTCCTCTAAAATTTGTTTAGATAGAGCCGTTGCTGCACTAAATCCTGTTGCGTATTGGTATACGTAATAGTTGTAGTAGAAATGCGGAATACGAGACCACTCTAAACCAATTTCTTTATCGATTACTAAAGCATCACCGAAATATTTCTTATTTAAATCATAGTAGATCTCCGTTAACATGTCTGGCGTAACCGCATGTCCCTCTTGTACTTTCTTATGAATAATATGCTCAAACTCTGCGAACATCGTTTGACGGAATACAGTACCACGGAATCCTTCTAAATAATGATTTAATAAGTATAGACGCTCTTTCTTATCTTCTATCGTTTTTAATAAATAATCGTTTAGAAGCGCTTCATTACAAGTTGATGCTACTTCCGCAACGAAGATTGAATAATCACCGTATACGTGCGGCTGCGTTTTTCTTGTATAGTAACTATGCACAGAATGACCAAATTCATGAGCAAGTGTAAATAAATTATTCACATTATCATGCCAGTTCATTAAAATATACGGATTTGTTCCATATGCACCAGATGAATATGCTCCGCTTCGTTTTCCTTTATTCTCATACACATCTACCCAGCGATTTTCATATGCTTCTTTCAAAATATCAACATATTCATCACCAAGTACGTTTAAAGACTTTAATAACATGTCTTGCGCTTCTTCATACTTCACATTCATTTTCACTTCTGGTACAAGTGGTGTATATAAATCATACATATGAAGCTCATCAAGTCCTAATGCACGCTTACGAATATCAATGTAACGATGTAACAAGTGTAAATTATCATTTACAGATTCAATAAGTTGATCATACACCGCTTCAGGAATATTATTATTACTTAATGCAGCTTGACGTGCAGAATCGTATTTGCGAACGCGCGCATTGAAATTATTACGCTTCACAGCTCCACTTAACGTACTTGCAAATGTGTTCTTATATTTTCCGTACGTTTCATATACAGCTTTGAACGCATCTTCGCGTACACGACGATCATCACTTTCTAAAAACTGAATGTAACGACCATGTGTAATTTCTATTTCTTCTCCATCCTCACCTTTAATAGATGGGAATTTCAAATCCGCATTATTCAACATACCAAATGTATTACTTGACGCACTCATTACTTCAGATGCTTCTGCTAATAGTGCCTCTTCCGCTTCAGATAATACGTGAGGGCGTTGACGCGTAATTTCTTCTAACGCATGTTCATATACACTTAAGTCTCTATTTTCTTTCAAGAATGTTTGCAGTGTATCTTCTGAAATCGATAAAATTTCAGGCACAATATATGCTGTGCTACTAGATACTTGTGAATATAAATTTGTTGCACGGTCATTTAACGCTTGATACACAGAGTTTGTCGTATCTTGATCGTAACGCATATGTGCATATGTATATAGCTTACCTAATCGCATTGAAATTTCATCTTCATATTGCAATGCTTCAAGTAAATTGTTCGCAGAGTCACCAAGTTTCCCTTTAAATTCAGTTAACTTCGGTAATAGCTCTTTAATAGCTTGGAATTCTTTTTCCCATTCTGCATCTGTTTGGAAAATATCTTCTAATCGCCACGTACTTGATTCTTCAATCTCGTTACGATCCGGTAATGCTTTTGCTGTGTTTTGTTCAGACATGCTTTAAGCCCTCCTTTAAATATCTCTACTTACATACAATTCGATTTTTCTTATGTAATTCCTTCACGATCAGTCTTTATTATATCCCCTTTTCCTTTTCTCATGTTGTACTTTGCCTCAAATAAAGATAAGGCATACGCTAAGCAAATTTCATCATATTTTATAACTTCCTCCTCTGTTTTTAACATAGCTATTCCCCTTATTTTCTGGTACTTATAAGTCCCTACTTTACGTAATACACCTGCACAACATAAAAATGTCATATATTCAGTAACTGCTACTTTCCATATATGTGGTGAAAAGTACGGGAGCATGCGCCTTTTCGTATACTTTTTCACATAGCTACACGCATACTCGAGGGAAATACAATCCCCTACTGCAAGCTTACCTATGCACTTTATATATAGGAAAGCTTGCCATATAAATGGATTTGTTTGAAAAGCGAATGAGGACGGGAGCGGCACACCAATTTCAGAAGGGAAATTTGCTGGGGTACATTTACATTGATATAAGAGGCGTAAGAGTGACTTATGATTATAATTCCAAATAGGCAAAGCATTTTTTCGAAAATAGTCCTTTCTCTGCTTCCATTCTCGGTCTAATATTTCTTTTTTGAATGGAACAGGAGAAAAGAGCATTTCAACAGTAGTCGTTTCAGTTGGTAAATATATAATATGTGAGAAAGAGACGCTTGTAGAAAATGAAGTGAGAAACGCGCATTTCATAAATGATTTTTGTTTCGAACAGAAGAAAATAAGAAGTGGTTGAGGATAAGATTGTAAGGAGAAAGCCATAAGAGAGGAGAATTTCATCCAATATGCAGAGTACTTTTTCAATTGATTTCCACCAATAATCCAAATGACCTGTATACCAGCTCGCCAATACGAATAAGTTCGTTTATACAGCTGTTCTATAGAGAGATTTGCACACTGGTATTCAATCGCAATTTTTCTCCCTGCTCTCTCTATGAAAATATCTGGTCGTTGCTGAATCTCTGGCAAATAATGCTCTATATCTACATGAAAGTTTTGACGTTTGAACCATCTATATAACAATTCTTTACCGTGCCTATGATACATAGATTCTGCTTCATAAAAGGCCAGACACGCATCCATTTTCTTATGAGCAAAATGCCAACTTTTTTGTTTCCCTAATTTCATTTGCACTTCCTTCCCGCAAGCTATGCAAAAGAAGCTTTCCCTTTTCCGCATACGGTGTAACAGCTCTTCATCATGATGATAAAGTAGATGAATTTTTTCTCCGTTTTCTCTTTTGGCGATAAACAACAGAATCACACCCTTTCAGCTCCTATATTCTACAATTCATTACAAATTCCTTTTAAAAAAGAGATGTCCCAATTTCGGACATCTCTTTTTATAATAATGGCGATAATAACCGATACGTTGATTCAACAATTCGTCTATGCAGACGCCTTTTATGGAAATGATCGACGTGAATTTCACTGGATTCTTCTAAATCGTCTTTAAAATCTTGAACAAGCTTTCGAATGCTATCTGTATCATATAAAAAGGCATTTACTTCAAAGTTCAAATGAAAACTTCTCATATCCATATTAGCTGTCCCAATTGAAGCTAAATCAGAATCGACAATGACAACTTTACTATGAAGAAAACCTTTTTCGTATTCATATATCTTTACCCCTGCATCTAAAAGCTCTGGGAAGTACGATCTTGATGCATAAAAGACAGTGCGCTTATCAGGCTTACTCGGCATTAACAAACGAACATCAATACCAGCAAGCGCAGCTACCTTTAATGCGGATAAAATATCATCATCAGGAATGAAATACGGCGTCGCAATCCAAATGGATTTCCTTGCAGAAGCAATCATAGCAAAGTATAAATGTTTAATTGTTTCCCATTTATTATCCGGTCCACCTGCAACGAGCTGCACGCCTCCCCAATGATCTCCCTCAACTGCTTTCGCTTGTAAATATTCAGGGGCGAGCACAGCCTCACCAGTCATATAAAACCAATCTTGAAGGAAAATAAGCTGTAAACTTTGTACAGCTTCACCACGCAAATATAAATGCGTGTCTCGCCAAAAACCGAAGTACTTATCCTTCCCTAAATATTCATCACCAATATTTAATCCACCTACAAATCCTTCATTCCCATCAATAATAACGATTTTTCGATGGTTTCGATAATTAATCTTATCGTTTAAAATCGGAAAGCGCACAGGAAAGAACGGAATCATTTCGACACCTGCATCGTTTAATTCTTCAATATACGAATTCGATAATCTAAAACTTCCAACCGCATCATATAAAAAACGAACGACTACGCCCTCTTTTGATTTTTGTATTAAAATATCTTTAATTTCTGTCCCAAGCTTATCATCACGCACAATGTAATATTCCATATGAATGTGATGTTTCGCTCGTTTTAAACCATCTAAAATGGCCTGAAACGTTTCATCTCCATTTGTTAATGTTCTCGTTTCAGTTTGAAATGAAATATTTAAAGCGCCTAAGCGATCCGCTAAACGAAATAACAGCTCTTGATGCTTATGATTGCGCAAAATCCGTTCCTCGTAATCTTCATGCCCTTTATATTGTAAAAACGCTTGTTCATCGAGCAACGCCTTCTTTTGGAACATTCTCTTCCTCCGAAAGTTCTGTCCGAATAATAAATAAGCGAAGAATCCAAATACAGGAAAAATACCTAACACAATGAGCCATGTAAGTGTTTTAGACGGATGACGGTTCTCTAAGAAAATAACGCAGCCAATTAAAAATGCAGATACCGTAAATAAAATACTAATAATACCTAAAATCGAAACATCTTTTATCCCGATTACATCCGAATAAAATGCTACGTCAATAAACATACGTAACGAAACAAATAATGCGAACAATAGTAAAACAAAGAAAATCAACTTTAACGTATTTTTCATCTCTTACCTCCTTACTAAGAAAGCTTTCCTATTCTTCATATAAAAAGCCGATTTCATACTACAGAAATCGGCCTACGTTTTAGCAGGAAAATTATTGCGAATTGTTTCAAGCGCATGCTCTTTCACAATTTGTTTCCCATACTCACTTACACGATGAATTGTTAAAGTTGATTCTTCTCCGTACTCTAAAACAATACTTAAAATACGATCAATTTCTTCTTCATCATGTAGCACTTCATCGAATTCCACATATACATAATAGCGGTTCTCAAATGAATACAGCTCATCTTTTATATCTTCAAAGATAAGACGGTGACTTAATGAAATGACATCTTCAAAATCATTAAACTTAATTAAAAAGCCAAACGTACCATCTTCGTTAAAGTTTGTTCCTGCTTGCTCCTCTACCTCTTCCACTAATTCTTGCTGGAATAATGATTCAATGCCTTCGTCTAGAGGAATGTCTATAATTTTATCTACACCTATTGGTAGTTCTAACTTTTGTCCATCCTTTGAAAGCTCTGCTTTCGTTACAAGTACTTCAATCCCTTTATCGACTGCTTGCACTTGAATCCATAACGGTCCATCAATAAAGAAATCGTCATGATCACGAGCTTCGTCCATCATTTCCCAAAAGAGCTCTTCGCTTCTTTCGCGGTCGTACCAAATTTCCTCACGATTAAAGCCTCTGTCCTCTATATCAATGTACGTAATAAAAAATTTCATCGTATAGTCATTAATTCTTTCAATATCCAAAATACAACTCTCCCTTCCTGCTTAGAATTGTTATGAAGGGATTCCCCACTCATATGACAAATCAATAGATTCTTGTACTCTCATTTTATGATAAGATTCTCCAGAATGGAAATAAAATCGATTTATTTTACAAAAATAGTTATATGCCTATCTTCATTCGGTGGTCTACATAAATATATCATTATAGCGATTTATCACTCATAAAAAATTTGGACATACATTTTCACCTTCCCCCGTACACTGTACTAAAGTGAAACTTTTATTAGAGTAGATAATTTAGTCTCTCACTTCACCACATACATATAGTTCGCTTATTAAAACATCATAAATGGAGGCAGACGAATGGACTTAGAGTTTTTAACATCTGTACTAATGATTGTCGGTATCGATGTTGTATTAGGTGGTGACAACGCAATCGTCATCGCACTAGCTAGCCGAAATTTACCTGAATCGAAACGAAATAAAGCCATTTTGATTGGCACTCTTTTAGCAATCGTACTAAGAATTGTCCTTACTATACTAGCTGTCTATTTACTCGACATTCCATTTCTGCAACTGATCGGCGGGATTTTACTTACATTAATTGCAGTAAATTTACTAACTGATAATAGCAACGACCTTTCTTCTATTCAAGGAAAATCAACTTTATTTCAAGCTGTTCGTACAATTGTATTCGCGGATCTTGTTATGGGATTTGACAACGTTATTGCCATTGCAGGGGCAGCTCACGGAAGGTTTTTACTCGTAATAATCGGCTTACTCATTTCTATCCCGATTATTATTTGGGGCAGCAAACTCATTTTAATACTTATGGAACGCTTTCCATTCCTCATTTATTGCGGGGCAGCAATTCTCGCTTATACAGCAGGAAAAATGGTCACACATGAAGACAGACTCGCAACGTTTTTTCATAACAACCCAAGTTTCACTGCAGGCATTCCTTACTTATTTATTTTCACCATTTTATGCATCGGCTTTATCGTTCAACGAGTTCGATTACGAAATATAAAACATTAAAAAAAACCTTCTACTATATAATAGGTAGAAGGTTTTCATATTATTATAATTAATTTACAAGACGCTGTGCTTCACGTAATTGGAACGTTCTTACTGTACGTGGTAAGAAACGGCGGATTTCGTCTTCATTGTAACCTACTTGAAGGCGTTTCTCGTCAATCATAATTGGACGACGTAAAATCCCTGGATAGTCACGAATCATCTTATATAAATCTTGAAGTGGTAAAGACTCTAAGTTTACATTTAATTCTTGGAAAACTTTCGAACGAGTAGAAATAATCTCATCCGTTCCGCTTTCTGTCATACGTAAAATCTCTTTAATTTCCTCAATCGTTAATGGATCTGAGAAAATATTACGTTCTGTATAAGGAATATGATTTTCCTCTAGCCATAATTTCGCCTTTCTACAAGACGTACAGCTTGGAGAACTATATAATGTTACCATACAAAGCTCACTCTCCTTAAAGAGTACAAATTCTGTACTAATTACAGTTTAGATTTCTAAATTCAGCAATTTTTCACGATACCTTGTCTTAAAACAAAGCGCAAAAATCACATTTCATGTAAGCAACAACTTTTAGCAAACAACAATTACTTTTAATAAGTAACTTCTATAATCATTATACAATAGATTTTGCAAGAAATATACAGTAAATTTCCTTCTAATTGAGAAAACTCTTCCATGCATTTCACTACTATGTAACATAATCACACTTACTTCAGCTGTTCTTTAACAATAATCTTCAACCCTCTTAACGCTTGTTTTTCATAGATTTTTCATATGATTTATAGTTATTCTCTCATAATCTTTTCTATGAAAAAGAGAACGTTTTCTTACCTTTTTTTGATAAATCAATTAAGAAATGTAAGACTATACAAGTGAGAATCGGGAGAACATTTGTTCTTATTTTAACAAACATTCTCATTTATGTCCATACGATTTCTAAAATAAATTAAATATTTTTCTGACATTTCTTTCTTTTTCATCTTTTATCTCATACAATAAAAATACAGACAGGCAAAGGGGGAATTTGCAAATGATTGCTTTTTTTATTGATTTTGTCGCTGTTGCTGCCCTCATCATCGGAATAACAGCATTGATTGGTGTCATTACAAATAGCATTGGTGAAAAACTCTTTGGCGGAAAAGAAAAGATGAAGTTTGTTAATAAAAGTTTGGATGTACAATCCGGCTGGAACCAAGTTGGTGGGAAAGGTATTTATAAGAAACGTACGTATTAAAAAAAGCAGGCAATCACCTGCTTTTTTTTTATTTCTCTACTGACGCCCATTTAAAGCTTAAATCGCCGCCATATTTATGGTTGTACATATTTTTAATTGAATCTCTTTGCAAGTATGCTCTACCACGTTGATATACTGGAACAATCGCAGCGTCATCAAGTAACATTTTCTCTGCTTCTAGTAAGCTTTTCCAACGAGCATTTACATCGCTTCCATCTTTTTTCGCTTTCATGATGATCTCATCATATTTCGGATTAGAATATTTCATTTTATTTTGTGATCCGTCAGTTACAAACATATCAAGATATGTAATTGGATCTGGGAAGTCCGCACTCCATCCAGAGAATGACATGACAAAATCGCCCGCATCTTCTAATTTTAGTTTTTGTGCGAATGGTTGTTGTTTAATTTTCACTGTTAAACCTGGTAAATTCTTTTCTAACTCACCTTTTAAATATTCCCCTGTTTTCTTCGATAATTCAACATCTTCATTTAATAACTCTAATTCGATTTCATTTTTACCAAGCTCTTTTTTACCAGCTTCCCAATATTTCTTCGCTTCTTTCACGTTTGGTTTTACAATATCTCCATTGACAGCACGGAAGTCCTTTTTATCCGGTCCTTTAATGAAGTTATCAGGAATTAATCCTGTTGCTGGCTTAGAACCGTTATTTAATAATGTATCAACGAACGGTTTACGTTCAAAAGCAAGTGAAATTGCTTTACGAATATTTTTATTTGCTAACGCTGGATCTTTTTGATTTAAACGAAGGAAGAATACAGATGTATCTTCTACTGTTTGGAAATCTGGTTTTCCTTTATATTTATCGATGAACTCCGCTAATAACGTCGCTCGATCGACTGCGTTTGTTTCATATAAATTAATTGGTGTAGACGTATCTTTAACAATATTAAAGTTTACTTCCTCAATCTTCACTTCTTTATTGTCCCAATATGACGGGCTCTTTGTCATTTTAAAGCTACGTTCATGTTGCCAATCACTTAATGTAAATGGCCCGTTATAAAGTGTTGTATTCGCTTCCAAACCAAACTTCGTACCTTGTTCTTTTACAAACTTTTCATTCACAGGATAGAAGATTGGATATACCATTAAATCTACAAGGTATGGAATTGAATTGTCTAATTCCACTTCTAATGTATGATCATCAATCGCTTTTACACCTAATTGATCCGGACTCATCTCTTTTTTATTAATTTTCTCTGCATTTTTTATATCATACATAATGTACGCTGATTTCGCAGCTGTATCTGGGTTAATTGCTCTTTGCCATGCATATACGAAATCTTTGGCCGTCACAGGCTCACCATTTGACCATTTTGCGTCTTCACGTAATGTAAATGTATATTTTTTACCGTCTTCTGACTTTTTAAATTCCTTCGCTACACCCGGAACTAGCTTATCATCTTTTCCTAAACTGTATAAGCCTTCCATCGTATTAGTCATCACTCTTGAAGAAACCGCATCAGCTGATAACGCTGGATCCATCGTTGGAATTTCTTGCGTTTCAATTAAATTAATGACTTGCTTTGCACCGCTTTTCCCGCTATCCCCTTTTGCGTTCGCTTGCGGTTCATCTTTTTGGTAGCTACATGCCCCTAACATCATGCTCATCGCTACTGTTGATACTACAAAAACTGGCATCTTTTTTTTCATATTTCCACCCTCCACAAAAATGTTAGCCCTTTCATTTTCAAACAAATAGAAATATATATATGTTCTAACAATTCATATTATACACACAAATATATTCTTTGTATATTTATATTTCTATTTCATTAAAATTTTCTGTTAAAAAATAAACCTTTGTAAACGTTTCATATTGCTGATTATCCTTACTAAAGTGTTAAAAACAATTATTTTTAAACTTTTCAAAATTATCAGAGGAAAATAAAATTTATATTTTATAATATTTCCTGCATAATTATCCTTCTCTTTTTATCATAAAATAGCACCTCCTTCATAATAAAGATATGTAGGTTAAAATGAGTGCAAAGGATAAGAAAGTGTGTTACGATACACTTTGCTAAAAATAGATATCGGTAAAGAGGGGACGGACATGACAGCAATTCAGGCAAAAAACGGGCCGACAGAGAAATTAAGTTTATTCTTATTAACATGGCCTATTTTTCTAGAAGTTTTTCTATTTATGTTAATGGGGATCGCTGATACTTTCATGTTAAGTGCATTATCAGACGATGCTGTATCTGGGGTTGGTGCAGCGAATCAATACCTCCATATCGCTATTTTGGTACTAGAAGTCATCGGGAACGGCGCAGCTATCGTCGTATCTCAATACCTCGGTTCCAAACGTTTTATGGAAGCATCTAAAATATCAGCTTTAGCCGTCACATTAAATTTAATGGTCGGACTCGTTATAAGCGCTGGTTTTCTTTTATTTTCAAAACATATGATGATGGCAATGAACTTACAAGGCGATGTACTCATGTATGCGCAAAACTATTTATCCATCGTCGGAGGGGCTATTTTCCTTCAGGCTATTATTAATTCATTAGCCGCAATTATCCGCGTACATGGCTTCACAAAGCAAGCGATGTTTATTTCACTTGGAATGAATATTATTCATATCGCAGGAAACTACGTACTTATTTTCGGGAAATTTGGTTTCCCAGAGCTCGGTGTGCAAGGGGCTGCTATTTCTTCTGCTGTCAGCAGATTAATCGCACTTATCGTTTTCTTCTGGTTACTGTACCGCGTTATGGAATACCGCGTGAAATTACAATATTACTTTACTTTATCAAAAGAATACATCGGGAAAATTTTAAAGATCGGGATTCCATCTGCATTTGAGCAGGTTATGTATCAAGCTTGCCAAATTGTCTTCTTATACTATGCAACATATTTAGGAACTGAATCATTAGCGGCTAGACAATACGCTACGAACATTTCTATGTTTACTTATTTATTCGCTATTGCGATTGGCATGGGAACAGCTATTATTATCGGGCGCCTCGTTGGCGGTGGTGAAAAAGATGAAGCGTATGAACGCGTATGGAAAAGTGTAAAGTGGGCAATTGGAGTCACTTTATGTATGGTCGCTCTCGTTATTACATTCCGCACACAATTAATGGGACTATTTACAGATAATCCGCACATTATTGCTTTAGGTGCAAGCGTTCTTTTACTAAGTGTATTACTTGAAACAGGGCGTACGATGAATATCGTCATCATCAATTCACTTCGCGCAGCTGGTGATGCAAAGTACCCCGTTTTAATCGGCGCATTCTCTATGGTGTTAATGAGTTTACCACTCGGTTACTTTTTCGCATTCCATTTAGATATGGGACTCGTTGGTATTTGGTTAGCGATTGCTATTGATGAATGGACACGTGCGATTATTATGTTCTTCCGCTGGAAAAGTAGAGCCTGGGAGCGTTATGCACTTGTTAAACCTGAAGAACAAGAGGAGATTGTTTCTGTTCCGGCACAGTAATACTCATTGAATCAAATCCATGTATTCACTTACAAACAAATGTTAACAATAAAACTGTTTATATAGTAGAAAAACAGCCAATCTTCCATAACGGAAGATTGGCTGTTTTATTATTGATAAATCTCTTTATATTTCTTATACTCCGCTTCAGAACATAGCACAAAATGTCCTGGGCGAATTTCACGCATTGTTGGTTCTTCACTACCATAATTATGCTGAGATGGATCGTATACAATACGTTTACGATTGCGCTCATAATCTGGATCTGGAAGCGGAATTGCTGATAATAGTGATTTTGTATATGGATGAATTGGATTCGCATATAACTCATCACTTGTTGTTAGCTCAACGATTTGACCACGGTACATTACGCCAATGCGGTCACTAATGTATTTTACCATTGATAAATCGTGGGCAATGAATAAGTATGTTAAACCTTTTTCTTTTTGTAGCTTTTTCAGTAAGTTTACAACTTGCGCCTGGATTGATACGTCAAGTGCTGAGATTGGCTCATCGGCAATGATAAATTCAGGTTCTACAGCAAGTGCACGAGCGATACCGATACGTTGACGTTGTCCACCTGAGAATTCATGTGGGAAACGGTTTGCGTGTTCTTTATTTAAACCAACTGTGTTTAATAATTCATGAACACGGTCCATACGCTCTTTTTTGTTTTTTGCTAGTCCGTGAATATCAATACCTTCCGCAATAATATCCCCTACTGTCATACGAGGGTTTAATGATGCATATGGATCTTGGAAAATCATTTGCATTTTACGGTTGAATTTCTTCAACTCTGCACGTGATTTTTTACCATGTACATTTTCACCATCGAATAACACTTCACCAGCAGTTGCATCATATAAACGAATGATCGTTCTTCCAGTTGTTGATTTCCCACAACCTGATTCTCCTACAAGACCAAATGTTTCGCCGCGGTAAATATCAAATGAAATATCATTAACCGCTTTGACAACACCACCACTCACGTCGAAGTGCTGTTTTACGTTTTTTACTTCAATTAATTTCTCACGTTGTTTAGTCATGTTGTTCACCTGCTTTCATTTGAAGAATGCGTTTTTCAACGACTGCTGGCGGTTTTACTTCTGGAGCTTGCTCGTGAAGTAACCAAGTTGCCGCATAGTGTGTATCACTTACTTTAAATAAAGGTGGGTCCATTTCAAAATCAATTTTCAATGCCTGCGGGTTACGTGGTGCAAAAGCATCTCCCTTTGGCGGCTTCAATAAATCTGGAGGCGTTCCAGGGATCGCATATAACTCTTCTTCTGAACCATCTAAACTTGGCATAGATGCGATCAAGCCCCAAGTATATGGATGTTTTGGATTGTAGAAAATTTCATCTACAGTTCCGATTTCAACAACTTTACCAGCGTACATAACTGCTACGCGATCCGCAACGTTCGCCACTACACCTAAGTCATGCGTAATGAAAATGATTGCTGCTTCTGTTTTTTGCTGAATGTCCTTCATAAGTTCTAAAATTTGCGCCTGAATTGTAACGTCTAGCGCTGTTGTCGGCTCATCGGCAATCAATAATTTGGGGTTACAAGCTAACGCCATCGCAATAACTACACGCTGTCTCATACCACCTGAGAATTGGTGAGGATATTGTTTTAAGCGAGCTTCTGGATTTGGAATACCTACAAGGTCGATTAATTCTAATGCGACTTTACGTGCATCTGCTTTACTCATCCCTTGGTGTTTAATAAGGCCTTCCATAATTTGATTTCCAATTGTCATCGTTGGGTTTAATGATGTCATTGGATCTTGGAAAATCATCGCGATATCTTTACCACGAACTTGTTGCATTTCTTTTTCTGTTAATTTCGTTAAGTCACGACCTTCAAATACGATTTCACCATTTTTAATGCGTCCAGGAGGATTCGGAATTAATCCCATTAACGCTTTAGAAGTAACTGATTTCCCCGAACCAGATTCTCCTACAATCGCTAATGTTTCTCCTTTTTTCAAATCAAAAGTAACGCCGCGTACAGCTTGTACTTCACCTGCATGTGTATCAAAGGAGACTTGTAAATCTTTTACCTCTAACAATGTTTTCATCTTTGCCTCTCCCCTCTTTTACTTACGCATTTTTGGATCTAACGCGTCGCGTAATCCGTCTGCCATTAAGTTAAACGCTAAAATTAATATACTGATGACAACCGCAGGGATGAACATCATATGCGGATACGTTTGAATTGATTTATAACCGTCATTTACAAGAGAACCAAGTGATGCGAATGGTGGCTGGATACCTAAACCGATGAAACTTAAGAATGCCTCACCAAACACCGCTGTTGGGATTGTAAACATTGTCATTACGATAATTGGTCCCATTACGTTCGGGATTAAGTGTTTTACAATTAATTGTGTGTTTGTTGCACCTAATGTACGAGATGCCAATACGTATTCTTGGTTTTTTAACTTTAAGATTTGTCCACGAACGATACGCGACATTCCTATCCAACCTGTAATTGCCATTGCGAGTGTAATTGACCATATACCAGATCCCATAATGATTACCATTAAAATAACGATGATTAAGTATGGAATACCGTTAATAATCTCCATAATACGTTGCATAATGTTATCTACTCTACCGCCATAGAACGCTGAAATACCTCCATATGCAACCCCAATTACTAAGTCAATCGCTGCTGCTAAAAGAGCGATATATAATGATACGCGTGTACCTTCCCATGTTCTTGTCCATAAATCGCGTCCAAGATCATCTGTACCAAACCAGAAATACTCTTTAATATCACGTTTTTCATATTGGTCAACACCATATTGATCTGTACCGTCAAATGGTAACCAATGAACATTTTCAATAACAGGAATTTTCGGTGGTAATTTCGCACGACCTAAGTCTTGCTCTTTATACGAGTGTTTACTTACCATCGGTCCAAAAATTGCTAGTAATATAATAAGCGTTAATAAAACTAAACCGAACATTGCTCCTTTATGTTGGAACAAACGTCTTCTTACATCTTGCCAAAACGTTAAGCTTGGACGGGCAATGACTTCATTATCCACATTATTTTGATTGGCTTGTTGAAATAAATCTGGAGATAATTTTTGTACATCTTTCATCATTTTTTCCCTCCCGCTAAACGAATTCGAGGATCAATAATTCCGTATAAAATATCAACAATGAAAATAACTAAGATGAAAATCGCACTATAGAAGATTGTAGTTCCCATAATAACTGTATAGTCATTCACTGTAATAGATTTAACGAACTGTTCCCCTAGTCCAGGTACAGCATAAATTTGCTCAATAACTAATGTTCCTGTAATTAAACCTGCAACCATTGGTCCTAAAATTGTTACAACTGGAATTAATGCGTTACGAAGTGCGTGTTTAATAATGATAACGCCTTGGCTAATTCCTTTCGCTTTCGCTGTTAAAATGTAGTCAGCTTGCATAACTTCAATTAACTCTGCACGGGCGAAACGTGCGATTGTTGCGATAACTGCCATCGATAAAGCAATTGTAGGCATTACTGTAAACTCTGGTCCTTTCCAGAATGCTACTGGGAACCATCCAAGTTTTACCCCTACGAAATATTGTAGTAATGCGGCGAATACGAACGATGGTACCGACATCCCGAGTACGGAAATAATTGTCGCTCCATAATCGACCCACGTATTGTTACGAAGTGCCGCAACGATTCCTAAAATTAAACCGATAAATGTTCCTAATATAATCGCTTGTAAACCAAGTTGTGCTGATGGTCCAATGCGATCCACAATCATATCTGTTACTGGACGGTTATCATATTGGAATGATACCCCTAAATCACCTTTTGCTAAGTTACCTAAGTAACGTGCATATTGAACTGGTACTGGATCATTTAAGCCATATTTTTCAAGAATGATTTCTTTTTGTGCCGGTGATAACTTCTCCTGGTTTTTAAGCGGAGAACCCGGAAGTAATTTCATTAAAAAGAAAGTCAGTGTAGTAATTAAAAATAATGTCAAAGCCATGTACACGAAACGTTTTAATACATAACGTCCCATAGTCAAGCACCTCCCCGTTTTTCTCAAAAGCAATAAGATAGTTTGAAATATTCTTACTTTTATTTTTTTAAAATAAGAGTACATGCCCATCATAGGCATATACCCTAGTAAACGATGGAAAAAAGTTTATTTTTGTTCAACAGATGCCCATTTGTAAGTTAATCTACCACCATAGTTGATTGGGATAATATCTTTCACGGCACCTTTAACTACATACGCTGAACCTTTTTGGAAGATTGGAGTGATAACTACATCCTCTTTAATTAACATCTTCTCTACCTCTAAAAGGTTGTTCCAGCGTGCTTGTAAATCTTTTGTATCTGTTTTAGCTTTTAGAATTAATTCATCATATTTCTGATTAGAATATCCTGTTTTATTTTGAGAACCATTCGTAACAAACATATCTAAATATGAGATTGGATCTGGGAAATCTGGTCCCCAAATACCAAACGCAATATCATATTGCTGAGAATCTTCTAATTTATTTTTTTGTGCGAATGGCTGCTGTTTAATTTTAATCGATAAACCTGGTAAGTTCTTTTCCATTTCACCTTTTAAGAATTCACCAACTTTTTTCGCATCTTCATTATCGAAATTTAAGAATTCTAGTTCGATTTTATCAGTGCCAAGCTCTTTCTTCGCTGTTTCCCACAGCTTTTTCGCTTCTTTTGGATTTGTTTCAACTAACTTTCCATTTTCAGCTCGGAAGTCTTTTTTATTCGGACCTTCAGCGAAATCTTTTCCAACAAATCCATAAGCTCCAATTGCACCATTATTTAAAATAACCTTCGCAATATTATCACGGTCAAAGGACATTGAAATTGCTTTTCTTAAGTTTTTATTGCTTAAGTATTGATTACTTTGATTAAACCTTAAGTAAGCAACCCCTGCTTCTTTTCTTGTGTGGAATTCTGGGCTTTGTCTAAACTTATCAACAAATTCTGAAGATAGAGCCGCCCGATCAATCGAGTTTGTCTCATATAAATTTACATCAGTAGATGTATTTTTTACAATATTAAAGTTAATTTCTTCGATTTTAACCGTTTTATTATCCCAATATGATGGGTTCTTCTTAAACTGGAAGCTTTGTTCATGTTTCCAATCACTCATAACAAATGGCCCATTATATAATGTTGTATTTGCCTCTAATCCAAACTTCTCACCTTGTACTTTTACAAAGTTTTCATTTAGTGGATAAAATACTGGATAAACTGTTAAATCAACAAAGTAAGGAACGGGATTATCTAATTCCACTTCTAATGTATAGTCATCAATTGCTTTTACACCTAATTGGTCAGCAGGTAATTCTTTTTTATGAATCTTCTCTGCATTTTTAATGTCGAACATAATGTACGAATATGTCGCTTTTGTATCTGGATTTACTGCTCTTTTCCATGAATACACAAAGTCTTTTGCTGTTACAGGTTCCCCATTCGACCATTTCGCATCTTTTCTTAATTTAAATATGTATTTCTTCCCATCATCTAACTTTTGAAAATCTTCAGCAACTCCTGGCATTCTCTTTTGATCTTTGCCGGTACGATATAGACCTTCCATCGTATTATTTAATGCTGTAGAAGATGCAGAATCAGATGCTAATGAAGCATCCATTGACGGAATTTCAGATAACTCTGTTAAATTAAGAATCTGCTTTCCATTACTACTACTCGTAGCATTTTCTTTCCCTTTTGCTTTTGCGTCATCTTTTTGGTAGCTACACGCGCCAAGCAACATACTTGCAGTTAACGTCGATGCAAGTAATAACGGTATCTTTTTCTTCATGTTGTGTTGCCTCCCCTAATTGCACTTCCTGTACCCTCACTTGTAAAAAAGTAGAATTGAAAGAATAATCTCCAAGTTTCTACAATTTTCATTATACATATAATATAACAATTGTGAATATAGTTTTTTGTTTTTTTGTTAAAATTTTTAATAAAATGTTTATTTTTTTATTTTTCTGTAAAGGGATACGTTAACATTGCTACCATCATCTTAAAATCAGACCTTTAATTGCGTATAATTTTCAAAAAATTAGTTCTAGTACTTATTATAGCTTTTATAGTATAATAATTCTAGTAATATTTTGACGGAGGGGAACATTTTGAATAAAGTTTTTTTTCATACTTGTATACTAATTTTCATGGCGATAATCGCTTCTAGTATTGGCGCATTCCTCGTTTCATCGCAATTTTTGTTGAATTTTGTCAACATATCGTTTTATATCGCACTATTTTTTATTCTTATAGGCGGTTTTTTATTCATATTTCAAAATGGATTTTTTAACGTAACAATTTACGCCTTCCAAAGAGTGTTTGGTACGAACAAAAAAATTGACTCTTTAATTGAAGAAGTAGAGGAACCTACCGATAAGAAAGAACGTATTTATAAAACATATTCATTCAAATGGACGTATCCTATTTGCATTACCGGTATCGTTCTTGGGTTATTCTCGACCCTCATTAGCTTTACTATTTTGATGTAGTTTGCAAACACTATCCCATATGATATAATAATCAGCAAAACATTTTGTTATAAAACTTTAGTTCTTTCATATTAAAAGGGCTCAGGTAACAATAAATAAAATTATATGTATGCGATGATAAAGAAGAGTACATATTGAGGCAATTTCAGAGAGCTTGTGGCTGGTGTGAACAAGTAATTGTACAGTATGGAATGGGCTTTTGAGCACCAAACCGAAAGTAGTAGGCTTTGGCGTTATATCCAAACGTTATTATGGATTAGAGAGATTTCACAGTAGTGAAATAATTAGGGTGGTACCGCGGTCCATTCGTCCCTATAGTTTTTAGGGATGAATGGGCTTTTTTGTTTGCCTTCTCTTCCCCATCACATATTCAAATTTAGGAGGAATTACTTATGTCAGTTATCTTTTCTGGTATTCAGCCAAGTGGAACGATTACACTTGGAAACTATTTAGGGGCTATGAAGCAATTTACAGAGCTTCAAAATGAACATGACTGTTATTTCTGTATTGTAAACCAACATGCGATTACAGTACCTCAAGATCCCGTACAACTTCGTAAAAACATCCGCAGTCTTGCTGCACTTTATGTAGCATGCGGCATCGATCCTGAAAAAGCTACTTTATTTGTACAATCAGAAGTACCAGCACACGCTCAACTAGGATGGATTATGCAATCAGTGGCTTACGTTGGAGAATTAGAGCGTATGACACAATATAAAGATAAAGCGTCAGGTAGAGATTCAGTACCAGCTGGATTACTAACGTATCCACCATTAATGGCTGCTGATATTTTACTTTACAACACGGAAATTGTACCGGTTGGTGATGACCAAAAACAACATATGGAATTAACACGTGACCTAGCAGAGCGTTTCAACAAGCGTTTCCGTGAAGTGTTCACTGTTCCTGAAATTCGTATTCCAAAAATAGGAGCTCGCGTTATGTCCTTAACAGAACCTACGAAGAAAATGAGTAAATCTGATCCAAATCCAAAATCAATGATCAGCATGCTTGATGAACCAAAAACAATTGAAAAGAAAATCAAGAGTGCTGTAACTGATTCTGAAGGTATTGTGAAATTCGATAAAGAAAACAAACCTGGAATCTCTAACTTATTAACAATCTACTCTTCATTCTCTGGCAAAACAGTAGAAGAAATCGAAGCAATGTACGAAGGAAAAGGATACGGAGACTTCAAAGGCGACCTAGCACAAGTAGTCGTAGAAGCAATTCGTCCAATCCAAGATAAATATAACGAACTAATCAACTCACCAGAACTAGATGAAATTCTAGACAAAGGTGCCGAAAAAGCAAACCGCGTTGCATTCAAACAACTACGCAAAGTAGAAAACGCAATGGGACTAAGCAGAAAACGTAGGTAACATATAAAGCGGAAGCGGCTCGTTCAGCTCTGACTGGCTAAGGTTCTTTCGCATAAAAGGCGCTTTTTGCCTTCTTATGCGGAAGGTTCTTAGACACGAAGAGCTTGCCGCTGGAGCTGGATTTCATATAAAGCGGAAGCGACTGTTTAGCCCTGACGGCTAAGGTTCTTTCCCACAGAAGGTGCTTTTTACCTTCTCGTGGGGAAGGTTCTTAGACGCGAAGGGCTAGGAGCCGGAGCTAAGTTAAGTTACCACAAATAAAAAAAACCGCCAATTGGCGGTTTTTTAATTTACCTTTTGCTCGTTTTCCATTTCCCATAACTTTTCAAAAAATGGCTGTCCTTTTACGAGACGCTCACATAATTGTTCATGCTTCTCAGACCAACCCGTTTTCGCTTCCTCATAAAGCTTAGCCCAAATATCTTCAAATTCCATATGTTGAACCATTCCGTATGCTGATGGATCCCACTCTGTGAACCAATAGCGGATTTCTGCTGTATTTTTCGTTGTATGTAATTGATCTAACGCCATAAATAATAATTGTTTCAGCTGTCTTTCTTTACGAGTTAAGCCATTCATAATGAAAGGTGATGGTGATAAAATATGATGTTCTTTTTCCATTTCTTCTACTTGGAACTCATACTTTTCTGCTTGTACGTTTTCTACCATCTCATATACCATCTGCTCTTGGCGCGGTATAAGTCTGCTCTTTCGAATTGGCACATTGTAACCAATTGTGTCGATCGCAATAATTCCTTTTCCATCTGTAACTACAAAGCAATACTCTTGCTGCAAACGTTCATGATTTTTACGAATATAAGCCTTATGATGTACGTCTTCCAACATTTTTTGCGGAAGCTCTAACAATTCGTTCTCGATGTAATGATATAATGTGGCATCTACTTTTAATAATGGCACTTGATCTAATAGCTCAATCGTATCATCTTTCCGCCATTCGTAAAAATGACAAACGTTATACCCATTCTCTTCACCTTCAAACCAATTTACCCATACATCATGTAGATATAACATTCACTACCCCTCACTTCACTACTGTTTGTATCAATCATTATGTTCAATTTTTCTTAACTTTATTCCACCTAAGGAAATATATTCTAATTATTATTTTTTCTTCTATTAATACTAAAAAAACAGGAAATAGAGATCCTGTTTTTTTATATATGAAATGTATTTGCTTTATTCAATATTTCTTTTGCATCTATAGATAATAAAGAAAGTGTATTTTCTCCTTTCAAAGTTACACAATCTTTGACAATATGAAATCCAAGTGCATAGCCAAGCATCTTCGGATAAGAGTGCAATCCATTTAATAAGATGTCGTGCTCCCTAGTTCCTCGCTTTATACTTATTCTTTCATGTACAACGTTTTTCCAATAATAAATAGCTTCTTCTTTTGAAAGGTACGTCGTCCACGGTGCATTGTTTTTTTCTGAATATCTTTCAGTTACTGCTTGCTCAGCCAATCCTTCCATAATCATCGTATCAAGTAATGTATACTCTGTTTCTTTCGTCTCAATTTGATGTAACCTGCATATATGATGATATTCATGCGCTAATAAGACTTTTAATTCTTCCACTGAATTCCGTCCACATACGAATAAGAAAATAACGTGACGCATAGATAATCCAGCCCTGCCGTTATACTCTTCTTGTACAGTTCGATTATAGGAATCTGATAATAAAATAAAGACAGGGACATCCGGACCTTTTAACCAATTTTTTAGTTTCTCATACTCCGTACGTAATTCTTTCCAAACTTCCTTTTTCTCTAACTCTTTAATTTCTTGTTCTCCTCGCATAACCGGGCGATACATACCTTTAGAAATTAAAAAGCGATACAATCTTTCTTTTGGCAACGGAATATACTTCGTAAACTTCTCACATAGCTTTTCTGGCCGTCCGTAATATAGATGTAACCACTCAGCAGTTTCAACAATCCCCATCTTTATCCCTCCTTTTTCTTATGTATATGCAAAAGGAGACAAAGGCGTAAAAATAAATAAGGAGTTTTTTCGCAATATATTGCGAAAAAACTCCTTATTTCATCTATTATTTATACGCTTTAAATACTAATACCGCGTTATGACCACCGAATCCTAGTGAATTACTTAACACTGCGTTTACTTCTTGATGTCTCGCACTATTCGGTACGTAATCTAAGTCACACTCTGGATCTGGTGTTTCATAGTTAATTGTTGGAGGAATTACTCCGTCTGTAATTGATTTAATAGAGAAGATCGCTTCAACAGCACCAGCTGCTCCTAATAAGTGACCTGTCATTGACTTCGTTGAGCTGATCGCTACTTTATACGCGTGCTCACCGAACGTTTCTTTAATTGCCATCGTTTCATACTTTTCATTCGCATCCGTACTTGTACCATGCGCATTAATGTAATCAATATCTTCTGGCTGTAGACCTGCATCTGCTAAAGCTTGACGCATTGCACGCACGCCACCTTCACCGCCAGGAGCGGGCATTGTAATATGGAACGCATCACCAGTTGCACCGTAACCAGCGATTTCCGCATAAATGTGAGCACCACGAGCTAATGCATGCTCTAATTCTTCAAGAATTAAAATACCTGAACCTTCACCCATTACGAAACCGCTACGGTTTTTATCGAATGGACGACAAGCTGTTGCTGGATCTTCATTGAATGTTAATGCTTTCGCTGAGCTAAATCCTGCGAATGCCATACTTGTTAACGGCGCCTCTGCTCCTCCCGTAATCATTGCATCCGCATCACCGCGCTGAATCGCCTTAAATGCATCACCAATTGAGTTTGCACCAGATGCACAAGCCGTTACAGAACAAGTGTTAATTCCTTTTGCCCCTGTTGCAATCGATACTTGACCTGCTGCCATATCTGGAATCATCATCGGTACGAAGAATGGACTCACGCGGCGCGGGCCTTTCTCAGTAAAAATTTTAAATTGTTCTTCGTATGTTTCCATACCGCCAATACCAGAACCAATCCAAACGCCAATACGAGGTCCGTTTTCTTCTGTAATTTCAAGCTTTGCATCTGCAACTGCCATTTTCGCTGCTGCTACTGCATATTGTGTAAAGCGATCCATACGGCGCGCTTCTTTTTTATCAATATATTTCTCGACTTCAAAGTCGTTAATTTCTGCTGCTACTTTTGCTGGAAATAGTTCCGGATCAATTCTTGTAAGTCGTCCGATTCCAGATACACCCTTTTTAATGTTTTCCCACGCTGTTTCAACATCTGTACCGACCGGTGTAACAGCTCCTAGTCCTGTAATTACGACCCTCTTTTTTTCCATACAAAATACACTCCTTTTTTTCTCTCAGTCCTTATTTACCCCAACGAAGAGCGACTGCTCCCCATGTTAATCCGCCGCCAAAACCAACAAGTATAATTAAATCACCATCTTGAATACGTCCGTTTTGCAATTCCTCTACCATTGCAATCGGAATGGAAGAAGCTGATGTATTACCGAACTTCTCAATTGTCATACTCATTTTTTCTTGTGGTAAATTTAATCTCTCTCTTGCAGATTCCATAATACGAATATTCGCTTGATGCGGTACTAAAAAATCCACATCTTCTTTCGTAAGACCAGCTTTATCTAAAACGCGAAGACAAGAATCTCCAAGTTGACGAACGGCAAATTTAAAGACTTCTCTGCCATTCATCATAACATACTCGTCTTGATAAAGATGCTTACCGCCACTTCCGTCCGCTCCTAATTCGAAAGATAGAACGCCTTTACCTTCTGAAACAGCTCCCATTACGATCGCACCGGCTCCGTCTCCAAATAGTACTGCTGTATTTCGATCGTTCCAATCTACAATTTTAGATAGTTTATCACTACCAACTACTAATATGTTTTTATAAGTTCCCGTTTGAATAAATTGCTGCGCTGTAATCATTCCGTACATAAAACCAGCACACGCTGCACTTAAATCCATTGCAGCTGCATGCTTTGCGCCAATTGCTTCTTGAATGACACAAGCCACTGCTGGAAAAGCACGATCTGGCGTTACTGTTGCTACTAAAATAAGATCGATATCCTCTCCGCTAACCCCTGCATCTTCAAGCGCTTTTTTAGAAGCCTCTACGGCCATATATGAAGTATCTATTGTATCATCGGCAATGCGTCTTTCCGCAATGCCTGTTCTCGTACGAATCCATTCATCGGATGTATCCATTATTTTCTCTAAATCGTGATTTGTGACTACTTTTTCTGGCACATATCTTCCGATCCCTAAAATGCCCACGTTCACATCGCAGCCCTCCGTTTTATATCAATTATTATGACTTGGTACTAATTTTAAAACATAAATGTATTTTTGTCTAGAATATATTTCAGCTAAAACATAAAGCGAGCGCATTATTCACCTTATTGTTCATGAAAAGAAACGGAAACATACCTTTCCCTGTTTCTTTTGAACTAATCGGACTTTTATAGGCAGTTGATTCCCACCTAACTTCTTTGCTTTCGCTGAATTTTGAGGTGGGGACTTACTGCCCATTAAAGCGGGATAAAGTAGACA
>NZ_NVEC01000067.1 GCF_002571225.1 Bacillus sp. AFS059628 | reverse complement strand
GTTAATTTTTTTTAACACCTCATGTCTTATAAACCCTTGATATTACTGACTTTCTTTACTTTGCTCTTCTCACTCTTATATATAGGGCTAAAAGTTCCGCAAGGAACAGGTAGTATTTTTGAGCAAACAACGCTCAAAAATCTCCACCTTCATCATAAAAAAGTCGGTTCGTTGATCCTCACCTAAAGACTATTGTCTTTTCTTTTTTATGATGTCCTTGCAAAACTTTTTTCGGCTCGTGTGCTTTTCTCGCCAAGCCGACAGACAAAAAGCAAAGCAATGGTTCTCGACTTGGACTAGTAAGTATACGAGCCGAACCGCTTCGATCAATCGTTCTAAAATAGTTCTTATTCAAAAATAGATACGTAATACGTGGGGTTTCGCCCCCACACGACGAGCCAGCACTCTAGCCAAAAAGCAAAGGGTAGACCAAAAAACAAGGGCCAAATCACGCTAAACAAAAAATAAGCCGTCCGTATGGACAGCTTATTTACATAATTACCGAAAAGCGGAAGTTGCATAGGATTTATGTTGTCCCGTTTATGACAAGGTTTGCTTTTTCATCAGGTCTATGTTTTCTTACATAAATATCCTCTGAAATCATCCAATTATGTTCCCATATATCACGAGCTGCTTCTCCATCTCTTTCAATACCTCTTGCAAGTCGAATTTCGCGAGGACAATCCACCCAAATTTTAAAATCATATGTATGTTCAAGTTCTTTACGAAGGGCGTAAACACCCTCAATTATAACAATCCCACCAGTAGGAACTAAGTGCCATTCTGCCAATTTATCTATATTCCAATCGTAACGTTGATAATAACCATCTTGGTTTTGACTAAGAGGGTGAATGACTTGTTTTAATAAGCGATTCCAATCAAAATCAGCCCCGATGGGTTTAGAATCAGGACTTCCTTTTAAGATTTGGGGAGAAGGAAAATAAAAATCATCCATATGAACAATTGTTACAGTGGGTTTTATGGTCTGTAATGTATTAGCAAATGTACTCTTTCCTGAACCTCCGCATCCATCAATTCCAACAAGAATCGTCTCTTGCTTTTTAGGCAACTTTTCAAGTGTGTCCAATAGGTCACTAAAGGTGCACACCTGATTATTATTTGAAGAAAAATTCATATCTCTCCTCCTATTGTTTATTACAGCAAACCCCTCCTGTTTGGAGGGAGGGTCAATCTTTGTTTTGTTTTTCTAACAGTTGAATAACCCTATCTAACTTTTGCTCAACTGGATCTTGCTTTTTGCGATTGCTGGTATGCCGAATTATACGTATAATCCCACCAAACAGTGCACCGATGATTATTAAAATAATAGTAACCACTATGTAATAAATAGAGTTTTCTAAAGGCATTATTTAGAACCTCCTTTTTCCCTATTTTACCATTTTAAAAATTGATATGTTGTTTGATTTTAGTTGTATATTCTATACATGTCTGGTTAACATAACGTCCTATTATCGGTAGCAAGGACAAGGGGGGATCCGCTTTATAGCAGGGATTTCTCTTTGTCCTGTTTTATTTTTCTATGCATCTTTTTATACATTGTAGAGATACTGAGATTTTTCAGGCTTATGAATGTCCTGTATTAGTACAACAATTTGTATAAAATTATGTATAAAAAAGCCTTTGCATATAAGCAAAGCTTTTTTATTTCCAGAATTTCCACCAATGTTGTTTTTTTTCTATAGTAGGAGCAACTAGTTGTTTAGTCTCTTGAATAGATTGTATGTTATGTAGTAGTTGTTCATCTCTTTCTTGTAACAATTGTTCATGGTATTTTTTGTATATTTGTATATCGTCTCTCAATGTTTGAAATTCTTCTTGAGTTCGTCGTAGTTCTTCTTTTATGGATTCAAGTTCTTTTGTTATTTCTTCGCGTTCTTCGCGTTCCTCATGTAACAGTTCACGTAATAAATTAGTATTGTTTTCGCGTTCCAATATTTCTTTATCTCTTGTAATAAGCAAAGTTGGGGAATCCATTGGATCATGGGACGTTCCACTCGTGTTCCAATTTTCATTATTTATATTTATTGCTACAGTTTTTGCAGCATCCACCTTGTTATATCCGGCATCTTTCATAAGTGTTTGAAATTGTTTCAAAGCTTTTATATCCTTTGAAGTAAAGGTTCGATACTCACGATTACTTTTAGGATCACGAACTTTTATAAAGGTGTATTCGTGTTTTTCTAACTCTAAACACCATTTACGTAAATAGCTTTCGCTAATACTTAAAATTTCTGCTACTTCCTTAGTTAGGAAGGCGGGAAGTGGATTGGATTGTATACCGTTCCGCGTTCCATCAGACATCGTTCCTCACGCTCCTTTTCGCGTTCCAATTGACGTTTCTGAAAATATATTATACATGATAAAATGAAATACCTTTGAAATATAAAATTTATTGGTAATATAGGTTAGATCATATTTTAAGGGTTAATTCGTGATTTTAATTACAAAATTAGAAGAATAAATGGGGAAGATGAGAATACATTTACAATTGTGAGAAAAAAGTATTCTTTTTTTGTTGTGGATAAAATTGTGGGTAAAATGGAGGAATATCTGATGAATATTATTTGTATAAAAACAAAATATCAATATAAAAGTGAAAAAGAAAATGAAATGGAAACTATACCAATTATAAATCGAGTATATTATGAAAATGGAGAGATTAAATTCGAAATATTAGGGGAGCAAAAAGTTCCTATGACATGGTTAGATAAATAGAGAAAAGGCACTCAAATGAGTGCCTTTTCTTTTTCGTAGGTATGGATTTATGTTTTGATTTATTTGTTATATTTTGAAGTCGCTTTGTTTAATAAATGAATTTTTAAATATATAAAAAAAGAAAGAAGAATTTTTTAGGATTCTTCTTTCTTTTTAGTCTATGAACATTTTTAATTAGCAGTTAAATCCTCTTGTAGGCGCTCCGAGTTGAACTTGTTGAGTTTGTAATACTTTTAAAGTCAAATCAAGAACGATTTTTTCACGTAATTTGTCAAATGCTTTTTCTGAATGTGTTCTTTCACATGAGCCTTCACCATGACTATCATGATCACTATGACATGGTGCATAGTCAAGCTCATAAAATTCTGCACTGATTAATTCACAATATGGTTGTTCATTATAGAAAACATTATTTTCAAAGAAGTATTTGTCTAGACGAGGAATATCAGTATTTTTTGGATTAATGAAACGAGCTTTGCTTTCTGAAGAGAAAGCTATAATTGGTGTAGAAAGAAAATCATCATCAGCTAATTCAGCAAAACCAGAGAAATGCACTTTTGCAATTTTATCATAAATTACGCCATTGCAATCATAACCTGCATATTCAATGTTTTTACGAATATAACCTTCTACAAATAATTTAGCTCTTGTTACTTCTAAATATCCTGTTTCATTAATTGGTGTATAGTCAACAGGAACTAGTTTACATTGTGTTAAAAACACATCTTTTAACACTCTTTTAATTTCTACTGCTGGTGGACAAAGTGGAATATCTGCTTCTACTACAATTTGAAGTGTTCTTTCTGCTAATACAACTGGAATTTTAACTCTTGGATTTGTTGCAAGAACAGGTGTTACATCAGTATCGCTCAGTGGAGTTCGTGTTTCTGATTTAACTCTACAATCTTTGTTGTGATTGTCATTGTTGTACTCAGGTTTATTCAATTAAAATGACCCCCGTTTATTTTATATTTAAAGCTATCTACTTAAACATGATATTTAATATATCCATTTGTGTGAGGGCCTGTATAATAGTTATTTTTCTTATTTTAAGATATAAAGGCTAAATTAGATTAATAAAATCAAGATTTTTTATGCTAGTCTTTGTTTAGTATGTATTTTCGTCTAAATATTGAACCATCTTGAATAAACAAACATAAATTATATGTGAGTTGAGTACTGTTGTACTTGTTTACGTTTATATAGAAATCTTCTTTGAAAAGAAAATCTACTAATAGGTTTTTTTCTTTTTTTAATAAAATTGATAGTTATAGAAGGTAACACCTTTTTTAGAAGAAAAACACTAAATATCAATTGAAAAACAGCTTAGAACAGAGGGAGAATAAAATATGTCTCAAACTTATTGGGGGGCTGAGGTAGCTAAGAAATTAAGGATTGGCTCAAGTACTTTGCGTAAATATTGTTTTGCTCTGGAGAAAGCTGGGTATTCTTTCGAGCGGGGTAACAATAATTCTAGGATTTTTTATGATAATGATGTAGCAACTATAGAACGGCTAATACTTGCTATGAGAAAGGAAAATTTAAGGTTAGATCAGGCTGTAAATCTAGCAATGATAAGTGTTACAAAAAATGAAGTAGCAATTACCGAAGACATAAAAACATTGGTAGAACGTATAAAACGATTGGAACAACTTAGTTTAGAGTTGATTCAAAGATTTGATCAACAAAGTAAACTTTTACAGGAAACAGATGTTCAACACATAATAAGAGAAGCACAAAGAGATGTTCAAATAATGCAGATATTAAGGGAAATACAGGATAGTAGTCGTCTAATAGCAGCTTTAGAACAGAAGAAGTTATTTTGGAGTGACCTGTTTGGTAAATAAATTAAAATCTAATGATAAAAAGACTTTTTTTATTTGAAAAAAGATAAGAAGTGAGTTTTTTGTCTATTATTAATAATGATATTAGATTTTTAGCACTATAAATGTTAGTCAAACATATATTGTAGTATTAGAATAGGTTTCACTCACTTATTTCATTTCATTTTATAGTCTCTTTTAAAAGAACATCAATGGGCATTGGTGTTCTTTTAAAGTAGGTTGATTTTGAAAAATAAGAAGTTTTTTTGTTTTAAATTTGTACTTGTTGTATCTGTAAAACTTTTAAAGTAAGGTTTAATACCATTCTTTCATGGAGAGTATCAAATGGTTCGTTTAAGTCGGTTAGACAAGGGGAAAAGTCTAATCCAACAAATTGAGTACTAACTAATTCGCAATATGGTTGTTTGTTATAAAAAATTGTATTTTCGAAGGGATATTTTTCTGAATGTGGTAAATCACCGTTTTTAGGATTAATAAAATGAGATGTAGTATCTGAGGAACCAGCTATTAAAGCTAAAGATAGAAAATCATCTTCTAATAGATCTATAGAATTAGAAAATGGAACATTTACAATACAATTATATATAACTCTATTATATTCATCATTTACATATTCAATATTTTTACGAATATATCCTTGGAAAAATAATTTAGCTTTTGTAACTAGGCGGTAATTTGTACCTGGTATTGGGGTAAATGCTAGAGGAACTAAATTACATTGTTTCAAATATACGTCGTTTTTTATGATACGTTTAATTTCAATTGCTGGAGGATCTAATGAAATATTGGATTCTACAACAATTTGAATTGTTCTTTCAGTTAATACAACTGGCATTTGTACAATTGGTGCTTCTGTAGTAATAATTGGTGCTTCAATTTTATTACTTAATTGTGTTTGAGTTTGTCCTATCACCTGACATGATGTATTAATTGGATGTTGTTCACTCATCTTATTTAGTCTCCTTTTTGAAATTACTTTAGATTTTTAAAACTGTTCAATGCCAATGTATTAATTTTTTTTCATTTATGTTATTCGTATCTATAAAATCAATTAATATTACATACGGATAAATAGATGTGAAGTTATTATGAAAAAGAGAGATATGATTTTTGTGTGTTTGAGTTTTCCAATTTATTCATATCATTTTAAATGTATACTTTTGATAGTGATTTTGGAGAAAAATTATAAATTGTAATAAAGTCAATCAAATAGATGATATGAATGTAAACTAATATTTAGAAGTTTACATTGGAACTTACAATTGAAATCTAACATACAATGCTATGAGCATTTACAACATAGTTTTGGTTAAAACCACAGCTAATCACCTCCTATGAAAAGTAGCCATAGGAGGTGATCGTATGAACGAAGAAAATATTGTTTTATGTGGAGCTGTTGTTGAACAAGCTTTAATTTATTCAACACTGTCATCTATTTTTTCGTTCACCTTTACTAACAGGTCCAACAGGAGAAACAGGAACCTCTATAACAAACACTGGTATTTAGACTTATTAATTATTTCACTTAGTTTAGTTTAGACTGCTATACCTAAAGCAAATCTTAATTTTAGAAAGGAACGCTTTATTTTATAAATATCGAAGATTATTTGGAGTGAATCTAGGTTCTTTATATATTATTAAATAGGTTTATATCTGTTACATAAGGACTTGTTCTTTATATTTATTTTTACTTTTTAGGTTTTTTTCTTATACTTATTAGTTTACTAATTAATAAATTATAGGGTGTAAGTGGGTAAAAGATAAGGTTGGTGTAAAAATGAAAGAATTTAAAAGAAATTGTAATCACAAGGATAGGTGTGATCGTTTCCTTCCCCCTGTACCTCCAATTGAAGTTGGACCGACAGGACCAACAGGACCGACAGGACCAACGGGACCGACAGGACCAACAGGACCGACAGGACCAACAGGACCAACAGGACCAACTGCGGTAGGGTGTTGTCCATGTACAAATCTTCTTGACAATCCTGGATTTGACTTCCCAGGTGTGGCAGGTGATACTGTACCAGGGTGGGTTCAAACAGGGAATGTTGCAGAAGTAGGTACACCAAATGTTCACAGTGGTCGTTTTCTTCCGAATGATGTGTTTAGTCTTTTAGCTGCGGCAATTGGACCAGGCGGAAGCTTGACTCAACTCGTTGATGTTGAGGAAGGATGTTGTTATACGCTTTCTTTTGCTGCCGATGTAAGAGACGGGGCATTTCTTGTCGCTGCTGTATCGTTTCCAGAGCTTGGACAGGGATGTCCTCCTGCTTTTACAACACTTGGATCATCAAATATTCCACATATTGTACCAGTTAATACACAACCACAGTCTAATTTCCAAAGTTATACTCTTGTTGTTTGTATCCCTGCTGGTGTCACAGAGGCATGTATTTCTTTCCAAAATATTGAGCCACCTCCAGGGCAAGGCGCAACAGCTTTTGTTGATAATGTTGTATTCCAACCTACTGGTGGACCTTGTACTTCAACTGCATGCTCACAAAATTTTTAATGTATTGATGTATTTGTAGTTTTTATTATAAAAAAAGAGAAGGATTATAAAAATCTTTCTCTTTTTTATTTATAAACTATTTCTTAAAAAAACTGTTCTATAAAATATTTAGTTTCACTAATATTGCTAATAAAAGTTGGATAAGAATTTGAACATTTACTGCTATATCTGTATCAGTAGTCGTAACGGTAACATTTCTAGAGTTGTTAATAAAGGTTTTTTGTCTATTAATTTGTTTAACAGATGATTTTTGTAACAATTCTTGAGTTACTCGATCAGCTTTCTCACTATCTGCTATAGAAATACTTAAAATAACTACAATTGCAGCTTGTAACGCTGCTTGAATAGATAATGCTGCCTTTGTATCTGTAGTAGTAACTTGTACATCTGCTGAATCAACAATTGATATATATTCTTCAGAAATTTGATAAGTTTTACTTTCCTGTGCAGCTGCTTCTGAAACGTTAGCATCATTAAAAGATGGATGACAATTAGAAGAATCTAATGCACTCCACTGTTTGTTTCTCTTTGCACTCCATGCATTTCCCATAAAATCGCTCCTTTTAGTCTAAAAAATTATTAATTTGAGATTGGATTTCCGAAACTATACTTTTAATTTGTTGTTTTTTTTCTGGCGATAAATTTTTAAATTTATCTTCTTTTATTTCATGTCTCTTTAAAATATCTGAGAGTAAAAGATCTAATAGTACACTTTTTTGATCCTTATCAAATTTAAAAGAAGATAGTTTGTTTAAATCATCCATTTTAGTTATCAACTCCTAAAAATTAAGATGTATAGTAAAGTTTTATAGATTCACTAATAGCATATGAAAATATTTATAAAAGTTATGGACAAACCTTAAAAAAATTAAAATGTTGATGTTGGTCAATCGAAACGGACCTAGCGAAGCAAAGGGAGTATTTGACTTGACCAACTGCACTATACCCAAACCCTCTTGGCATTGAACAAACTACTGTTTGTTCCTGCCAACCGGCGAGGGAGTCCCTCAAGGATTGAGGGGTTGGGGAGTTCGATTGATGGGGTCAAGGGGAAGGGTTCCCCTTGTAGGTTCGGACAAAGTCCGAGTTTTTTTCCATGCTTTGCATGGATCGGCGAAGCCGAAAAGCGTCGCAGACCCCTATCGATTTTGATACGTTAGTGTCAAAATAAGTATAGGGTTACGTTAATTGACATCATTTCGTCGCTTTGCTAGACTGATGGTATCAATTAATCTAGGGAAAGTGGTGGCACTTTATGTTGGGTTCTATCTCATTTAATCAATCCCACCAAAGTTCATTAAGTCATAATAACAGAGAAAATATTCATGGGAATCCTGGCATTGATCCATCCAGGTTACATGAGAATATTTATTTTGTTCAAAAGGATATCCGAAGTGTATACAAGGATATCTTTCAAGAAGCGGTGGACAAATATAACGAGAAACAAAAACGGAATGACCGTAAAATTGATGATTACTATGACAAAATATATAAAGACGATAAGACGCATGAGCAACGAGAATTAGTAGTAGCGATCGGGGAAGGGAAAGATAACTCGAAATATAGGGAAGCCAAAAAGGAAGCATTAAAACAGTATGCTGAGGCGTTTCAAGAGCGAAATCCTAATCTAGCAGTTTATAACATGGTTTTACATGATGATGAAGCGAATCCGCATTTACATATTAACTACGTACCAAATTTCGAAAGTAGTCGAGGATTAACGAGGCGTGTCGGAATGGATAGAGCATTGCAGCAACAAGGTGTCGAAGGAAAGGGAAGACAGTTAATTGCTCATTGGAGAGAAGCGGAAACAGCTTATATTGAGCAATTAGCGAAAGAATACATTCCGAATTTTGAACGTGCTAATGTAGGTTCTCATAAGTACATGAAAGTCCGTCAATACAAAGAATATGCAGAAGCGAAGTCAACCATTGAAAATCAAGTACAAGAAAAAGAAACAGAATTACAAACGATTGATTATGATTTGAAAAATGTTGAAGAAAAAACAAAAGAATTACAAGTAATGAAAAGTAGTTTGGAAAGTGATGTAATTGATAAACAAAAAGAACTAGAGACAGTGAAACAACAAGTAGAGAGTGAAAACGAAAAGCTGCAGCTAATTGGCCAGCGTCATATAGAGTTAGAAAAAAGAGTAGAACAAATGCAGAAAGAATTAGATAGTGCTACAGATCAAGTGCCAAATGAACCTATTAAAATTCCATTTTTGCGTAAAGAAGTAATAACAGAAGTACAGAATAATAAAACGTTTGGGAAAGCTGAAGTTACGAAGAAAAAGACTGGAAATTATGTGTTATCACCAGAACAATATCAAGAATTAACAAAACAAGTGAATGCAGCGGTCACTATCAAAAAGGATTATGGGCGTTTGAGAGAAACAGACTTTGTGAAAGAGTATGAAAGTTTAAAAATGACTGCAGAAGGTTGGATGAAAGAAAATCGAACATTGAAACAAGAAAAAGGTCAGTTGCAAAAAGAGGTTGGCCTATTAAATAGAGAAATTAGCTCATTAAAAGCTCATATAAAGGGTCTGCAGGCAAATATAAGAGTTTTGTATGTACAAACAAAAAAAGTTTTTAAAGAGCAATTTAAGGCATTTAGAGGGATTGTTAAAAATGAATTGAGTAGCAAAGGAATAGATAATCAATTTGAACGTGAGCATAAAAAAGAAATGAATAGACATCGTGGATTGGACATGGAGCGGTAAAATAGTACGGAAACTTTGTTTTTATCTTTAAGGTTATTGAAAACGTGATAGAATGAAAAAAAGAGCCATGCGGGAACATGACTCTTTTCATAGGGTATTCTACGAAAATACCTAAACTTCATTTATCTGATTATAGATTATCATAATTTGATTTATAATCAAATAGTAAAAAATAGGTGTTTTTGTTGATTCCCTCAATTAAGGAGGAATTAACCTAGATATGACAAAAAAAATTATTGATTTTGGACAAGCTGAAAAAAAGGCAAAAGAAAGAGATAGTAAAATTAATAGCATTTATGAAAAACTTGAAGGTAGTGGTGGACTTTCTGAAGAAGAAAGAGTCATTATGCTGCAAGTATTAAGTAAAATGTCTGGTGGAGAAGAGTATTTTATTGGTAAAAAGAAAAAACCTACAGATCGGGTGAGATTTGTTCAAATGATTACAGAGAATATTGATTATTTATGTGAAATTGGTTATTTAACTCAACCAGAAAAAGCATTTTTATTTGATATTTCAAGATTTCTAGAATTTAAATCAAATGTTATTGTTGAAAAAAATGAAAATGATGATATAAAACCGAATACAGCGTCTCCTAGTTATTTGGCTAAGAAATTAGGAAAAACAAGGACTTCTATTTCAAAAATGATGAATGAATTGCTTGAAAAAGGGGTTTTAGGAGTTGCAGAAACAGGTGTAATAACTGAAGATGGAAGGGCTTGTTCAGCAAGAACTTGGTTTGTTAATCCTAATATATTATGTAATTCACCTAAAGATGATATTGATAGAGCGACTCAACAAATTTTTTCAAAGGCATTACGTAATATCAAAATCGAAGGTAATAAGAAAAAACATAAACTACCAATTTATTTATTTTAGATGTCAATTTTTATATTGACATCTTTTTTTATTTAGGATTTTCTATTTTTTAGGTGTTAAAAAAAATTAAC
>NZ_NVEC01000066.1 GCF_002571225.1 Bacillus sp. AFS059628 | reverse complement strand
TTTCGCTGAATTTTGAGGTGGGGGTCTTACTGCCCATTAAATCGGAATAAAGAGGAATATATTTACATAATAACGAATAGTTTATTTGCTCTTATTTTTTCTTACGGAGGTTATATACAATGGGATATATTGAAGAACTTAGAGAAGTTGTCGGATCAAGACCACTCAATCTAGCAGGAGTTGCTGTAGCTGTTTTCAATGAACAAGGACAAATATTATTACAACAAAGACGAAGTGGTATTTGGGCTGTCCCTGGTGGATTCGTTGAACTTGGCGAATCAACAGAAGAAGCCGGAAGACGAGAAGTGCTTGAAGAAACAGGGCTTAAAATAGGCTCTTTACAGTTAATAAGCGTATTTTCTGGAAAAGAATTTTTTGTGAAATTACCAAACGGAGATGAATTTTATCCTATAACAATTGCATATCTTTGCAAAGACATTACAGGTGGTACGTTGAAAGCTGATGGATTTGAATCATTACATGTACAATTTTTTGATTTAAATGCGTTACCCGAAAACATTAGTTCTTTCATAAAAAAACTAATCGAGCAGAACCTCGTCTCAATTTAAATGTAAAAAGAGACCTGTTTTAAAGGTCTCTTTTTTTCACTTCACTTCTGCATGTAAGCATGACTTAAAATGTCCAAGTGCAAATTCATGTCCTTGCTCATTAAAAGATGCAACCGCCTTTTCAAAAACAACAATTTTAAATCCTTTATTATAAGCGTCTACTGCTGTGTGAAGAACACAAATATCAGTGCAAACACCTACAAGATGAACTTCTTCTATTCCTCTTTCTCTTAACTTCATCTCTAAGTCTGTCCCAGCAAATGCACTATATCGTGTTTTATCCATATAATATACATTCTCTGCATTTTTATATGTTTCGTACACTTCTTGTAATTCACCAAACAAATCTCTTCCATTTGTACCAGCTATGTTATGTGGCGGGAATAACTTTGATTCTGGATGGTATGCATCGTTTTCTTCATGTTTATCAATCGCAAAGACAACATAATCTCCATTTTCAATATATTGCTTCGTTATATGGACAATTTCCTTCTCAATTTCTTGTCCTGGTTTCCCGCATGTCAAAGCGCCTTTTTCAGCTACAAAATCATATGTATAATCAATATTAATAAGAGCTCGTTTCATAACTTCTATCTCCCCTTCTTCTGTTTCACAGTAAACAATAGAAAATTTGTTATTACGACATCGTATGTACTATTCGACATTTCAAACGAAATACCTACATTTTTCATGTAAAACTTACCTTAATCCGAGTTTATCATATAATAGGTAGACAATGATAAAACAAATAACTCCTATTAACAAGTCGTGAATTTGATAGGCAAACGTAATTTGAGTCACCTCTTGGATCGTAAACAAAATGACTGACATCGTTAAAATAATCAAGACGATACGAATACACCGATTCACGTCTTCAGCCTCTTTCCCTATCATAGTATTAACAAGTGCTTTCTTCCTACTTAATCGTATTAGAAAACAAAACAAGTGATTTACTATTACATCCTCTAGTATAAAGTGAAACTTTANNGTGGGGTCTTACTGCCCATTAAAGCGGGATAAACAAAAAAGTACACTACTTTTTGAGTAATGTACTTTTTATTCTTCTTATGACGCTGGTTTTGTTTCAAATGTTGCTTGATTTAAACTAATAACCTTTCCTTTTGGGTCATTGTTTTCATACTGAACTGCAGTAATCGTATGACTACCTGTCTCAAGCGTCTTCTCTTTTAATTGTACTGTTGTCTGTGTTGTACTAGTTACTTGATGTTTATCTGCATATACTCGATCTACAAATATAAATGTTTCTTTATCATTTTGAAAATTAGAAAGCTCTAATTCAACATGTTGAATTAAAGTATCCTTTTTGATGAATACAGCTGGTATATTTCCATTTTCAGAAGTACCGTCTGGTGTAATAACTGTTACTTTTCCTTCTCCTACTGGCACTGCTCCTTCAGGAAATGCAACTATATTCTCATTACTTGCGTTTACAACTTGTTCTTCCTGCTTTGATTGCGCACCCTCTTTTTCTTGTGGAGCACCGCAACCGGCTAATAACAATACAGACAATCCAGTGATTATGAATTTTTTCAAAATTCATCCCCCCTGTCATTTCATTATTATTTATTATACAAAAATAACTTTTAAATTTTAAGACTATTTTCAACACTTTCATGAACAAATAGTATCTTGCCCACGATTAATGTACCATACTTTCCTTAATAGAACATTAATTTTTTTTATGAAATAAATAGTAATTCCCTCTTATCTATCATTTTAGCCCAATAGATTCATTACATACCTGTTCAAAATAAAAAGACATTGTTCATTCAATGTCTTTTTATTTTAAGCTTTAAAAAACAAATGTTGTAATCTCATCTACTTCTTTTCTTGGAAGTTTCTTCGGCTTATCTTTCGGAAAACCGAGTGAAATAACCATATTTATTTGTTTTTCAGGCTCAATTTGTAAATATTGTCGTAGTTCATTTTGAGCTAACAATACCGGTCCTGTCATTGGACAAGTGCCAAGCCCTTTCGCATGTGCAGCTAACATTAAGTTTTGTGCCGCTAAACAGCTACTCTTAATTCCTTCTTCTTCCCAAACTGAATCTGGAACAAAAGCAATTGGATCAAATATCTTTTCGCGAAATTTTGATTCATATGGTGTTGCCAAACAAACGATTAATACTGGTGCCTCTGAGAAAGCTGTTGCATATGGTCCGAAAGAACGTGTAAGTAATTTCCCCGCTTTCTCTTCTCCGTTTTCTGCCGCTTTTGCCGCAAGTTTATGTAATGCATCCCATGTCATTTGTTCAATTTCTTTAATTTTCTCTTGGTTCATAATAACCAAGAACTCCCAAGTTTGTGAGTTCGTATCACTCGGTGCATAACGTGCACAATCAATAATCTCTTTTATATCACTAGTGGATACTTCTTGTTCCGTGAACTTTCTAACACTTCGTCTACCGTGAATTACTTCTTTTAAATCTTCATAATTCATACATTAAATCCCCTTTTTACAGCGTTTTCAAATCTTGTCCTATGCTTGAATTATATCATGAAAAAAAGCTGGAGGAATACCAGCTTTTTTCTTCAATATTAGTTCGTAACTTTAAACAAACGAATACTTTCTTCATATGCAACTTGAAGTTTCTTTGTAATCGGTCCTCTTTCTCCGACTCCAAACTGTTCATCCCCTATTTGAACGACCGGGAATATTTCAAGTGGTGTCGCTGTGAAGAAGCACTCATCAGCTTTATATACTTCTTGTAGTGAAAATTCTCGTTCTTCTACTTCAATATGTAACTCTTTCGCTAATGTAATAACGTAGTGACGTGTAATACCATGTAGAATGAAATTGTCAGCCGGATGCGTAATCAATTTATTATTTTTCACCATAAAGAAATTTGAATGACACCCTTCCGTTACAATTCCATCTCGTACTAATATCGCTTCTTGATAGCCTTGTTCGTTTATTTTATTTTTAATCATGATATTTGGTAACAGATTTAAAGATTTTATATGACAAAACTTCCAGCGTATATCCTCTTCTACAGTAACTTTTATTCCTCGTTCCATCGCAGCAATTGGTCTTGGAAACGAAACAATATTTGCAAAATATGTTGGTTGCATATTGGAATCATATACATGATTCCGCGCTTGAGCACCTCTTGATATTTGCAAATATACATTCCCATCCTCTTGAAATTGATTTTTTTCAATCATTTCATGTAACTGTTCTACTAACTCTTCCTTAGTAAACGGTGGAATTAGTTTAATTTCTTCCATAGAATTAAAGAATCGTTCTAAATGTAAATCTAACAAATGTGGCTTCCCATCATATAATCTAAATACCTCGTATATACCATCACCAAATTGAAAGCCTCTCTCCTCTAATGGAATCATCGGCTGTTCTTCCTTCGTATTTACAATTCTTCCGTTAAATAAAATCCAATCTTTATGAGTAGCTTTCATTTTTCCCCACTCCTTTATTCCATGATTGGTATAATTGTACAACTTATTCACACCTAAAAGAAGGAATTTTCTGTATTTTAACAAATAAAAAAGTACATCACCCGTTTAAAGTGATGTACTCGGCCATTCCTTTACTTTAGAAAATATTTTTCAATATCATCTAACATAAGGTTTGCAGCTACAATACCACCTGCTGTATTCCAAATCACTTCATCTACTTGGAATACTTTATTATCTTTAGAAGCCTGTAACTGTTTAAAGAGTGGATCTTCCGTCCATTCTTTCGCTAACGTGTTTCCTTCATTATTTTTATCTGCATCTTTATCAGATGTGAAATAGAATAAATAATCCCCATCCATATTTGGAATTTGCTCTTTTGTAATTCCTTTTATCGCAAATTCATCTTTATCTTGTAGTGGTGGTCGTTTAAATCCAATGTCATGTAATACAACGCCTGAGAATGAATTTTTTTGATAAATACGAACATCACCTGGGACGAAGCGTATAATGGAAACTTTAGAGTTAATTTTATCTCCTAATTGTTCTTTTATTGATGTAATACGATTTTTATAATCATTAAGAGCATTTTGCCCTTCTTTTTCTTTATTTACAGCTTTTGTATAAAGAGTAAAATTTTCTTTCCAATCACCGCGCAACGTTTCAGCATATACAGTTGGTGCGATTTCTTTTAACTGCTCATATATTTTTTCGTGACGCATTTTATTTCCGATGATTAAATCCGGCTGAAGCTTCATTACCGCCTCTAAATTAATGTCACGCTCAGTTCCTACTACTTTCGTATCTTTTAGCTCTTTTGCTAAATGAGGATACCATTCATCACCAGCTCGTGGTTTTGTCGTTCCAACTGGCGTTACTCCAACAGCTAAAAGTGCCTCAGCACCCTCATTTGTTAAAACAACAACTCTTTTTGGCGTACCATTTACTGTCGTTTCGCCCATTGCATGTTTTATCGTATATGAATTTTTTGCTTTAGCCGATGTATCTTTATCGTTCTTCTCTTCTTCTTTACCGCACCCTGCAATTATAACCATTAGTAATATAACGCAAAGTATAAGAATATTTTTAGTGCGTGTCATAAGTCCTCCTAGTTGAAATCGATTATCATTTACATTTTAAAGATTAATGTATATCTCATACATTGTCAATATATATATCAGAAAAGTTTTTCAATATATATAATGCGGACCTCATACCTCATTTTTATTCAAACTCTTACTTGTTTCTACTCACATTTTTAACCGTAACATATGAAAAATAAACGGACAAAAGAACGTAATTGTAATTCCAGTCAATACATAATGTAAATAAAGAAACCGCCTTATGTAAGGCGGTTTCTATCATTTTGCTTTAACCAATTTAAAATAAACATATACGACTGATAGTGAATATAACGTATGCAAAATAAAAGAAATAAAAGGGCAATTCCAGTGCTACTATACAGCAAACCAAATTTTAAAAAAACATTTAAAAGTGGTGGGAAGTTCGTTACGTTTTGTAATGTAATGAGCATACTAAACAAAAGGAAAAACAATGGAGCATATTGTAATTCATATGGCTTTCTCTTTTTATTCATTCTTTTTCGAATAAACATATGAATTAGCTCTGCTACTAAAAAACACCCTCCAATTAATACAAGACCAGAAGTTATCGTCATACATCCACCTGCCTTATATTTATCCCGCATAACTACTCATCGTTATATTTTCTTCACATATATTCCATCTTCCACATTAAATCCAAAACTCTCTATGAAGGATTTAGCTTGTTCTGTTAATGCCTTTTGTAATACCTTTATCTCTTTCACATTTCTTTCTTTCATCATCGTTTCAAATGTAAAATACGTATTTGTCCCATAACCGTAACTTTGATAATCAAAGTGAATAATTAACTGAGATAAAACTGCACTCTCCTCTTGTACACTATAGTCTATTACACCAATATATGTATCATCAACTTTCACACAATACTGTACTTGATTCTCAGTTAAACTATGTGAGCGAAACATTTCTTTAACAACGCTGTCATTTTCTACAGTTACTTTTTCAAACGTAATCATATGTTGTCCATCCTTTTACTATTATTGTATCAATAATACATCCTATTTATGAAAAAAACCTTAAGACCATATGCGATCTTAAGGTTTTTCTAATTAAACTAAGCTATACGCACGTTTCGTTTCTTCGTGAAACTTATTCGTATCGTATTTATGCTCAACATAAATTTGATGCCATACCATAAACGCAAGTACAGTCCAAATTTTACGGCTATAATCGCCTTTATCCGCACAATGTGCTTCCAGTAAGTTTAATACATACTGTTTGTCAATTAAATGCTCTGTTTTACTCTCGTTTATAATATTAATAGCCCAATCATGCATTTCGTCTTTTAACCAGTGACGAATTGGTACTGGGAATCCAAGTTTTTTACGATCTAATACGTGATCTGGAACGATTCCGCGTGCTGCTTCACGTAAAATAGCTTTCGTAGTTCCGTTAGCAATCTTAAATTCAGTTGGAATTTTAGACGCAACATCAAATACTTCTTTATCTAAGAACGGTACACGAAGTTCTAATGAGTTTGCCATTGTCATTTTATCAGCTTTTAATAAAATGTCACCGCGTAACCATGTGAACATGTCAATGTACTGCATTTTGCTTACATCATCATAATCTTTAATTTCGTTATACAATGGTTTCGTGATATCCATATAGTTAACACTTTCATTGTAATACTTCATTAATTCAGCTTTTTCTTCTTCACGGAAGATTTTCGCGTTTCCATAGTAACGCTCTTCAATTGGCGTACATCCACGCTCTAAGAAGCTCTTACCTTTAAATCCTTCTTTAAGAGCACCACTTAATGCTTTTAGAACGCTCTTACCTGGGCTAGGAATGTAAGAGAACATTTTTAGTGAATTTGGCTCACGATAAATGTTATAACCACCAAATAGCTCGTCTGCACCTTCGCCTGAAAGAACAACTGTTACATGTTTACGTGCTTCTTTTGCAACGAAGTACAATGGTACAGCTGCTGGATCTGCTAAAGGATCATCCATGTGCCAAATGATTTTTGGGAACTCATCCATAAACTCTTTCGCTGAAATGAATACGTTATGGTTTTTAACGCCTAATTTCTCAGCAGTTTCTTTCGCAACATCAACTTCACTGAAACCACGTTGCTCAAAACCAACAGAGAATGTTAAAAGATTTGGATTCATTTCTCTTGCGATAGAAGCGATGATAGATGAATCGATACCACCAGATAAGAATGAACCTACTGGTACATCACTGCGCATATGCACTTTTACTGAATCATATAACACATCACGAATTGCTTGGATATGCTCCTCTTTCGTTGCACTTGAAGCATTGAAATAAGGTTTCCAGTAGCGATGGATTTCCATCTCTTTACCGATTTCTTTTACGAAATAATGACCAGGTTCGATTTTATTAACATCAATTGTTAATGTTTCTGGCTCTGGACCATATTGGTACGTAAAGTAATGTTGTAGCGACGTTGGATTAACACCTTTATCTTCCATCACATGCATAATACTTTTCTTCTCAGACGCGAAGAATGTAGTATCACCTTGTTGTGCAATGTATAAAGGTTTAATACCGAAATGATCACGTGCACCGAAAAGTTTCTTCTCTTCACGATCCCAAATCATAAATGCAAACATACCACGTAGGTAGTCTACACATTTTTCTTTCATATGTGCGTACAATGCAATGATAACTTCTGTATCAGATTGCGTTGCAAACGTTGCACCTTTTTCAAGTAACATTTCACGTAATTCTACATAGTTGTAAATTTCACCATTAAAAATAATTACATATCGATCATTTTCATAAGTTAGCGGCTGATGTCCTGCCTCTAAGTCAATGATACTTAAACGGCGGAAGCCAAATTGTACATGTTCATCACGAAAATATCCTTCGTCATCTGGACCACGGTGGAAAATCATCGTGTTCATATTTTCAAATTGATGTTTTTCTGTTTCTGAAAACTCTCTAGGGTTTTCACATAAACATCCTACAAAACCACACATACTTCTTACCCTCTTTCAGTTTTCATTCTGTCTCTATACTACTATATCAACCCTATTTATACTAGCATAATCAACTGAATATGGCGACCAAAAACTATAAAAAAATCACTCCATTTCACATTTTTAACATTTTTTTATGAAAACATGAAAATTAGGCAATCACCTTTCTCCGCTCTTGTCATATGATATTGCAAATTGATTTCTAGGAGGGAATACCATGAGTGAAGAAAAAAAAGACTCTTCTCGCCCACCGGTTCGCAATTATTTAAAGCAAATTGATGATTTCTTTGAGCAAACACCACTTCGCAATGTAATTGCTGATTTAAATCATTTTTTCCAAAAAGGAAACCGTTTATTAACATTCCCTGTAGATTTATACGAAGTTGGCGAAGAACTCGTTGTTACAGCTGAACTACCCGGTATACAAAAAGAGCAAATTCAAATTGAAATACAAAGTGAATACTTAAAAGTCTCTGTAAAAGAAGAGATACTAGAAGAAGAAGAGCAAACATCCCATAACTATTATCGCCGAGAACGTTCCATTTCAGAAGCATCAAGATTAATTAAGTTGCCGTATTCAATTAATAAAAAAGCGGCGAAGGCTTCTTATCAAAACGGCGTATTGGAAATTCGGGCACCGAAGCTTCCACAGCAACATGACATTTTATCCATAGACTAATGTAAAAAAAGAAGGGTGCTTTAATTGCACCCTTCTTTTTAATCAGCTAATCGCTTCATATCACGTATAATGTCTTCATACGGCGTATTGCTAATACCATTATACTTTTTCATTACTTTTCCATTTTGATCAATTAAATAAAATGATGTGCCATGTATAACTTGACCATTCTCAGGTTTATCTACAAGTGATTGGAAATTATCTTTTGAAAACTTCGTAATATCCTCTAACGAATAACCTGTCAATAAATTCCAGTTACTAGTATCCTCTGTAAACTTTTGAATGAAAGCCTTCAAATTCTCCGGCTTATCAAGGTCTGGATCTACACTAAACGAGACAAACTGAACGTCTAATTTCTCTTCTTTTGCCATCTTTTGCAGTTTTGCCATATTAGCAGTCATTGGCGGACAAACAGTTTGGCAGTTTGTGAACATAAAATCTGCAACCCAAACTTTCCCTTTTAAATCTTTCGTACCAAATGGCTTTCCATCTTGATTTGTAAATTGGAATGTTTCTAAATCCCAATTTAATGGTTTACGAAGCTTTGAACCTGATCCACTACATCCAGCAAGTACAAAGAGACAAAATACAACCATAAGACCAATTATTTTTTGATAATGCTTCATTTATAAACCTCTTTTCTCTATCCTAAATTTAAATAGGTTATGTTTATCATAACAAAAGTTAACACTACGAGAAAATTGTTTACTACATTTGTTCACGAAATCGTACGAATTTACGCATGTTACTTCTTTATTTCAAGCGAATTACTAGACAAACTATATTTTTTTACTATTATTTCTCTAAGTAAAAGTTGTAAAACCCATTGTATTGTTACTTTTGTAAATACATCTCCCTATTTTTTAACAATTCATTAAACATTCATCCATGTTATACACTGTATTCCTTAACAACATTTCGGTACAATACAATTACAAAGATTTTAAATGAGGTGATGTTCATGACAAAACGTTATGAAAACATGGGTAATGTGAGCACAAAAAAATCAATTCGTTCCTTTATACGTTGGCGAAAAGAGCGAAAACAAAATAAAAAGGACTTTTCTTTTTTAGTAGAACAATCACCTGTTAAACAAAGTAAATTCCTACAAAACAACTTTGAAAAAACGACTGTAACTTGGATTGGTCATTCTACATTCCTTATTCAAACGAACGGACTAAACATATTAACAGATCCAGTATGGGCTACTAAATTAAAATTAGTTCCGAGGCTTACTGAACCTGGACTTTCTATACAAGAACTACCTAAAATTGATATTGTCCTCATTTCGCACGGTCATTATGATCATTTAGATTTTTCAACGCTTCGCCAGCTAAATGATGATGTACTATACCTTGTACCAATTGGGCTAAAAAAATTATTTACTCGCAAAAAATTTACTAACGTAGAAGAGTATAATTGGTGGGAGAACACAACGATTAATGATGTTTCCTTTCACTTCGTCCCTGCTCAGCACTGGACGAGAAGATCATTATTTGACATGAATACATCTCACTGGGGTGGGTGGATTATTAATAATGAAACAACGGAAGAAACCATTTACTTTTGTGGAGACAGTGGCTATTTTAAAGGGTTCAAAGAAATTGGCAAACGTTTTTCAATTGATATTGCCCTTATGCCAATTGGAGCATATGAACCAGAATGGTTTATGAAAATATCTCACGTTTCACCTGAAGAATCAGTGCAAGCTTATTTAGATTTAAATGCTACACACTTTATACCAATGCACTACGGAGCTTTTGCACTAGCCGATGAAACACCCCGCGAGGCAATAACAAGGCTTCGAAATGATTGGAATTTACGTATGTTACCGTGGGAACAACTGCATGTACTCTTTTTAGGTCAAACTTTCACTTATAATGGCGTAACAAATGATAAGCAAACAAATGAAAAAATTGAAACGTTACAAGTATAACATAACTACTTATTTTCTATATTCAACATATACTATAGAAAATCATAAAGTGAAACTTTAATCAGTAGGTGTTTTTTATGAATGAATATTTACAGACTCGCTATATTATTAGTGGTAGCGCCTGTATAGCCCTTCTTATTTCTTACTTTCTATTCACATAAAGTGAAACTTTAATAAGCGGGAGTTCTTCATCTCCTACTTAACCAATCGCCCGTAAATAGAGGTATAAAAAAAGCTACTTGAAATTTATTTCAAGTAGCTTTTTTATTACTCTGCTAAATACATAAATCCGATTGCACCCGGACCTGTATGAGTACTAATAATAGGCGTTGTAAAGAAAATTTCTGATTTAGCAAATCCACTTACTTTTTCTACAGCCGCTTTTACATTTTCAGCTAAAGGAATTGCTTTCGCATGTGGAATTGCCACAGCTTTTACAACTTTTCCAGCTGTATCTTCCTCAAATAACTTAGCTAACGTTTTTACAATTTGACCTTGGCTACGTACTTTCGTTACAGGGTTATAAACACCATCTTCAAGACTAGCAATTGGCTTTATATTAAGTAGCGAACCGATAAACGCTTTTCCTTTACCGATACGCCCACCCTTCACTAAGTTTTCTAATGTATCTACTACTACATATAAACGAGTATTCTTTCTTACTTCATCTACACGTTTTAAAATTTCTTCTAGTGAGCGTCCTTCATTTGCCATTTTCGCAGCTTCAACTACTTGATATGCTAAAGCATGTGTAATAAATTGCGAATCAACAACTGTTACTTTTGTGTCGGTCATTGATGCAGCACTATTTGCAGTTGCTACAGTACCACTCATTCCACTTGTCATATGAATGGAAAGTACTTCACTTCCATCTTCCCCCAACTTGTCATACATTTCTACAAATGTACCCATTGCTGGTTGTGATGTTTTTGGTAGTTCCTCTGATTTAATCATTTCTTCAATAAATTCATCTGGTTGTAGATCAACGCGATCTAAATATGTTTGTCCATTTACAGAGATTGATAATGGTAGAACATGAATGTCATACTTCTCAATTACCTCTTGTGATAAATCTGCCGTTGAATCTGTTACAATTTTAATTTTTTGCATATTATATTCTTCCCTTTCCAATACGCTCTCCTTGTTATTATACTAGTATTCCCATTGCTTTCAACAATTTGGAACGAAATTTCATCAAATTAATTATATTTTTATACCTAAAATAAAAAAGACAGAGCTCCTAACCCTGTCCACACTCTATATCATGCATTTTTTTCAAGAGTATTTGTTTTATATACATTTAAATAATCATTCCACTTCAAACAATTTTGTAAATATTCACGGAAAGAATACGAAAATCTTGGGTGTTTTTGTTTTTGAATTTTTGCAATAAATAATTGAAGACGAGACTGAATTAGAAACGACAATGGATGCTGTGCCTGTAGGACAGGGATTTCAAATATTTTAATACAATCCCCTGTTGAATGAGTGAAATAAAAACTTTTCGTAATCACAATATCAATCCTCTTTTTCATTGGATTTTTGAACTTCTTCTACTTTACGCTGTAACACGTTGTTTAAAGTGGCGACTCCCATGATACAAAAGTATCCTTAGACAATCTCTGTAGTTCTTATGGTTAGAAGATTTATACTCTATTCATCTTCACCTAATCCATCCCCCATCCTAAATTTCTAATAAGACGAGGACTCGTTATCCGTATATTGCTTAATATATTCAGTATAAACTTATAAAAGCGCAAAGTTTGTCTAAATTTTGGAGATTCTATATTTTTTTCTTCTCTATATTGTATACGTTTATAGCTATAGTATAACAAATAAATAAAAAAAGTGCCTTTATAACGAGGCACTTTTCGACTGAATTTCTTCTTCTCTTTTCTTTTTTCGCTTACTAACAATCTTTGATAAAGCAATACTAATTTCATAAATACAAATAAGCGGTACCGCAACTAAACTATGAGATAAAAAATCTGGCGGTGATATACACGACGCAATGATAATCAATGCTACGTAAGCATACCTTCTTATTTTTATTAGAAGTTCCGCCGTCAATAGTCCAATACTCGTTAAAAACATTACTACTACAGGCAATTCAAAAATTACAGCAAATGGAACTGTTAAATTAAGAACAAAATGAAAATACTTTTCTGTCGTAAACATCGTATTAAACATTTCATTACCTATCGTAGTTAAAAAATGAAATAAAAACGGCATTACAACGAAATATCCAAAGCATAAACCTGCAATAAATAATATAGACAATACCGGTATATACATTACTGTCATCTTTTGTTCATTTGGATGTAAACCTGGTTTTACAAATAACCAAATTTGTATAGCAGCAAAAGGAATTGTACAAACGATAGCAAATACTGTAGCAATCGAGAAAAAAATCCACAATACATCACTTGGACCGAGAACAGTTAATTTCATTGGTAAATCTTTTACAAGCCAAAAATAAATATCCTTCGTAAAAGTAAACCCAACAATTAAAAATAGTACAAAGGATAACACTGTATATATTACTCGTTTGCGAAGCTCAACTATATGTTCTACTACACTCATTTCCCGATCTTCCATCTCGTTCACCACACTTTATTTATCCATTACAAGGAAAATTCATTACATTTTTTCTTTCTTTTCCTTCTCTTGAAATGCATCGTCAGTCAATTCTTTCGTTGATTTTTTGAATTCTTTTAACGTTTCCCCTAAAGCCTTTCCGATTTCCGGCAATTTTTTCGGCCCAAATAAAATAAGTACAGCTACTAAAATTAAAATTAATCCTGGAAAGCCAATATTTGAAAACATTTCTCCATCCCCTTTATTAGTAGATTCCTTGTCCTACTATTGCATAATTTTATTTTGTCAAAAAAGTTTGAAAACGTCAACAAAACCATTGCTTTTTGTCAAAAAAATTCAAAAATATAATCAATTATACAAATTTCATTTTCTATTGCTCTTGTGTATGATATGGTAAGGGAAACGACATATTATTTTATAATAGTAGAAAGGATTGGCATTATGACTGAAAAAATGACACGAATGACCCAATTTGTAAAAGAAGAAATTGCAAATGCAATCACACATGGTATCGGTGCCATTTTAAGCATCCCTGCCTTAATCATATTGATTATTCATGCCTCTAAGCATGGTACTGCATCTGCTGTTGTTGCATTTACGGTTTATGGTGTAAGCATGTTCTTACTGTACTTGTTTTCAACATTGTTACATAGCATTCACCATCCAAAAGTAGAAAAATTATTTACTATATTAGATCACTCAGCCATTTATTTATTAATTGCAGGCACATATACTCCTTTTTTACTTATTACACTTCGTGGACCATTAGGCTGGACGTTACTTGCTATTATATGGACACTCGCAATCGGAGGTATCATCTTTAAAATTTTCTTTGTACGTCGCTTTATTAAGGCCTCAACGTTATGTTATATCATTATGGGATGGCTCATAATCGTTGCTATTAAACCACTTTATGAAAATCTAACTGGGCACGGTTTTTCACTACTGTTAGCGGGCGGAATTTTATATTCTGTAGGGGCTATATTCTTCCTTTGGGAAAAGTTACCTTTCAACCATGCCATTTGGCATCTTTTCGTTTTAGGTGGTAGTGCGATGATGTTTTTCTGCGTACTCTTTTATGTCTTACCAACAGCATAATAAAAAAAGGTTTCAGCTTATATAAGCTGAAACCTTTTTTATTATTTATGTAATTGTGATGCGATAACATCTTGTGTATGCTTCGTTAACTCTTTAATATCCATATTCGCATACTCTTCAGGTGTAATCGGCTTAGAAATTGTTACTGTTGCATGAGCTCGTTTCATACGGTTTCCATTCGCTTCAAACATTTTATATGTTCCATCTAATGTTACAGGTAAAATTGCTACACCAGATTTTACTGCAAGGTGAAAACTTCCAGCCTTAAACTCTCCGATTTCGCCACCTTTACTTCTCGTCCCTTCTGGGAAGATTACGATAGAATGTCCATTCTTTAATAGCTCGATTCCATCTTTAATCGCTTGAAGTGATTGACGACGATCGCTACGATCCATAAATACACAATTCATAAGTTCCATCCAAGTTGGTACAACCGGGAACTTCTTAATCTCTGCCTTTGAAACGAATCCAATTGGTTTATTTAAATAACCTAGTAAAACAGGGATATCCATATTACTCTGGTGATTACTTACAACTAGTACCGGCTTGTCTTTCGGAATATTTTCAAGTCCTTTAACTTCTACTGTTCCTCCAGCTACACGTACCATTTTCTTACCAAACCAATTTGTCGTTTTGTACACAGCATTATCTTTTTCTTTTGGCGACATCGTAATTACTTGTCTTTTAAGGCGCCACATTCTCGGTGTAATCGCAATTACAATTAAAATTAAATAAAAGATTTTAAAAAACGTTTGAATCATACAGAACCCCCACCTATTATCATTCCGACCTTCATTATACTAGACAAACGAAGGAAAAAGAAGAAAAAATGTCCAAACAGCAAGTGTTTGGACATTTTTAAGTGTTATAGATTAGAAACGTTTTGCTAATTCACGAGCATTAGCAATTGCTGCTTCTTTAATTTCTTGTGCTTTTTCAGGGTTTGCATTCATACCTTCAACTGCAATATATTCAGTTTCATTTATACCAATGAATCCTAATACTGTTTTTAAGTGATTGCGACCGAAGTCTACAGCTGCGTATGCTCCTTCAGAATAAACGCCACCTGTTGCTTGAATGTGAAGTGCTTTTTTACCTTCTAATAAGCCAACTGGACCATTTTCAGTATACTTGAATGTTTTACCTGCAATTGCTAAGTTGTCTAAGTATGCTTTTACTACTGGTGGGTAGCTAAAGTTCCACATTGGAGTTACGAATACATAACGATCTGCATGCATAAATGTTTCTAGGTTTGTGTTCATTGCGGCTACTTTTTGTTGTTGAACTTCAGTTAAAGTTTCAAAGCCTTCACCTGCTGCAAATTTACCCCAAGCAGCAAATACATCTGCATCGATTGCTGGTACTGTAGTATTGAATAAATCAATTGTTACCACTTCATCTTGTGGATGCTCATTTTTGTAAGCTTCGATAAAAGCTTCCCCTACTGCCATTCCGAAAGAACCTTCTGCTGAATTTGGATTTGCTGTAATAAATAATACTTTTGTCATTGTATTCTCTCCCTTTTACACATTTTATCTTTAATATGAGATTTATAATTCGAAAGTAAATAACTTACCTTATGTAAGTATAATACAAAAAGTTATATCTAATGTCAATAAAAAATAGCTACTTTTTTTTCGTAAGTTAATGATTTATTTTGTTTCTTTAAAATCGAGTATAAAGATATTAAAATTTTTTTCATACAAAAAGGCTATCTCTATAAATTATAGAGATAACCTTTTATTACAATTTATTTTTGAAAAACATGTTTCACTTTTTCAGCAGGAATATTACTTCCGCCTCTACCTTTTACATCTTCAATCATCATCGTAATAATCATATCTGGTGAATTTAAATCAAATGCAGCGAACCAGCCTAGTTCTTTTCCTTCAGCCTCTTTCGATACTTTTAATTCCGCTGTACCTGTTTTTCCAGCAAGAGTCATTCCATCAATTTTAGCAATTTTTCCAGTACCATCTGGATCATTAATTACTTTCGTCATAGCAGTTTTTAATATATCCTGATTGCCTTTTGAAATGACATTCTCTTTCCAAACTTTTGGTTGCTTATCTGTTTTAATAATATACGGAGAAGGTATGTTTCCATCATTAACAATTGGCGCGTACGTTAATGCTAAATGGAGCGGTGTCATTAAAACTTGTCCTTGTCCATAACCTGTGTCTGCCATTTGAATATCATTTTTAATACCATCATTGGCGATTTTAGAAGCTGGGAATCCATATTCAATTGGTAATTTCTCATCGAATCCGAATTTTTTCGCTCCATTCATAAATTTATCTTTTCCGATTTTTAAAGCTTCTTGTGCAAAATAAATATTATCCGAGTATTTCATTGCTTTATCAAAATCAATCGGATTTGCATCTTTTACACGCGTTACATAATAATTACCCCAAGAAGAATCTTTTGTCCATTTTAATCCTTCAATCTTCAATTCTTCTTTTGGATCGATTGTTTTCGTTTCAAGACCGATTGCAGCTGTAATCGGCTTAAATACAGATCCTGGAACTGATAATTGTGTAAATCGATTCGTCATCGGTTTTTTCGGATCGTTATTCCATGCATCGCGTTGTGCTTTTGATGTCCCTCTTGCAATTATGTTAGGATCATATGCTGGGCTACTTACAAGTGCAAGTGTTTCTCCGCTTTTCGGATTAATTGCCGCACTTGAACCAGCCTCACCTTTCATTTCATTATAAGTTTTTTCTTGAACAGCACTATCAATCGTTAAAGTTACATTTTCCCCATCAACAGCATCTGTTTTTGCTAAATTTTTAATTTCTTTCCCTTGTGCATCTTCTACAAAGACACGGCCACCTTTTTTACCACGTAGCTTTTCTTCCAGTACTTGCTCTAAACCAGCTTTACCTACTGGATCATCTGCTTGATAGCCTTTCTTTTGTAGCGTTTTTAAATCTTCAGCATTCACTTTTCCTATATAACCAGTAAGATGTGCTGCTGCTTCCCCTAACGGATATGTACGAACATTTACCGGTTTTGTTGAAACACCTGCTAAATCAATGTACGTATTTTGTGTTGCCCCTTCAGGCAAAATTCCAATTGGTACGAGATACCCTGGTTTTACCCATTTAGCAGCTAGTTTTTGATCAATTTCTTCTACAGACATATTTAATAACTTCGCTACTGTCTCTTTCGTTTGCGGAGCAGTATCGTCTAATTTTTCTGGAACTATTCCAATTTCAGAAGCTTTCCCATTCGTTGCAAGACCTTTTCCATTACGATCGTATATTTCACCACGTTTTGGCTCTGTCGTTTGCATACGCACTTTACTATCTTTTGTCATACCTGGGAATATAAAATCAGGAGTCCAATCTATTTTCCAAGATTCTTTATCTCCATCTTTTTCTTTCACCATTTTTGCTTCATGGGCAAAATTGATTTTACCACCAACTGTATCCATGCTTACTTTAAAAGGAACAGGACCTTCATCTTTTTTATCTTCTTTTACTTCTCCTGCTTCTACTTTTAAGTCTTTCACTTCAATGCCAGAATAAATTTTTTCATATTTCTCAGTGAATTCTTTCTTTGAAATATCTTTTTTTGCCTTTTCTGATAATTGATCATACATTTCTGCAAATTTTTGTTTATTCCATGCTTTTGCATATGTATCAAATGCTTGTTGTGGTTTTTCTTCTTTACCACATCCGACTAACATGAATGTTAAGCAAAGAAAAAGAATCCCCCATATCTTTCTCAATCGATTCTCCTCCTCTTTCTATACAAATACTTTAGAAAATATTAGCATTTTTACATGCTCCCTTTCATTATAGCACTATCGAATCTCATCTATAAACCTATATTGATGGATACAAATAAAAAGATTGATGCGAATATTCACATCAACCTCTATTATTATTGTTGCTTTTCATATACATGATAATAGTACGTATACGGATTTTTTTCATCCGTTAATCCTTTTTCAACAAAAGTTTCTTTCCAATTTGTCATATCTATTTCTGGGAAGAATGTATCTCCTTCAAATGCATGATGGATTTTTGTTATATATAACTTGTCTACGTAAGGTAAAAAGAGATCATAAATTTGTGCTCCGCCAAAAATAAAAATCTCTTCTTCATTTTTGCATAGCTCAAACACTTCTTCTACAGAATGTGCTACTTCACAGCCTTCAACATGATACCCTTCATTACGAGTTACAATGATATTACGTCTTCCAGGCAGTGGTCTACCAATCGCTTCATAGTTTTTTCTTCCCATAATAAGCGAATGTCCCATCGTTGTTTTCTTTACATATTGTAATTCACTCGGTAAACGCCAAGGCAAATTATTATCTTTACCAATTACTCTATTCTCGTCCATTGCGACCATAAATGAAACTATCATCTTTTCATCTCCTCTACAATTACACTGCAACCGGTGCTTTAATTGCTGGGTGTGGATCATATCCTTCAATCGTTAAATCTTCCATTTCAAAATCAAACACAGATTTTACATCTGGATTTAATGTAAGTTTTGGGAATGGACGTGGTTCACGTGCCAATTGCTTTTCTACTTGCTCAAAATGATTCGTATAAATGTGTGCATCTCCAATTGTATGAACAAATTCTCCCACTTCAAGACCACATTCATGCGCAATTAAATGTGTTAGTAGTGAGTAACTCGCAATGTTAAATGGAATTCCAAGGAATATGTCACCACTTCTTTGATATAGCTGACAAGAAAGTTTACCGTCTGCTACATAAAACTGGAATAACGTATGACACGGTGGTAATGCCATACTTGGTACATCTTCAGGATTCCAAGCAGATACAATTAGACGACGTGAGTCTGGTGTTTTTTTAATCATTTCAATTACATCTTTTAATTGGTCAAGCGTCTCACCAGCTGTCGTTTTCCAGGCACGCCACTGCTTACCGTATACGTCTCCTAAATAACCATATTTATTTGAGAAATCATCATCTTCTAAAACGTTCTTTTTAAACAATTCCATTTGCTCATCGTACTGAACTTTAAATTCCTCATCTTGTTGTGAGCGAAGACCGAAATCAGTCATGTCAGGACCCGTATACTCGTCACCTTCTACCCAACTCTTAAATGCCCATTCATTCCAAATGTTATTATTATGCTGCAATAAATAACGAATATTTGTATCACCTTTCATAAACCAAAGTAGCTCACTTGCTACAAGGCGAAACGGCACTCTCTTTGTCGTTAATAAAGGAAAACCTTTACTTAAATCAAAACGCATTTGATATCCAAATACAGACACAGTGCCTGTCCCTGTACGATCTTCTTTCTTCGTACCATGCTCCATTACATGGCGGCATAAATTTAAGTATTCATTTTCAGCATGTTTCATATGTAGTAAAACCTTCTTTCAATCTTATATGCAATTTATCATAACATGAAAAACAGTAAATTTAATAATCTTGATTAATAAAATTTATTTCAGTAATTCTTACAAAATTATTAACTTTCCACATTTATAAAGGTTTTTATTTTCTATTACCGAAAGTATAGTGCGGTAGAACAAAATTTATATTTGGAGGTTAGAAGTATGTCTAAAATTGAAACGCCTGTTATGACTTCTTTACAAACAACGGTTGAAAAAATGATGAAGGATTTAAACGTTCCTGGCGCTGCTGTAGCTGTTATAAAAGACGGTGAAGTTATTATTTCAGAAGGTTTCGGCTATCGTAATATAGAGACTAAAGAGCCTGTTACACCGAATACTCGGTTCGCAATTGGTTCCTCAACGAAAGCTTTTGGCACACTTTCATTAAGTTTGTTAGCACAGCAAAAAAAGTTTAATTGGGATAATCCTGTCCAGTCTTATATACCTAACTTCTCTTTATCTGATCTACTTGCTAGTTCACAAGTTACCGGGCGAGATTTAGCTTCTCATCGAACCGGTGTAAGCCGCCATGAAGCTCTTTGGTATAGCTCTTCCTTATCTCGAAAAGATCTTGTTGAAAAAATAAAACATTTACCGCTTGATGCACCGTTTCGAACTTCCTTTCTATATAACAACTTAATGTATGCAACAATTAGTTATATTGTAGAAAACATTACAAATCAAACGTGGGAGCAATACGCTACAGAACATATTTTAGAACCTTTAAATATGGATCAAACAAACTTCTCTGTTACAGATTCACAAAATACAGATGATTATGCTTTACCTTACATTGAAATTGAAGGTGAAATAAAAGAAGTTCCATTCCGTAACATTGATACAGTTGGCGCTGCTGGGTGCATTAATTCTACAATTAAAGATATGGCAAATTGGGTCCTTCTTCACTTAAACAAAGGGAAATTTGGAGATCATGAAGTAATCTCCTCTGAATTATTACAACAAATGTATACACCACATAATTCCATTCCAGATCAACCAGTTTTATCACTTCCTGAATCTCCATTGAATAGTTACGGCCTTGGTTGGTTTATTAGCGCTTATCGTGGTAATAAGGTAATTCATCATGGCGGTAATATTGATGGGTTTTCAGCACTTGTTTCATTCATACCAACAGAAAACATAGGCCTTGTCATTTTAACAAATGCTGGAGGCACACTACTTCCTACTTATCTCGCTAATCAAATTTATGACGAACTACTTGAATTAGAATGCATTGATTGGCATAAACGTGCTGTAGAAGATACTGAAAAAATGAAGGAAATGATGAAAGAAGCAACCGAATCCATTCCTGAACAAACGAAAGGGACTACACCTTCTCACAAGTTAGACGATTATACTGGTACTTTCGAACATCCTGCATACGGAACATTACAAGTATACAAACGAGATAATTCGTTATATGTACAATTTATGGAGATGGACATTCAATTAGCGCATCATCATTACGACATCTTCTCTGCAAAAGTTGATTTATTCCAAATGAAAATGAGTTTATTATTCGCTTATGAAATGAATGTGAGTGGTGAATTTCCATCCCTTCAGTTACATGTACCAGCTATGTTAAGTACGCAGCCACTTGTATTTACGAAAATTAAATAAATATTTTAACACTGATAATTTCCAGGTTAGTCATGAATATTTCAAATAAAAAAGTCGATTTCCTAACGTACAGGAAATCGACTTTTTTATGAATAACTTCATGTCTTTATTAAGCTCGGTCTTCTTTAAATTAAATTCAAAATATCTTTTGGTTTATTTAATACATAATCAGCTTTTTCAAAACCTTCCCTAGTCTTTGATCCCCATAAAGCAAGTGCAAATTTAACACCAGCACTTTTTGCACATTGCATGTCGTATATAGAGTCCCCAATGTAAATTGCCTCATCATTAGAAACATCTAACTGTCGTAAACAAGCTAATAATGGCTCAGGGTGTGGTTTATGTTTATCAGTATCACATGCACAAATTATATATTCATAGTAACCACTCAAATCAAATGGCTCGAACTCTTCTATTAATTCTTGCTTAGTCTTTGATGTAACAATACCCATCTTTAATTTACTAAGAGATAATTCTTTAATTACCTCTTCTAATTCATCAAATACGGAAACTTCATGAGAAAAATCTAGTACAGCTTTGGACCATTTAGAATGAACAACTTCGATATTTGGTACGTTTAATTTTTTTAATGTTTCTTTCCCTGGAATCCCTAATGCAAATCTTAAATCTTGTAACGCATAATCCTTCTTCAATTCTTCTTTTAAAATTTTTTGTAACGATTTTAGTATCACTTTTTCTGTATCTAAAATTGTACCATCCACATCAAAGATAAGAGATGTAATCAAAATAAAACCTCCCCATTTTTCACTCTTTATTTGCAATTACAATTTCAACACCGTTTTCCTTCAAAGTACCATATAAATCATTAGGCATCACTTGGTTTGTAACGAATGTATCAATAAATTCAAACGTTAAAGCCTTATAATTCTGTCGCTGGTTAAATTTAGTATGATCTGCTACTAAAATAATTTGATCAGCATGTTTTATTAATTCACGCTTGAAATAAATATCTTCTTCAAAACCATAATATATTCCGTCTTCCGTAATACCAGCAGTTCCAATAAACACCTTATCAAAGTGATAATCTTTGATTTTTTCTGTGGTATAGCTCCCCGTCGTATGTCGAGAATCTTTGTTCAAAGTCCCTCCCAAAACATGAATAGTTGCATCTTCAGATTGAGCTAACATATAAGCACTATCAATTGAATTCGTCACAATAGTTACATTCTTTGATCGTAGATGTTGAGCTACAAAGTTGACTGTAGTTGAAACATCTAAATAAATCATGTCATTGTTTGCTATCATATTTGCAGCTTTCATTCCAATCAATTTTTTCATTTCTAATTCAGTCTGTGAACGTTCTTGATAATTATCAATTTTTTTATGAAATGTGGCTAAAGCCACTCCACCATAGGTTCTAACTATTGCATTATTTTTTGAAAGTTTTACTATATCTCTTCTTGCAGTATCTCGTGAGATATGAAACATTTCACACATTTGTTTTATATTCATCGTTTTATTTATTTCTAAATAATTAAGGGATCGTATCAATCGTTCTTCTTGATTCATAAGTAACCTCCTTAAGTAATATTTTAAGTTAAATTAAGCTTATATACAAGTTACTTTAAGTTATATAAGTATAAAACCCTTATAATTTAAGTTGAATTAAGTAAACTCAATGAAACTTTATTGTTAATTCCTTTATAATTCCAAACGATTTTATGAGTAATTTAAAAGTTTATCGTTTGAAGCATTTAGCTTTATATACATACGTAAATATATTTAAGCTTTCTTTTTTGAATAGAAAAAAATGTCCATGTATTTTATTTTTTACTCATTGTTCATAAAAGATGAACTGACACATATCAAGTAGACCGAGAAAATAATTTTTACAGAGCGACGATACACTTCTCTCTATATTCAATTCCATCCAAATAAAGGTTAATACCTAAAGGATACAGAATTCTATAATTTAACTAATTAAATTATCTGGAGGAAAAGCAATGTACACAGAAATTTTCAAAGAAGTTGTTTCGATTACTCATCATGATTATTCAGGCTGTATAGATAAGAAAGGATGGGACGATCCTATTACTTATTTACAAACAATCGAGAAATTAGAGAAACAAGGAGAACTGACACCGGTTCATTTCACTGAAATTGTAAGTGATTACTTACTAGATTTTAAAGATAATCATATGTTCTTCAAAATGCACTCTAACAATCCACCTCTTAACAGTGTTGGTTTCCAAGTGAAAAGATACGGAGATTGCCTATATATTACATCCACTTCACAAGAAATAAGAGTAAAAAAAGGACAGTCTATACTAGCATTAGATTATATGAAAATTCCTGAGCTATTAATAAAATATAAAAAGTATTTAAACGAAACTTCATATGAACGAGAAAAATGGAATTATGTTTTATTAAAATCGTCAAATTGTACACTTATAAATGAAAATGGGGTAACCGAGACCATTACTTTACAAAAATATAAACAAAACGAATACACGCCTATTTATTCAATTAAACAGCATAATGAAGATACACTCTTAATTACTTTGACGGATTTCGCAAATACTGAAGCTATTAATAAATTATTAGACTCACATAAAGATGAGCTTAATACTTTTCCGAATTTAATAATAGATGTGCGATTGAATCGTGGCGGGAGTGATGATGCATTTTTCAAATTACTTCCTTACTTATTCGAAGACAAAGAGATTTCCCTTTTAGATTCTTCAGATACAATGCAATTAAATCATACAAAACGAAACTTTCATTTGCGTATGAAAGACATCGAAAGGGAAGATTATGATTCTTTAGACGAACTTTCCAAATTATTCACAGATATATTTGTTCAAGATTTAAAAAAGAATTATAAAAAAGGATTCGTTACATTTGATACTTCTGGGTTACCAAAAGAACTTCAATCATTAAAAATACACGGAAGAAAATCACCTAGTAGAGTAGTTATATTAACAGATGTCACATGCGGAAGTTCTGGTGATTCTTTTGTAGAAGTTTCCAAAAAATCATTGAAAGTAAAAGTAATAGGTCGTCCAACTGCTGGTTTAAATGATTATTCCAATTTAGCCGTAATGGAATGGGTAGATACATTCGCCCTTTACTACCCTACTTCACGACTTTCTACTATAGATAAAGGTGAAGGAATGTCCGGCATTGGCATACAACCGCATATACATATCCCGTGGACTCCGGAACATATACAAGAAGATGTAGATTTAAAGTTAGCATTACAACTACTTCAAAACGAAGAATGGTAAAAAAATAAAGGTAGATGTGAATCACACCTACCTTTTTTATTTCATCTTAATCTTTTCTGGTTGAAACCAAATTGGCTTTAATAGCTCAAAGTTTTTATGATCCTCTAATACGATAGTAAGGCGTTCTAACGTATCATCTAACATGTGTGGTGCTGCTCGTAATGTCCATACAACTGAAGAGAAAACTGTCATGCCAACGTACACCGCATATAATTTCCAAAACTCCTCTGGTATTCGCCCATTAAAGTATCCTTCTATTTGTCCGATTGAATACGGAATACTAATGCCCCTTGCAAATAGTGCAATTTTCACGAAATCATGAAGCGGATCGCCCCAGTCGTAGCCATTAAAATCAACAACACCTACATATTTCCCATCACGTACAATTATATTTTCTAAATGAAAATCATCGTGTTGAAATCGATTTGGGCGATTCTTCAAATATATTTCATTTTCATCTATAAATTTAATGATTTTATCATCATTTTTTACTTTTATTCCACATGTTTTATATGCCTCTACATATTTCCAATGTTTTTTCATTGCTCTTTCATACCATGGAGGAATATCCTCAGGAGCTTCATATGTATGCATTTTTGCTAAATCTTTTCCTGCCTCTATGCCAATTTCATATTGTTCTTTTGGTGAATACGTAGGTAATAGCTTCCTCGCATCTTCTCCTTCTATATATGAAAAAATACCATAACATAAACCTTCTTCTGCTAATAAACCCATTTCAATTGGTTTTTGAGCTTGTACACTACGTTTTTGCATTTCATTTAAAATTTGAAACTCTATTTTCTTTCTTTCATACTCTTTTATATCGCCTGTCCGTAATAAATATTTTTCATTATTCGCTTTCGTAATGATATATTTCTTATCCGGTGAGAAACCTTTAGAAATTTCTTCAATATTAACTGCATCTTTTACTATTTGTATATTGTTTTGCCATGTTGTAATTGTTTTCATGTATATTCCCCCTTACATTTCTACATTTGGTGTATACGCTATCCAAAATTCAATATGATGAATACGCCCCTTGTACTACTTGCACAATTTCCATCGGTGTATTGACCATATAATCTGGTGCATCTTTTTTCACTGTTTCAATAACATCATATCCCCAAGATACCCATATTACATTCACCCCAGCCTTTTTACACGCTGCTACGTCTCGCTGTTCGTCACCGACGTATAACATATCTTTCTCAGTTATTTTTTCGATTTTAAAAATCTTTTTATAATTTTATCTTTACCGAACAAATTTTTAGAACAATATACTTCTTGTATATTTTCTATATCATTATTGTGTAAAAATGCCCGAATATGCTCTTCTGAGTTCGATAATATGACTGCAATTTCGTAGCCTTTTTTATGTAACTCATCTAATACATCCTTCATCCCATGGAACAAAATAAGATCTTTTATGGCAGGTTGATACAATTTATAAAACTCTAGTGCTAATATCGGTAGTTTATACAATGGTATATGGAGTTGTTTACATCTCTCTGGTATCGTTAATTTACGTAAATACTCAATTTCTTCTTCCTTTACCGTTTTATATCCGTGCTTTTTAGCAATTTGATTATAAATTGGTACAAATATATTTTGTGAATCTACTAATGTGCCATCAAAGTCAAACACAATATATTTTTGCATGCCCATACTCCCTTTTCTTCTTTTTTCTAAACCTATCTTATTCAACACCTTAGTTGTCTTACCCTTCTATACACATAAAAAAAGAACAAGATTTTCTCTTGTTCTTTTTAAGAAAGCCACTTTGGTGGTACATTCGTATTCCAATAAATATTCCCTAACTCATAGTGTCCAGAGTAACCATCATCAAAACGGTGATAGTGGAAATTAAAATAGTAACCATCTTGCGGTGGATGATCTCTCCTTACATGAAATCGCAATAAGTCATTTCCTGATTTCGTGTCATAAACGTGAAAGATTTTTTCATTATTCCCACCAGCTGGTTTTTGGGAAATCGCTAATGATTGTAGTGAATCTTCTGGTACATCATTGGCAAGCTCAGCAATTGCCTCTTCAATTTTCGGTAATATTACATCTTTAAATTCATCTTCAATTACTGGACCAATTTTAGTCCCAAACTTTTGCATCGACTGCTTCTCTGCTTCTTGCATTGCATACGTAATAAAAGTATCGGTGGTTAACCTGTCATTCGTTTCTTCATATGTATAGGACGTACTCTCCAAATTTTGTTGCCCAGCTGTGCTCGTAGGCTTGTCCGCAGCTTTGGCATTATCAAGCAATATGGAAGGAGGCGTCACTAAACCAAATGTAAATACGGTAATTAAGGCGACTAAGGTTTTTCTAAACCAATTTGGCATGTATGTTCCCTCCCCTTTCACTCATTATATTTTATATAACAGTTGTTTCTTCTATTATACAAAATGATTTTAATTTTTGCACTTTACAATTTTGTTAACGTTCACATATTTTTCACTTGAATATGAAATTGTAAGATTTCATACAATAAAATACAACAACAATGAGGAGGCGATCATATGTCTTTAGATGTCATGTATTCCGCCGCAAGCATACTCGTTTTAGCATATTTTCTTTATCAATGTGTGACAGATTAGAAAAAGAGCCATTTTCCGGCTCTTTTTTTATGGTAAAAATACAACCCAACCAATCCATACTATAAAAATAATCCCGGCAATTGCAGCTGGTACTAAATAAAAATGAGAAAGGATAACCAACCCATATAAAAGGATTACTGGAAGTAATAAATATCGATCTGCCTTCCATCTTAACAATAGTAATTTTCCTTCATCACAATATAAATGAAGAAACATTTTTTTCGTAAATTCATTCCAATAGTCGCGCGCATAACGGGAAATTCCAACTAAAGCAAATGCAAGAATGATAGCGGCAATCCACTTCGGACTCATAATAATACTTACAGTACTTATACATACAATTTGAATATAAAATATTCGTGCACTACTTGTACGGAAAAATTCCTTTAAAAAGGATTCAACAATACGAGAATCCTTTTTCTTCCCTAAAAACTTTTTAGAACGTGGAAACATCCACGCCTTTTTATTCGAACTACTCGGTTTAGCCGTATGACCACCAACTTGCATAATCCCACTCGTCCAGCGCATACTTTCTTCTTTTTCTTTCTCAACTTCTTTAAAAAAGCAATTTTTATAATTTAATTTCTCTTTTATCAATACAATAATTAGAAAAACTGCTAGACCGATACTTAGTATAGAATAAAATGGATTTTTATAAATAAGAAACAAACTCAATCCGAAAAAGGATAGACTTATAGAAAATATTACATTTTTTATAATCCATAGTAGCCATCGTTTTCCCACACGTACATGAATAAATCTCGTTAATAACGACAACAGAAATCGAAATACAGTAAAGAATAGCCAAAATAATACGACTTGTATCTTCGTCACTCCAATACTTTTCATCAATACTGGTAACATCGCAACAACTACTACTACATTCGTTATTGCTATTCGAATAAACGTATATGTCATGCCATACTGGATTAATTTTTGCATGTGAGCGGGATACGAAATTAAAAATAAACTATCCGCTTGCTCAAAAAATGAGCGAACTCCTCTTCCATATGTCATCACATAAAATGCGAGTAGACCTAATCCGAAATAAATAGTCTCTCCCATCGATAATTCTTCCGTCCATAGTGAACGATAATAAATCCCCATAAATATAAATGCTGGAATAATAATATATAACGCAACTGTCCAATCCGTTATAGAACGTAGGGACTTCCATTTGCGGCCCAGTTCATGGCGCAATCTTTTATAAAATTGTTGTTTAATCATGTTGTTCACGCCTTACAATTACATCAAAACAGTCTAATAATGAACTCCCTGGCATTTCTGCTAACATTTGGATTGCTTCTAAATGTCCATCTGCAACTAATGTACCTTGTGAAATGAGTAAAAATCTCTCACAAATTCTTTCAGCTGTGTCTAATACGTGCGTACAAAGTAATATACCCGCGCCACGTTCTTTTTCTTTATATAAATAACTTAAAAATTCTTTCGTAGCTACTGGATCTAAACCGATAAAAGGTTCATCAATGATATAAAAATCTGGTTCAGTTAAAAACGCCAAAATGAGCATCGATTTTTGTTTCATCCCTTTTGAAAATTTTGATAAATACTCATGTTTATGCTTATCCATTCGAAACATATGTAATAACTCTTCCGCTTTCCTTTCCCAGCTCCCTACTTCGTTCCCTCGAGCAGCCATTAATAATTCAATATGTTCCCAGAGCGTCAAATAATCATAATAAGTTGGATGTTCGGGCACGTATGCATACGGATTTTTCTTTTCACCAAATGATATTTCACCATTCACATTTACAAGTAACCCAAGCATCGTTTTAATCGTTGTACTTTTCCCGGCACCATTTGCGCCAATAAGAGCAACTAATTCGCCTTGCTCAATCGAAAAGGCAATATCATGAATTGTTTTTTCACCTATTTCATATCCAGCAGAACGGATATTTACTTCTAACATACATTCCCCTTCTTTCCATTTCCAATACAAACTAGGAAAAGAATAACATATAACTATCTATATATCATTATAAAATATTTATTTTCATAGCAGGAATAAATATTTTTTAACAGAATACTTAATGTTTGATTACATTTAATTGGAGTGGATAATATGTCTTTTCAAATTCGTGAAGCTACGATAGACGATATAGATGCACTTTGCTCTTTAACAACAGAACTAAAAGGTTCCTCTATTTCGTATGAAGATATGAACAATCGATTACAATTCGTACAAATGAGTCCTTTTGATTTTCTATATGTTTATGAAGAAGAGGACACTATATTTGGATTACTTGGGTTTCGTATACGTGAAAATTTAGAAGATGTAACTCGGTACGGGGAAATTTCAATTATTAGCGTTGATTCTACAATACGACGGAAAGGCATTGGGCAAGTATTAATGGATTACGCAGAGCAATTAGCAAAGAAACATAATTGTATCGGCACATGGCTAGTTAGTGGAACAAAAAGATTGGAAGCACATCCTTTTTACAAAAAATTAGGATATGAAGTGAATGGATATCGATTTGTGAAACACTTTTAAACTACTTATAAATGGAAAGGACTAAAACTATGACAAACATCGAAGCTATTTTTATTGATCGTGATGGTACAATTGGTGGTGACACTACAATACATTATCCGGGATCTTTTACATTATTTCCGTTTACAAAAGCAGCTTTACAAAAACTAAAAGCTCAAAATATAAAAATTTTCTCTTTCACAAATCAGCCAGGTATCGCAGACGGGATAGCAACTGTTGCTGATTTCGCACAAGAATTAAAAGGTTTCGGCTTTGATGATATATACGTATGTCCTCACAAACACGGTGATGGTTGTGAATGTCGTAAACCAAGTACAGGTATGCTGCTACAAGCAGCTGAAAAACACGGGCTTGATTTAACAAAATGCGCTGTAATTGGTGATCGCTGGACCGATATCGTTGCAGGAGCAACAGTGCATGCGACAACGATATTCGTGCGCACAGGCGCTGGATACGATGCTTTACATACGTACCGGGACAAATGGGCACATATTGAACCAAACTACATTGCAGAAAACTTTGAAGATGCTACAAATTGGGTTTTAAATCAACTATAATCATATAAAAAGAGACGTTTTCNNGAAAACGTCTCTTTTTATATAACTTTTTTAAAACGTTAATTCATAATGGAAATAACGATTATCTCTCAAATAACCATTTTCAGCATATAATCGCTGTGCTGATAAATTATCAATCTCTGTTTGTAATTTTACACCTTTTGCACCATGTTCTAAGGCGAATCCTTTAGCAGCTTCTAATAATTTTTTTCCTGTTCCTGCCCCGCGCTTAGTAGCTTGTACAAATAAATCATTTAAAATCCATAATTCTTTCATCGAAATAGAAGAAAATGATGGATATAATTGTGTGAATCCAATATATTCCCCGTCTTCAACTGCTACGAAAATAACTGATTCTTTTTTCTCGATTCGATTTCGTAAAAATACTTTTGCTCCTTCTAGATCGGAATCTTGTCTATAAAACATACGATAGTTATTAAAAACTGATGCTAGTCCATCTAAGTCCGCAATTGTTGCCTCATATATTCTCATTTTACTCCATTCCCCTTCCAATACTGTTTCATTATATCCGTTGCCCATTTAGGCTGTGCGATTTCTTCTTTCGGCATAAACTCTTTCATTATCGGCTTTATATCCAATATAGGGGTACCATCAATAGCATCTAACCCCTCAACAATAATTGATTTACCTTCTCTTTTGATTACCTTTACAATGGTTGCTCCTATACGATTCGGACGATTTTTTCCGCGCTGTGCAAAAATACCTACTTTAGGATAATCATGATTATTTCTAGGATATCTAGCAAAATATTGAATTTGTTCATCAGTTACTTTATGAAAATAAAAAACAACTTCAATATGAGAAAAATCTTCAATCCCTTGTATACTTTCTTCTGTATACATTTCAGTTAAAGTAATATAGGATTTTACTTCTCCCCACTCATCATCTTTTATTTCCTTTCTTTCATTATGTACAAATGCGATTGGTTGAACTGAAAACATACGCATTCCCCCTTAAATGTAACCACTTACATTATAAAATATTTTCTGAATGTTTTCCACACACACGAACTAGGTTACATAATATAATTATACTCTATTTCGTAAAGCGAAATTAACTGCCTCAACTGCATGTATATGAGTTGTATCGAATATCGGAATGGATACGTCTTCCTGCTTAACTAATAAACCTATTTCTGTACAACCTAATATGATTCCTTGTGCCCCTTCTTGTACTAGATCTTCTATAACTTTTTTATAATACTCTCTAGATTGAGATGTTATCTTTCCTAAACATAGTTCTGTATATATTACTTCATTTATCTTTTCTCTATCCTTTTTTGATGGAACCATTACATTTATATGATTTTCTTCTATGCGTAACTTATAGAAATCTTGCTCCATTGTATATTTAGTTCCAAGTAAACCAACCGTTTGAATATCTTTCCTTTTCATTTCTTTCGCTGTTGCATCAGCGATATGTAAGACTGGGATATGAATATTCTCCTTTATTTTCTCAACTACTTTATGCATTGTATTTGTACAAATAATTATAAAATCTGCTCCTGCACTCTGTAACGAATATGCTGCATTCCCTAATACTTCTCCTGCTCCATCCCAATCTCCATTAGACTGGAATCGTTCAATCTCTTCAAAGTCCACACTATTAAGGATACATTTTGCTGAATGTAATCCTCCTAATCTCTTTTTTATTTCTTCATTTATAATTCGATAATATTCAATAGTCGATTCCCAACTCATACCACCAATTAAACCTATTGTTTTCATAAAACCCCACACCTACCTCACAATATTTTTACAACCTGATTCAAACATTTTATTATGTATATTATACATAATAAAACAAGACTTTACGTTCAAAATATAAAGTCTTGTTTTAACTATTTCCAAGGAAATTTTATGAGAATATTCTGAAATTAATTATCTAATGTTTTTATAGAATCTCCATATTGATAATGAAAACATTCTCGATACAACTGTTTAATTTCGTCATATGATGGCACACGTGGGTTATTTGCTGGACTTCCACTTTCAATTGCATCTGATGCCATTTTAGAAACAGCTTTTTCAAATTCAACCTCACCAATTCCGTATTCTTTTAAATTTGGAATACGAAGATCAAAGCAAAGTTTTTTTATTTCCCTGAGCGTGTAATCGGCTACTTCTTCATCACAATAAGAATACATATCTTTATTTAAACAACGTCCAATTTCCGCTAGTCTTTTTACTGCACTCACTTTTGTATATTCTAAAACTGTAGGTAATAGTATTGCATTCGATATACCATGTAGTACATGAAATAACGCCCCTACTGGTCTTGACATGCCATGAACTAATGTAACAGATGCATTTGAAAATGCGATTCCAGCTTGTAAGGACGCTATCATCATCGCTTCTCTTGCCTCCATATTCTCTCCATCTTCATATGCAATACGTAAATATTTCATAATACTTTCAATAGCGGAAAGAGCTAATACATCTGTAAGTGATTGTGAAACTTTAGAAATATATGCTTCGACTGCATGACATAAAGCATCTATCCCTGTTGCTGCTGTAATGTGAGGTGGTACCGAACGTGTTAAAATTGGGTCAATAATCGCTACTTGCGGGGTAAAACTTGGATGCTTCATCATCATTTTTACATCTGTTCGTTTATTCATAATTACTGCTACACTTGTTACTTCCGATCCAGTACCAGAAGTTGTCGGAATTGCAATAAGTGGTAGCGGATCATTTTCTATTTCCATATCTTTTTGGACATAATCTTCCACGTCTCCGCCATTTGTATATAATACCGCAACTGCTTTCGCTGCATCAATACAACTTCCACCACCAATACCGATAATAAAATCACACTTTTCTTCTTTACTAAGAGTTAACGCTTCTAACACGTGTATATTTGTAGGCTCAGCATTTACTTTATTATATGTAATAACAGTAATACCTTTCGTATTTAGTTGTTGTATACAACTCTCAACATATCCTAAATTCTCCATAATTGTATCCGTAACTATAAACGCTCTTTTCCCCAACTTCTTAGATTGTTCCCCCAGTTTTTCAAGCGAATTTCTTCCATATAATACAGACTTCGGCATACGAAACTCAGCAACTTCTTGCAAGTACTCCACCCCTTCTTCCCCTAATTAATATTTTAGTTCATAACATATCGACTTAATAAATTCCTGTTACTGTATAGAATGCAATAACTAAAAACACAGTAACCGTTTTCAAAACAGTAATTGCAAAAATATCTTTATATGACTGTTTATGTGTTAAACCTGTTACGGTAAGAATAGTAATAATAGCCCCGTTATGTGGTAATGTATCCATTCCTCCTGATGCCATTGACACGATACGATGCATTACTTCTAACGGAATATCGAATTGATTGGCCGCTGCAATAAACTTATCTCCCATTGCACTTAAAACAATTCCCATTCCTCCTGATGCAGAGCCTGTAATACCGGCTAAAATATTTGTCGTTACTGCTCCATTCACTAGAGGGTTTGTGAATGTGGCAGAAATACCATCTCTCATAATTGCGAAGCCTGGAAGTGCTGCGATGACACCACCGAATCCAAATTCAGCTCCTGTATTCATCGTTGCCAGTAGCGCCCCACCGATACTTGTATTCAATCCAGCTTGAAATCCTGTTACTACTCGTTTCCAATATAATAATAACGTTGTTACTATACCTATAATAAGTGCCAATTCTACTGACCAGATTCCAACTACTGCACTTAATTCTACTTTTCCAAATGCTTTCATACCAATTGCAGAAAAATCAAAACCATTGGGATACCACTTCGGTATCATAATAGTAAAAACTTTATTCATTACACCTACTAAAATAAGTGGTACAAAAGCAATTACTTGCTGTGCTCTTGTAATTTCAATATTTTTAACCAACGGCATATCTTTTTGTTCTGCTTGTAAAGAAGCTGCCATTTCAGTATTCCCATCGTTAAAACCAAAATACCCTTCTCCAGCTGCTTTCGCCTTCTTCCGTCTACTCTCTAAATATAGTAACCCTAACGTAAGTACAAAAATTGCCCCTACAATACCAAGTATCGGCGCAGCATAAATGTCTGTTTTAAAAAACGTCGTAGGTATTACGTTTTGAATTTGTGGTGATCCAGGTAGCGCATCCATCGTAAACGTAACCGCTCCAAGAACGATTGTTCCAGGGATTAAACGTTTTGGAATATTCGCTTGTCGAAACAACTTAGCTGCGAACGGATATACAGCAAACACTACTACATACACACTAACACCACTATACGTTAAGATAGCACCCATTAATACAATCGCTAATATTGTACGTTTTTCACCAACTAACTCTATAATTGTCTTTGCAATCGAATCCGCAATTCCTGACATTTCTACTACTTTCCCAAATATTGCCCCAAGTAAAAATACAGGAAAATATAGTTTAATAAAACCTACCATTTTCTCCATAAAAATATTCGAAAAGAAAGGTAATACAAAACTAGGCTCTGTCAAAAATACGGCAAATAATGCAAATATCGGTGCAAATAATATAACAGAAAATCCTTTATAAGCTACAAACATAAGTAAACTAAGTGCTAATAATATAATAACTAGCTCCAATCATACCCCTCCCTTAAACTGAAAATTCTAAATTTTATTGATAAAATTCTTTTAATCTTTTATTTCTGACATCCCTCCTCTAATTCATACAAATTTTTCATGCTAAAAATGTCTAATTATAAGTATTCGATTACATATGAAAAATCCCTTTAAACAAAAACGATTTCATCGTCATCTGTTATAAAGGGATTTTTAGTCTCTATATTTACTTCTTTACCAAACTATTTTCTACACAAAAATGATGTAATTCTTTTACATCATTCACTATATGAGTCGCACCAACTTCAGTCAATTCTGTTTCACTACCATAACCGTATAAAACACCAATTGAAGCAATCTCATTATCATTCGCACCAATTATATCATGCTTTCTATCTCCAATCATAACAATTCCTTCTTTATTAAGTCCTTCATTTGTTTGTAAAATATGAGCAATGATCTCTTCTTTCTTTATTCTCGTACCATCTAAATTACTTCCAATGATATCTTCGAAATAATCCGTTAGTTGAAAATGATCTAGTACTTGTTTTGCAAATACAGTAGGCTTTGAAGTTGCTATAAATAAACGATTTCCGTTATCTTTTAATTGTTTTAAAAGATTTGGAATACCATCGTATACCTTATTTTCTAACAATCCACGCTGCTTTAAATATTCTCTGAAATAAAAAACAGCGCGTTCTACTTCTCCTTCATTCATATTGTATCTCTCTATGAATGATTGCTGAATGGGCGGTCCAATAAATGAATTTAACTCTTTTATATGTAATTCTTCAATACCAACCTTTTTTAATGCATACAGTACTGAATTAATAATCCCTTCTTTCGGATCAGTCAATGTTCCATCTAGATCAACTAGAAATGTTGTATACATGTTTTCTTCCCTCGCTTATTTTACTGTATATATAGCATTGTTTCCTATCTCTTTATTATACCATTATTATCTTTTTTCTGAAAATTCCTTTTTCTATGTCACATACTTTCAGTTACAAAAAAAGATATATATGATAAAGTAAAAAAGTTAAAATTATTTTAATAGAAACTGGTGAATCTAATGTCAATTACGTTAATTGTTATAATGGCTTGCACAATTGTTATTCACGCGGTTGAAACAAGCTCTTATAGTATTCGATTAGCTGGAGTACGTTTAAAGAGAATTGCTGTCGCTTTGTCTGTGGTAGGCATGGTGTTACTTATTTCAAGAACATCTAACATGCTACAAGCCTTTTTAATCGGTGGGATTGTCGATGAGGCAAAACGAGACGCATCCATAAATTTAGAACATATTATACGGCTCGTTCTATTATCCGCCTCTGTCGGTACATTAATTGCGATTATACTATATCCAACTTTGACAAAACTATTTGGATACGTCATTCAAAACTTTGAAACAGACGGTTCTTTCATTCGAATGATGAAAACAAATAACATTCAAAAATTAAAGTACACAAAAAAATATGTACGCTTCCCAAAATTAGAAATGATTCATAGACTACGCATTGGTGGTATTCCAAAACGTATTATGCTTATTAACATGTTTGCTACTGCTATATATACAGCTGGTGTTCTTTCAGCCCTATATGCTTCTTTTTTACTTCCAGATTACGCGACAAAAGCTACTACAGCTTCTGGCCTTATTAATGGTTTTGCTACTATTTTATTAACAGTGCTACTAGATCCACGTATCGCTCTTTTAACAGAGCGAGCCCTTCAATCAGAAGAAGGTGCTGAAGCAATGAGTAAAATGTATGGTTGGTTAATGATTTCTAGACTTTTCGGTACGTTATTAGCACAACTATTATTCATACCAGGTGCTTACTGGATCACATGGATTATAAAACTAATGAATTAGCCCTCAATTAAAAAAGTAGGTGGGATAACAAATGACAATACAAACAGAGCAAGATATAATTCGATTAATAGAAAACGATGAATGGATGATGGATGTATTACAAATGGCAAAATCACTAGAGTTACCTGATTGGTGGATTTGTGCCGGCTTTGTCCGCTCTAAAATTTGGGATACTTTACATAACTGTGAGACTAGAACAGCTCTGCCTGATGTTGATGTAATTTATTATGATAGTCTACATAAAGATGAGATGTACGAACAATCATTAGAAAATAAATTAAAGAATATTGATACTACGATTCCTTGGTCGGTAAAGAATCAAGCTCGTATGCATGTAGTGGGTAATATGCCACCGTATTCTTCTTCTGTTGATGCTATTTCTAAATTCCCTGAAACAGCAACGGCTTTAGGTGTTACATTAGACGAAAAAAACAAAGTTATATTAACAGCTCCGTGCGGCATTGAAGATGTTCTTTCCTTACAAGTGAGACCAACAGCTCATTTTCTGGAATCGAAAGAGCGTATACATATGTACAAAAACAGAGTTATTAAAAAGAATTGGCAAAGTAAGTGGCCCAACATCACAATCACATATCCATAAATTAAAAAAGGGTGCTTCTCATTTATAGAAGCACCCTTTTCTTCATTTCAAAAAATGTATGACTATGTCTGCGAATCTATCTGCTTCCTCATAATGAGGTGAATGACCGCTCTCTTCAAATGCGATATACTTACCGTTTCGAGCTTCTTTATTAAACGTTTCAATTTGTTTTTCACAGGTTACTACATCATGTTTTCCTACAATTAATAACATTGGGTTTATTATATCTTTTATCTGAGGTAATAATGAAGTATGGAATGCTCCTTCTACTTTTAATCTATCAAAATGAATCATGGAGCGATTTGAAAATTCTTCCCATTCTTCATCACTATATAAACTCTCGTCTGTCACATCTTCCTTATTATTGTAAATCTCCATTCTTTTTTCTTCTAGTTCATCACTTAGTCTTATATAAGCCTCTAACAACTCTTCTGAACTAGCATTGCTAGATGAATATGCAAGAGACTCTTCTGCTACTTCTTCTTTTCCATACTTTTTTAATAGATGCCCTGTCTTTTGTAACAAAGCCCTACTTGTTAATGCGAAATCGAAAGTTGGTCCTTCAAATATTATTTTCTCTATTGAACTTGGATATATCGATGCATATAACAATGCTACATATCCACCGAAAGAATGTCCAATTACAGACCACTTCTCAATTTGTAATACTTTTTTTAATTCCTCACAGTCTTCAATTAAATCTTTTAATCCAAAAGCTTCTTCCTCAGTAATTTCTTCGGAGCGACAAACACCTCTTTGATCTATCATAATTACATATAAAGAATCTTTTAAACGTTCCGCCTGATGAAATGAAAAATCATAACAACTTTCTCCCGGTCCACCATGTAAGTATAGAACTGGTTTATTTTTAGGGTTTCCATGCGTTTCAACGTATAGCTTTTTGCCTCTAATATTCATGTATTTCCCTGCTTCTATCAAATTCGCCTTTATGATCATCACCTTCTTTTTTTACTGAATATTATAACACTTCACCTTAAATAATCCCTATTACATTTAAAAAGACGATGATGATTGCAAGCGGTGCTATAAATCGAAGTAAAAACGCCCAACAAGTAAATACTTTCTTTCCATAATTTCCACCTACAAAAAACTCTGCTTCTAGCACCTTCTTTTCCATTTTGAATGAAACGAAAATACTAATAAATAGTGCACCAAGTGGCATTAATATATTACTAGATAAGAAGTCTACTACATCAAAAATATTTTTTCCGAAAATCGTAATATCACTCCATACTCCAAATGATAACGCTGATGGTATACCTACTAAGAAAATGCCGAAACCGATCATCCATGATAATTTCGTTCTTCTTTCCTGTTCACCATTTGTCACTGCTGAAACAACTGTCTCTAATAGTGAAAATGCTGATGTTAATGTCGCAAATGTAAATAGTGCAAGAAATACTGTTAAGAAAACCGCACCAAATGGAATTTGACTAAATACTGATGGTAATACGATAAATAGTAATCCAGGCCCTTCTGTTGGCTCCATTCCTAATGAAAATACGGCCGGAAAAATTGCAAGTCCTGCAAATAATGAAACAAATAAATTCAATCCAACAATTGTTATTGCTGATTTTGGTAAACTTTCTTTTTTATTTAAATAGGAACTATACGTAACCATAATTGAAATCCCGATACTAATCGCAAAGAATGATTGCCCCATTGCGAACAAAATACTTTCCGAAGTAACCTTTGAGAAGTCCGGTTGTAAGAAAAACTTCACACCTTTCATTGCATCATCAAGTGTTAACGAACGAATAATAAGAGCGACAAATAAAACGAACAATGCTGGCAACATATATTTACTTGCTTTTTCAATTCCGTTTTGTACACCCTTTGATACAACCCATATCGTAATGAACATAAAAGCGAAATGTCCCATAATCGCCCAAGTCGGATTTCCAATTGTTTCAGTAAATAATGCTCCGTAATTTTGTCCCGGAGTAATAAGTTGTCCCGTTACTCCCCTGAATAAATAAATTAACACCCATCCACCTACAACACTATAAAACGAAAGTAGTATAAAACATGTTCCAACGCCAAGGCGTCCAATCCAGTGCCATCCTGTATTAGGTGCGATACTTTTAAATGCTCCAACTGCTTGTTTCTGTGTACTGCGTCCAATCATAAATTCAGCTATAAGTAGTGGTAATCCAATTAATACAGTAAATAATATAAAGATTAAAAAGAATGCTCCTCCCCCGCTTTTCCCAGCGATATAAGGAAACTTCCATATTGCGCCAAGTCCAATTGCTGATCCTGCTGCAGCCATTATAAACCCTAATTTCGAAGTCCATTGCTCCGTCTGTTTCATCTTATTTTCCTCCCAATTAAATCATTTTATATAAATAATTAAATTATATAGACCAATCCGAATAAACCCTCCATTTCTATTCCTATAAAATAAAAAAATGGCCCAACGTCTCTATATAAAGAGACGCTAAGCCATTTGCTTAACGCGGTACCACTCTTATTGATTCCATTATGAATCCACCTTAGTAGTAATCGTTTGATTACAAACCTAATATCGAAGGTTAACCGTTAAGATTTACTAAGAATGTGATTCCGTTCCACCTTACTGCTCCTAGGCGAGTTCAGGATGTCATTTGACTATGTCACACCAACCCATAGCTCTCTGTACAAATATACGACCTTACTACTCCTATTCAACACAATTAAATATTTAGAATATATTTTCTTTTGAAATTAATATGAAGTATATCGGTTATATTTGTAACTGTCAAGGGTTATATTAAAATTTGTTGAGAAACCTTTTTATTATCCTTCGTCATCATCACCACTATCAGCAGTACCTTCTTCTGGATCATCGTTATCTTGTTCTTGCGATGACTCTTTTTGTTGAATAGTATTATTTACCGCTGTAGTAGACGGCTCCACCTGTTATTGGATGTACTCTTACATCAACCGTTAAAACGTACTTTACGATGACTTCAAAACATAATACAACCCTCTATTCTTCTCACTACTATCGTCATACACTGTACAAAGCCATTACAATCTATAAAACAACAATAAAAATTTAACACCTAATGCACTTATAAAATTATACTGCTCTTTTAAATTTCTACGCTAAAACGCAAAAAAGCACTTGTTTCCTTTAATTTACAATCAAGTGCTTTAAGTTCATCTATTTTTAAGTAGCATAAATTTGTAAGTTTTGTAGTAACAGTATGACACCTTTTATATGTCGTAACATCTACTACGTTAAAACTTACGAGTTTGTACGAGTTCGTTAGTTTAATATACAATCCATGTATTTATATTCATCGCCCCGTAAAATGTCATCTCACCTAAGCTCGTACTTCGTTTTCTATTCTATCATTGCACACAGTACTCCATGATGGTACAACCATCATGGAGTATGTATTTTCAAACACCCTATTATTTTTTCTATCCACTTCACATAAACTTTGTTTTTCATTGATTTATATATGTGTTAATGTGTTTCGTTATCATATTCGCTGGTAGAATATAAATTAAGTAGTAAGTCTAAGTCATTTGAACGAATCCTATATCTCTATTTACCTAGTAATAAAACATCTACTTATTCTATTATTGTACTGGCCCCATAAAACTAGTAATAATAAGAATATGTTCTTTTAATTTGACCTTTTTTAAGTTCTCTACTTTTTCTGCTCCACCTAAACCTAATAGAGGTGTATAACCAAAACACTCCTCGTAATCTAATTCATTATATTTTTTAAGCGCTTCAGGATAAGGTTGCCAAGATAAATCTTCATCTCTAAATTCTAAATCAGTAATATTTTGAAAGAAAAATTCAAATGTAAACATAATGGTCTTTACTATACCATACCTGTAATTAAGTAATCTAACATATCCATCTGACCAAATAACCAAGTCTCCCATACCCGTAGCAAACAATACTATTGAATCCTTATATCTTTGACTACTCTCCTCCAAAATCTCTTTAAATTCCTCTGGATTTACACTTTTAAAATACCCTTGCATAAATGTACCAAATCCATAATTACTCCATAAATTTATTATTTCATTAGGTACTACATGTTTATACTTTTCAATGATTTCACTCGGAACTTTATTATGCAACTTAAAATCTTTTAAATATTGTTCCATCTAGACTCCTCCTCTAATGTGTTAATTTTACATTCAAATAAGTACTTTTTAGTTGTTCTGGTGTCATGTTTTTGGCTAATTCCTTAATTTGTTCATCAACAATATCAATTCTATACCGCCATTGACTACCTATAGAAGAATTAATCCTTTTATCTCCCATACCTCCTATTATTTCTGCCTTTCCACCTGCTATCTGGTCAGGGTTGTGAAGTGCAGCTTGAGTATCTAGCCATTCCTTGGCTTTTTTCTTGGCATTTGATAACGTTAATCCTTCTCTTTGTAGTTCATTTACCTTTTGTACATAAGCTTCTTCTCTAGCAGCTTGTTGAGCAGCATTCCCTTCAATAGCTCGCCCCTGTGCTATGTATCTTTCACGATTTTTTAAATACTCATCCACTGTTAAGCTCATTCATACCTTTTTCTTGGTCTTTTAATTGGCTCGCAAACTCTTCTGAATCATGTTTTACATTTCTATTAAAGTTCACTTCAATTTCTTTTATTTTAGGTACATCATTTAAATGCTTACCATTACCCGTACCCTATGTTGTAATCTTAAACTCTCACAATAAAAAAGCAAACCATGTAAAACCTTATTAAACTACTTCTTTTTCTTCCACTACCGGCAATTCATAAGCTGTTTTATATTTCATCATGCTATATACAATGTTTACAAGCCTTCTCATAATACATACCAATGCTTGTCCTTTTGTTTTTCCCTCTTTAAGTTTCTTTTGATAATATGCATGAAACACTGGGTTTCTGGGTAACTTACTTCCTTTCGCTACTTGCACTTGTTGTACAGCTAAATTATAAAATAAAGCGCGTAACGCCCTGTTTCCTTGTTTGCTTTTGTGTGTCTTACCTTTCCCACCAGAACCAAAGTAAACAGGTGCAATCCCCGCAAATCGTGCTAATTTATTGGCATTTGAAAATCGCCTTACATCCCCAATGTCTGCAATTAATGCCGATGCCGTCACAAGTTCTATTCCCGGCATCGTCTCTAATTGATACTCTAGTAGATTTACTAGCTGTTTTAATTCTCTTTCGATGTATTTCATTTCTGTCTTTTTAAACTCAATGTCCCGTACAATACTCCTTACTAAAAAGTCTCGTGTTTCTTGATATTCCTTCATTGTATGTCCATCTTCTTTTACAAGTTTTAATATGTCGCTTGCTTTCTTTACTGAACATGTATTGTTGCTAACATCTAATAAAAAAGCTGTTAATTGCTTTATATTCGCCCCCTCTAAACAAGAGGGTGACGGATATTGCTGCCAAAATGCTAATGCTGTTTTCCCATCTAACTCTAAGAAAAACTTTTTATAGCTTGGATAATGATGGTTTAATTGAATATGTAATTGGTTCTTTAATGCACTTTGTACTTTTACTAATGCATTCCTTCTTGAAACCAATTGTTGTATTGACCATAATAAATCGTTTGGCTTTGCATCTGGTAATTGATTAAATTTGTTTATCAATATGCGTGCCACACATTCCGCATCCCAACTATCATTTTTGTGTATAATTACTTGGCTTTTTCGTTCTAAAAATGATAAAGCTGGATTTACTTCTTTCACTACTTGTTCATGATCTACTAAATATTTTGCTAACGCTCTTCCATAACCACCAACATCCTCTAAACCAAATACAACTGATACCCCAGCACTCACATATGTCTCTACTTCTAATAAAAACTTCGAAAATGCAGATGGTTTATTCTCAAATTGTATTTCTCCTAGTTTCTCTTGCCAACAATTAATTATAACAGCCGTATGATGCTCCTTATGTAAATCTACTCCTACATACAAATAGTTCTGTCTATTATGCATAACTCATCCCTCTATTCAATGATTTAGTCATATATATAAATGTCGGCAACCTTAGTTCGAGCGTTCATCTCCCGATGCGCATAGGTACGCAAGCCTATCCATTTTCATAACTTCATAAGTACATATAGTAAAATGAGCGATTTTTTTAAGTACGACTGTTACATAATTGCTGGATGTTTCCCATTTGTTTGTATTTGTCCGTATGTATACAACCCACGATAAAAGCTCTCACGGTCTAACATACGTTTCACTTGTACTTTCGTAAATAGCTTCTTTTTCTCTGTACGATAACCCTCTAAATTAAGTCGTTCTGCCAATTGAGTCAGTGACCAATGCCTAAAAAAGTGTCGCAATTCAAATAGTCTACGTACAACTACTGCTTTCTCAACATCCACTTCTAACACTTTTTGTCCTTTTGTTGCCTTGTAGCCAAACAGTACACCCCCACCTGCATATCCACCTTGTTCCGATTTCTTCTTTCTGCCTCGACTTAGCTTTAATGCAATCTCGAGACGTTGATATTGGTCTAGTAGTTCTAACATGCCATTTACTAAAAAGTCATTTGGGTCATGTGCATATATACTGTAATTGGGTTGTTCAATTGCTTTCACATCAACCGCATGTTTCTTTAGCTCTCGTTGTATTAACACTTTTGCCATATCAGAGCGCCATAACCGAGATGTATTGAGTACTATCAGGTGCTTCACTTGTTGATATGCCATATCTGACAATAGTTCTTGTAAGCTTTCACGTTCAACTGTTAATCCATCTTCATCTACTATCGCTCCACTAATTCCTTTATCTTCGTATATGTGAAGCAGTTGTAGTTTATTTTCAGTGCAGTACCGTTCGATTTCTTCTACTTGATACGTTAAGCTATAACCTTCACGCACTTGTCCTTCTGTTGAAACTCGTACATAACCAACAACTTTCCCTTCCATATCAAACTCCCTCCCGTTACAGCAATTACAATCCCTGTAACGTTTACCTGTTTTTTGCGGATAACGTGTGCATAACGTCCATCCGTTAAAACGTACTTTACGATGACTTCAAAAAATAACACAACCCTTTATTTTTTCTTCTACTATCGTCATACCCTGTACACAGCCATTACAATCTATAAAAATTTAACACTTAGCGCACTTATAAAATTATAATGTGTCTACTCATTTCTATCCTAAAACGCAAAAAAGCACTTGTTGCCTTTAATTGACAATCAAGTGCTTTAAGTTCATATGTTTTTAAGTAGCATAAATTTGTAAGTTTTGTAGTAACAGTATGACACCTTTTGTATGTCATGACAACTACTACGTTAAAACTTACGAGTTTGTACGAGTTCGTTAGTTTCATGCCCATTCCATGTGTTTATATTCACCGCCATGTAAAATGTCATTCCGCCTAAGCTCGTACTTCGTTTTCTATTCTATCATTGCACACAGTACTCCATGATGGTACAACCATCATGAAGTACGTACTTTCTAACAGCCTATTCTTTTCACTGCAAATATACTTTATTCGCACTAATCTATATATTCTGCCGTACCAATGAAATCCAACTTGTAGGTAGTCTTATCTACGATGTTAACAATTTTACCTTCTTTATTATAATCATAATTATAAATTAAAATGATGGTATTGTATTTAGACTTTAACTTAATGTTATTGTACTGTTGTATTAATTGATTATCATATGAAAAATCTACTAACAGCTTTTCTATGTCATCTTCAGCATCAGGAATCCAATCTTTTTCAACTAAGTCCCTATCATAATAACCTAATTTAAAATCTTTCTCAAAAATAGAGGGAATACTATCTCCATCTTCATTATATTTTATTTCAGTGTACGTTTCGAGTTCATCAAAATCACTAAAGCATCCTAACCATAAAGAAACATCGTTTTTCATTTTTTACCTCCTCAAACCTTCTGGTAAATCCATAATGCCATTTTTCATTCTATTTTCAGCCCATTCATTAAGCCCTTTAACAAAACTTTCATAGTCAGAAGCAGAATCAATAATCTTTAACATTTCATTATGTGCTTTTGTCGAGCCTCTTCTTCCATGACGACCAGGTGGATTTACAAATTCAACATCTTTAGTCAGAGACCTCATTTCTTTAATATCATCCATACTAATTCCCCACTGCTTAAATTTAGGAGTTCTAGCTACAAGATGCCACTCATGGTATCCTCCTGGGCGTCTAATCCTATCTTCTATTTTACTTCTCAACTGAGGATTATTCCACATTTCCTCAAATTCTTTTGCTGATAGATTATCAAACCATTTATTAAACTCATTGTTTCTTACTGATGGAATTTTCACATCACTTAAATGCTTACTATTCCCACTAGTACTCTTACTACCTTCACCCGTACCCTTAACAACCTTACTCTCCATATACTGATAAGCCTCTTTCAGAGAATACTGTCCTCCTCCTGAGACCTTTCCTACTCCAGCCATGGCAAAGCCTTTTCCCTCGCCTGGGATCCATTTGTATTCCAGTAATGTTTTTACTGCGTGCTGGATCTTTTCATTCCCTTGCAAGAAGGTTGTTTTTACGGTTGTGGCACCTTTGTTCCATAGACTTCCGATTTTATCGGCAAATCCTTTTGCTGTCGAGGCTACAAAGTTTACACCTTCTGTTACTTTGTGGCTGGCTGTTTTTATGCCATCAACAGCTGCTTTTCCAGCTTTTCCGGCTACCATTGTTACGCCTTCACCTAGTCTTTTTCCTGCTTTTACAATTGTCTTCCCAAAGCTAGAAGCGACATACTTTATTCCTTTTCCAGCAAGACTTGCCACTTTTCCAACAGGAACAAAGTTTAAGAGTGTCCATCCTGCGGCGATGAGTCTTTCTTTTGATGATAATTCTTTCCCTGTAATAGGGTCTTTACCGGTAACTGCACGAATTGCATCATTTACTCCGATGAATTCAGCTGCTCTTTAGAATCTATTTTCTTATACTATTTGCTGAAACAATACATGTACTTATCATTTATTATACTCTCCTCTTTTCTATCCTAAAATGAAAAAACACTTGTTGTCTCTCATAGACAATCAAGTGCTTTATGTTCATATGTTTTTAAGTACTATAAATTTGTAAATCTTGCAGTAAAAAATGTGATACCTTTTGTATATCATAAAAACTACTATTTTAAAACTCACGAGTTTATACGAGTTCATTAGTTTCATATACAATCCATGTGTTTATATTCATCGCCTAGTAAAATGTCATCGCACCTAAGCTCGTACTTCTTTTTTATTCTATCATTGCACATAGTAATAGTACTCCATGATGGTATTACCTTCATGGAGTCTCTATTTTCAAATATATCATTTTTCTTTTTTCTAATTCAATATTTTAATTATCTTTAGTTCGCTTGCCTTATGTGTTAATGATATATAATACCTTTCTTATAGATAGCTTTGGCACTATAGAGTGCTCCTAAAAACATTATCTTTCCTCTCTACACAAATGAATATAATGACCAAATTCAGGAAATACATCCCAGTTTCTTTCAAGGGTATCACTAATCTCACGCTCCTCGACTAAGCCGGTCTTTAAATCCCTTTTTTCCATTGCTATATAGCCATTTTCTCGGAATCCCCAAATTAAGCTACTTACTTCTGTATCAGTTTCATCATCATATTCCCAATACGTAGCTGTTCTTAAAAATATCTTACTCTCACTCATAACTTCAAAATCATAATTTAAATACTTACGAATAAAGTCATCATAAAATCCCACCGAAACCCATTCATTTGTAACATTTACAATATACTTAAGGTTTTCATCTTCAGTTAATACCGCCGTATATGGTTCATGTTTTTGATGGTATGTGTATGCATCACGATCATCTAGAATATTCCAAGGCTTCTTTTTAATTTCCGACCATTCGTCACAATAATAAATTTTCATAGTCAATTATACACCTTCCCTTTAATATCCCTAATAATAATCCTATTTTTTGTTGCTTCATCAAGAATCGTTTGCGAAATTGGTTTATTTTGAACTGGTACTTCTAATATTAACTCACCTTTAAGTCGCCCCCCTTTGAGAGCGTTAGGATTAAAAGGACCATTTGATATTTTAGAAACTGAAGGATATTTTTTTTGTAATTTCATTTAAATAACTCTTAGCTGTTTTTTCTTGCACTTCACTAAGTTGAGTGAATTTTCTCGATACTATTCCCTTATTTTGTGCATATGAGTCAACTACGTATTTTTTACCCCTACTTCTTTTGTTTCCAACGTATGCTTAACATCATTCCCTTTAAATATTGGGAATCCTAAAATATCAAGCGAACAAACTATAATATCAATGGTATGACCGATGATATTAATATTATTGAGGATTTGCAAGCGAATGTCGGTTTTTATTGAGAAAATAGGGATGGAAAAGACGAGCTTTTTTATTTAGATTGATTGATTCGAGTACATGTTGGAAACGGGAATGAATGCTTTAGAGCATTTACAGAATTTCTTTACAAGCAACGAATCGAACGAGACATGGGAAAAGCTATCCTTGAAGTTCGTAAAAACAAATTAAATAATCTACGAATTGTTGGTAAAAATAATAAAATCATTAACTTAAACGAAGATGATAAATAACTCTTGTCATGAAATAACACTATAAAAAAAGTCAACAGACCACTACGTTCTCCTAACGTCGCTGTTGACTTTTCTTATTGGAAATGCATTTTTGTCAGTGCCCATGGAACTCACAAAATAGCATCAATTTCCTTTTACAATTTGACCAATATCTTTCTCATCTTCACTTATTAAATCATAAAATCCTACATGAACCCCTTCTTTATACAACCAACATAGGTCTGTTCCATAGGGAGCATCAAAAATTTCTAACATAACTGGTGCTATTTCTAATATAGAGCTTGCTCCTAAAACTTGAAAATTACTAGAATCATTTACATATTCATCATCATCTTCTAAAGAGTAAATAGTCCACCCATTTAATTGAGGAACTTCTGATTTTTCTCTAAATGTATAACGTATTGGTTTTCCGGCTACAACATTCTTAGAAACAATAAAACCTCCAAAGTCAGAATTATTAACTTTCATATTCACACTCCTCAATAATAGTTAATAAATCATTTCTCCAAGAATACTCTTTGGCATAATCCACACATGATTTTCCAAATTCATCTTTCAAATTATACTTTGAGCCACTACTAATAAGTAGTTTATACATCTCTTTATTATCTTTTGTAGACAATTTATTTATCGTAATAGCATATTTCAAGGGGATAGCATTATATTTATCTAAAGCATTGATATTAATCTCATTATCAATAAGTAACCTTGTTATCTCTAATTCATATTCTATTGTTGGACGTAAAACACAAAAATAAAACATATGCAATGCATTCCTTTTATTTTTAGCTGTAGTGTAATTAATATCAATATCCTCTTCTAGCAAAAATTTTATAATCTTAAGTTTTTCACTAGAATTTTTATCATTAATCATTGCCATACACAATAAATTGATATCTAAATCACTATCAATTTGATTAATATCACCATCATAAAATCGTTTAAAATCTTCATAAGTTCCTTCTCTAACCGCATCAAAAATATTTAATATTTTCATTACATCCTCTTCCTAACTACTCATATTTATGACTCCTATTTGCAGAAGGCGTTTCTAATCTGAAATTATCTGGGTTAAACTGAAATTCCTTTAATTCTTCAAGAGTAATCTCACCATGTTTATACTTCTCAAACATTTTCTTATACGAATTTCCTTCTGTATGCCCAAAATCTACTTTACCTTTTCGTGGTCGTCCAGGTTTCCAGTCAATTGTCTCACTAGTGTTAGGGTCTCGTAAAATTCCATCTGGGTCTATCTGTTTATTGAAAACATCTTTTTCAAATCCAAGTTTCTTTTCCCCAGATAATTGTGGTCTACCCCTAGGCTTTCCGTTTTTAATATATGGACCATTTTCTAAAGGGCCTGAAAAATCATCTAATTTCTTTATATTAGCTCCACTGGCTTTATCACCAACATCACCCGTACCCTTAACAACCTTACTCTCCATATACTGATAAGCCTCTTTCAGAGAATACTGTCCTCCTCCTGAGACATTTCCTACTCCAGCCATGGCGAAGCCTTTTCCCTCACCTGGGATCCATTTGTACTCCAGTAATGTTTTTACTGCGTGCTGGATCTTTTCATTTCCCTGTAAGACGGTTGTTTTTACGGTTGTGGCACCTTTGTTCCATAGGCTTCCGATTTTGTCGGCAAATCCTTTTGCTGTGGAGGCTACAAAGTTTACACCCTCTTTTACTTTGTGGCTGGCTGTTTTTATGCCATCGACAGCTGCTTTTCCAGCTTTTCCGGCTACCATTGTTACGCCTTCGCCTAGTTTTTTTCCTGCTTTTACAATCGTCTTCCCAAAGCTAGAAGCGACATACTTTATTCCTTTTCCAGCAAGACTTGCCACTTTTCCAACAGGAACAAAGTTTAGGAGCGTCCATCCTGCGGCGATGAGTCTTTCTTTTGATGATAATTCTTTTCCTGTAATAGGGTCTTTACCGGTAACTGCACGAATTGCATCATTTACTCCGATGAATTCAGCTGCTCCTTCTATTCTCTTTTCCCACCATGATTTTTCATGTTTCTTTTCTTTTTTATGGGCTTCTTTCAATTTTTCATTTTGTTTCTTTTGATATTCTTCATCAGCTTGACGAAACTTTTGAGCGATACGCCGTAATTCTTTTTCTGTAACTTGTAAGTTACGTATGTAAGATTCCATGAGTCTCATTGATCTCATATATTCCCCATAAAAATGTTGACTCGTTGCTCCTTGCCATTGCATTTGAATACTAAACATAGATTGATTGAGATTTTGTTGTATGGTCTGGCTGTGTGTTTGCATCTCTGATATGTTTTTGGCAATTTGTTCGAGTTGTTCAGGTTTGACCTTAATCTCCAAACCTTCTCCCACCTTCCTCTATTTTATACCAAAAAGAAATAGAACTGCATCAATTTTTACTTATTCCCTTTAGAAAAAACATCAAAAATACTGTTATCACAAATCGCTTCAATTTCTTCCTTTACAAATAATTTTTGAAATTTTGTTCCTGGGTTTAATATTACATTTGCCTCTAAATCTATCGTCTTTAATAATTCAACTGCATTCATAGAGACATACGGACATTCTTCTGGAATAACCATTTCTAAATGTTTCAAATCAGAATACAGTGGTAACATTAATCCTTCTTCCATTTCAAAATAATGAATTTGCAATTGTGTATTTTCAGTTGAAATCAAATTTCCTTCTTCATCTACAGTTGTATCGCCCTCTACCGAAGCAACAACGTACAAATTTGATTTCTGTAATATCTCATAAAAACGAACTCTTTTTTCTTCATTCTGTAAAGCCTCCACTAACGCCTCATCTAATGGACAAATTTCTAGTAAACTCATTGAACTTCACTCCTTATGCGAAATAATTTCGCCATCTTACTCAAAGTAAGATGGCGAATATTAAATCTAATTATTTTTTAACGTTCATAGATTTAATTGTTTCTACATTCTTTTTTGCTTGTTTCGTTATTTCTCCATTAATAGCATTTGCATATTTATCACGAGTTAAAAATTCAAAACATTTATATGCATTATTCGTATCAGTTGCGGACATATAACCTGCACCTTTATTAAGCATTTTTAGAGCTACCGTATTCATCCATTCTTTAGCATCTGCTTCTGGATATCCTAATTCCATAGAACGATAAGTTAATTCAATTGCTGAAGCTAAATCTTCAATTGTATCTTTATTTCCACTTACCTTTGCAGCTTCAAATGTACTCAAATACTCAATTGTCACTTTTACTTCATCTTTAATTCCTAGCTCTTCAATTCCTGGTGTTTTATATAAAATTTGATAGTTGTTTAAAGCATCCTTATTCTCTAACTGTTTTGCTTCTTTAATTACAAGACCAGCTACATTAGAAAATCCTGTTTTGTCAACAACACCACGGGAAGCTGCTTGACCATAATAATGTAAAGCATTATAAAGGCTCGTTTGACCTTTTTTATTTGCTTCATCACCTGCTAACTGAATAAGTTGAATTCCCTCCATTTTTTTGGATGCATTATCAATCATATTCATACCACTAATTTGGCCAATCGTTTTATCAATATCCTTTAACTGTGCAAGTAATGTGTATGATGGTAATAAGTTTTTACTTACTTCACTTTGCCATCCTGTCGTTCCATTTATTTTATTCCATTCATTTTCTGTATCTATCCATAATTTATTCGCATAATTAACCATTTCTTCTCTTGAGCGTTCCAATGGGTGCTTTGTACGAATTGCATTTGCAATATTTAATACCGCTGTATAATATTCTCCCTTATTTGCAGCATCGTTTGCTTTTCTTTCAAACATTAGCGGCATTAATAATTTATGAGATTCATCTTGAACAGATTTTTCTACTCTTGCCGTATTTGCTAATAAATTCGCTTTATTTATAGCATCTTCGACTTTGAAATTAGAATCTTTAATTTGTCCACGAAGTCCCTCTACAGCCGCACTAAATTGCTGTTCTAATTTTTCTTTTTGTTCTCCTGTTGCACCGTCAATATACTGATTTGCTAATAGTAAAGCATTTTCATATTGTGGATTCGCTGGATTTAAATATACATCAATTTGAGCAATTGCTTCTTCAGCCGGATCAGATTTCACTTTTTCTTTTTGATTACTTGAATCTACATTATTTATTTTATTGTTATTTGTGGCACCTTCAGTTATTGATTCTTTTAGATTTTTCTCACTTGATGTAGCTGTTGCCTCATTTTCACTTACATTTTCTTCTTTAACTACTTTTCCTTCATTACTGCTAGTAACTTCTTTCACTGCTTTTCCTTCATTACTGCTAGTCTTTTCTTTTACAGGGCTTGCTTTTTCTTTTGTCTCAGTTGCAGACATCACTACTGATGTTTGGATATTAAGGTTCTGTAATTCTTCTTGTAATAGCTTGTTGAAAATATCTTCTACATCTTGATTCGCTTTTTCTACTAATGCAGGATCTACACTTTCAAATACTGATGTAACTAAATAAAATTTACTTAATGCTTGTTCTAAAGATGCTACATCTCCTGTATTTGACCACTCTCTTTTTTCTTTTATTGCTGTTTGATAAACTTTTTCTGCTACAGATTTAATATAATCTTTCTTATTTTCACTCATGTATCTTTGTAACTCTTCTTGTGTAGTAACCGATTCATTTAGTACATTCATTTGATTACGTAAATAAAATAGTGCTCTCTCATTTGAATATTCACCACTTGTAAGAATTTGTTCTACATTATCTAACGCTAACTTATGTTCAGCTATCGATTTTGATTTTGATGGTGTATTCAATTGGCTAACGAGCGTCCAGTCTTCTTTTTTACTATAGTAGCTTGTTAAATTATTTAATGCATTTTCATCCAGTTCTTTTTGACTCGTATAAAAATCATTAAAGAAAACAGATGAGTAGTATTTTCCATTTCCAGCGTACCACTCAACTAAAATATCACCCGTTTTTGGTGATACTGTAATTGTTGGGTGTGTTGGTTCTGGATCTGGCTTTGTATCTGGGTTTGTGTCTGGTTTTGTACCTATATCTGTTTTTTGTCCGTCTCCTTCTTGTACATTTGGTTGCTGTTTATTATCATTCGCCTTTCCCGGTTCCGCCACAGGTCCCCCCATATTAGATGGCAAATCTAACTTTTGTGGAGTTGGTGCATCTGATAATTTGATTTGTGGATCTTTCTTTTCCACCGATACTTCATCTGGTTTATACGTCACTGGTGTAATTGGTGATTTATTATTCCCAATTAAGTCTGCTAAATTAATAGTTGGTTTTTCACCAGGTTTTTCATCTTTTTTTGCAGGATCAGCGACTAAATTTGGGAACATAGACTGTAAATCGCCCCCTGTAATACGATCATCTTTTTTCTCTTCTGTATTACTTGCTAGTTTTACTTGTTCTTTTCCTGCTGTCTTAAAGCCTTTGTCATACACAAGATATCCTGATGTTCCTAGTAACGCTACCGACATTACTGATATAGCGACTTTTTTCCCTAAGTTATTATTGTTTTCCTCCATGTCCTTTTCCCCTTTTCCTATCTTTATTGAATCCAACCGTTTGTTTTCATTTCTGTTAGTTTTTCTTGCGCAGCTCTTACTTCAGATTCATTTTCATTTGCTTGCACTGTTTTTCTTAAGAAGCGACTTGCTTCCTCATATTTTTTCTGTTTAATTTTAAACATCCCGAATGCAAAATTCACATGCGGATTTTCATCGTTTTGTGAGTATGCTTCTGTGAAAAGCTTCTCTGCTTCATTTCCTTGTCCCACTTTATCGTATAAAATCCCTATATTTACAAGCGTATTTATATCGCGTGTTCCACTGCCCACAACTCTATTGTAAGCTTCTAACGCTTGTTGATATGCAGCGGTACTCTTTGCGCCATCTCGCGTTTCATAAAATTGGCCCGCTTCGTAATACACAATTCCTAGTTGATTTAACAACTCAATATTTTTCATATCTTTTTGAATTGCAACTTGTAAGATGTGAGATGCTTGTTGATAATTCATTTCTTTCTTCGCACTATCAATTAGGTTTGTTTTATTCCAAAGTACATATAAATTTGAAAGTTCAATTGTATATATGGCATTCTTTGAATCTTGCATAATAGCTTCTTTAAAGAAAGATTCTGCTTTGTCTAACTGTACAGTTGCGGTTGATAGTTGACCTTTTAAATACGAAACAATTGCTTTATCTTCATTTGTTTTCGTACTCATTTTGACAATAACATCTTCTGCCTTTTCAAATTCTTTCATTTTCATATGACTTACAGCTAAATCCCGCATCGCATCTTTTTTGTATGGTTCAATTCCTTTTGCATTATTCGCTAACGCTTGTTCAAAATTTTGCACCGCTTCTTGATATTTCCCAATGCGGAAATTCGCTGAAGCTAATAAATAAGCAGCTTCATTATTTTCTTTATCTATTTCTCTATCTTTTATTAGTTTTGTAATATAATCGATTGCAATTTTATTTTTTCCTTCAGCAACGTAAATCGTTGCTAATTGGAGATAAGCCTCATCCTTACCCTTTACAGCAATTGCCTGTCCAACAGCTTCTTCTGCTTTTGTATATTTTTTATCATCATAAGCTTGTCGTGCTTGTTCCATAAACTTTTGATATTTAGCGTTTGTTGTATAGAAATAAAATAACGTTGAACCACCTATTACAACAACTGCAGTTGAGCCAATAATCAAAATTCGCTTCTTATTCTTTTTCCACCATGTAGAAAAAGCCGATGGTTCACTTTGTTCATGCGCTATTGTAAGTGGTTGATTCGATGCTTTTGCATTTAAAATCTCATCATCTATATCATATTCCACTTGTTGTTTTGTTTGTTTTCGGCTTTGTAGAATGCTATTTGGCACTGTAATTGTAGCTGCTACTTCTTGCTGCGACTGTGTTCCTTGCTCTTCTTCTATCTCTTTAATAATGCTTTCAATTTCCTGTTTTAACGCCTGATCAATGTTTGGAAATTGTACGATTCGTGAATAGACGAAACAAGCAAATGCTGCATTGTTTTCTCGTTCCAATTCAGTAGCTAATTCCAAATAATGTTGTAGGACCATTTTATTATTTATTTCAGGCTCTTGACTCTCCATAGTTTGAATGATATATGCGAGTTCTTTTTGCAGAGCTGTTGATGGATTGAGTGAATTGAAAATTATTTTATATTCATATAATGCCGCTTGTTTAAATCCTCTCTCTTCTAATAATCTTGCAATTTCCAAACATTTTGATACAAAAAGAGAGTGTTCTTCTGCTGACTGCCTTTCCGCATCAATTTTTATTCTTTCTCTCGCGCTATTAAATACATCGTACCACTGTGCAAAGCTTGGGCATTCTGCGAAAGAATTACTACTCCATGCCTGCTTAAATAATTTTGCAATTTCCCCGTTCCATTGATTATGTAATACTTGCTGAAGTAACGTATATCTTTCACATTCTGTCTGCATTTCTTCCGTTTTAAAGTAACTTGCATCAGTCCATTTTTTATTTCGAACTTCTTCACTACACCAACTTAATATTTCTCCTAATAAAATAGCACCAGCAAATCGATCGGCTTCTTTTTGCCATACTCCACTTGTCAAATACTTTGGTGCATAACCCGCTGAACCTGCTGGCAATAATGAAGGTCTTTTCGTTTTTGGGCCATACATTTGCTCAACATCAACAAGTTCGATATTGTGTTGGCCTTCAATTGCATTTTCACTTAAAAAAGGTACAAGTACGTTGCTAGACGATAAATCATTATGAGCAACTTCATTTTCTTCCATCATTTTAAGCGTTGTAAGAAATGCTTCTGCAATAAAGAAACATTGTTCTTTTGATAACATTCGTTGTTCTTGTAAAATATCAGCCCAAGTTGGACCTTCAATCCAAGGCATTACAATACTATTGGCAAGATCTTCTGATTTTTCGATAGCAGATGTATGTTCTTCTTTAGTAACGATATAGCGTGAACATACTTTCAGACCCACTAAGGAAGAAAGTGGTTTTAAAAATGCTAGTTGATGTTTTTCCTCACGATAGCGTTCCTTAAAAACTTTTAATGCAATTCGTTCTACACCATTTTCCTGTTGTAATTGATAAACTGTTCCTTGTCTTCCCTCTTGACCATAGGGCATCTCAATACCAATTACAGCTGGGTGTTTCTCAAAACGATAAACATCTTTATTAAGATTAATTTTTTCTCCTACTTCTGGTCGGAATCCCATTTTATCCCCTTACTCTCGTATAACAATTTTTCAAAAAAAGACCAGGAACAATAGCTCCTGGTCTTTTGCAATTGTTCTATTCTTAGTATGCGTTATCTGTGTTACGGAATTTATCAGCGATACGTTTTAAATCTGTTGAAATACCTTCTAAAATTGGAATGTATTGTTGCATTGCTTGTTTAGATTGGATAAATTCTCCACGGAATTTCGCTTGTGTTGCCCCAGCCCATTGTCCTTCTAAACTATTAATATCGCCTTCAAGTCTATTAATTTGACTCTGTGCTTCTCCTGCTGCGTTTTTAAAGTTTCCTGCGATTCTTTCAAGTTCTTCTGGTGTGATTTTAATTTCTGCCATCTTAATAATTTCCCCTTTCAAATCATAAATGATACAACAATTAGATTATAAACTATATTCATACAATTTTTAAAGAGTTAAATTACAAAAATATTCTATTTTCTAGTAATTTAACCCTATTTTAATATTATTTCACTTTTAATTCAGACCATTTCACACTAATTTTATCTGTCATCGTGCGAAGTAAATGTAATGGTGTATATGCACATTTTATTTTTATTGGCTTTCTACGTATGCAATATCCATCCCCACTTAATAATTCTTGATCCATTTCAGTATGTGGCAGTTTCATATTAAAGAAATACACATCGTTATTTTGTGTCGTTCCCAATAAATATCCAATACTTCTCTTTCTAATTTCCGCAAACCATTTTTCATGAGAATAGCTATTTAAGCTAGACGTAGTAGCAGCTGTCATAAAGTGAATCCCTTTATTTTTACAGTTTTGGACTATTAGTTCCATTTTATTTTTCGCCTCATAATCAGTAGATAATATAGTTAACATTTGATCGATATCATCAATCGCAATGATTATTCTCTTATATGGAATCTCCACTGTTGTGTTTGGATCTATAGAAGGCATTATTGGTTCTCTATTATTTATTAGCTCTAACAATTCATCTAACATTTCTTTTAATTGCATACCATCTGTAACTTTCTTCTTCACATGAGGTAAATCTCCAAGAGCTAATAAGCCTGTAGGTCTTTCACCAAGGTCTACTAAGTATAGCTCAACCTTTTCAGGAGAGTATTGGTATGTAGTAGTGAATAGAAGTGTTTGTAATAGCGATGTTTTTCCACCTTCTATTCTTCCCCCAATAAATATATGACTCATTTCATCTAAAGAAAAACTTTGCAAACGAATATCCTCTGTTTCTATACCTGCTGAAATATGAGCTCTTTCTAATTTTTCAATCATATGTTCTACAAATATTTCTTTAGGTACCATTGGAATCTCTTTTGCTTTTTCACCATTCCATACTCCATTCATTTTTTGAATAATTGTTTTTAATTGTTGAGAGTATTCAAGTTCACTTTCCCCAATAAACGGCAATGCTGCTTGGAATAATTCCGGCGGTTGCCCTTTCATTAATCCACGGCCAACAGGAACTTCAATTAATGGGAATTTAGGTCTGCCAACTAAGTTATGATATTCTGTTCCATCTTGCAATTCAAATGTAAGTGCCATCGGTATATTATTACGAACACGATCGAACATATCTATTGTTTGATTCAGAGAAAAATAGAAATATACTCCATATGTACTTGATTCACGCAATAATAATTCTAATACTTCATTTTCTTTCTCGAATTCATTTTTGAATCTTATATAACCATCTACCATTACTACTATTGCTGGTATTTTCTTTTCTACCATTCGGTTATACATAGAGAATGACTTTGCACCGATATTAGAAAAGCTCTCTTTTCTATGCGTGATTTCCTTCTTTAAAAATCCGAATAGACGTTTCATTTTCTCATTTTCGCCTTCTTGTATAATCCCGCCAATATGAGGTAAATCTCTAAAATCTAAGAACATTCGACCAAAATCAATAATATAGAAATTCACTTCTGCTGGTGTATGAGATACAGCTAGAGACATAATAATTGTTTGCAACATCGTCGTTTTTCCTGTACCTGGCATACCATAAATATTTAAATGCCCTTCTTGTAAATCTAACTTCAGAGGAAATTGAGCTTGATTTGCAACATCATCAATTAATCCTACTGTTACTTGTAAATATTCTTTTGATTTATTCCACTCAGCAATTGTCCAATCTTCCATAGCATAAAATTCTTTTAACAATAATTTTTCCGGTAATGGATCCAGCCAAGGTCCTGGTAATGCTTTAATATTTTCTTTTTCTGATACGCTCTGTACATATTGAATAAAAGCTTGTAGTTGCTTTGGACTATTTGTCATTGGTTTTGGACGCTTTTTCACTTTTATTCTTTCACCGGAAAGCTTCACTTCTGTAAAGTCAACAATATCAAGAACTTTCTCTTCATCTGGATTATAAGGTGCTCCACTCCATGCAGATTGGAATAATTCCAATACTTCATTGCTACCAACTTGAAGATATCCTCGCCCTGGTACATTGATTTTAGATGCATCTGGAATCTTTAACATTTCACGACTATCCGCGTCATCTTGTACACGTAAACAAATTCGAAAACGTGAGTTACTCCAAATCTTGTCATTTACAACCCCTGAAGGTTTTTGAGTTGCTAATAATAAGTGAACTCCTAATGTCCTTCCTATTGCAGCGACACTAATTAGCTCGTCCATAAATTCTGGTTGTTCCTTTTTCATTTGAGCAAACTCATCAATAACAATAAATAAATGTGGTAAAGGTTCTTTTTCACGCCAGCTTGTTTCATAATATTCATCTAGATGCTGAACATTTCCAGCTTGAATGAATAATTTTTGTCTCCGTTCTAGTTCTGCCTTTAATGAAATTCTGGCACGCTCAATTAAGTTCGGGTCCTCTAAGTTCGTAATAGATGCAATAATATGCGGTAATCCCGCAAATGTGTTTGACATCCCACCACCTTTATAATCGATAAGCATAAATGCCATCTCATGAGGGTGATAGGTTGCTGCTAACGCTGCTATTATAGACTGAATTACTTCACTTTTTCCTGATCCTGTTGTACCAGCCATTAGACCGTGTGGACCATGCCCTTTTTTCTCTATTTTATCGTGAATATTTAGAAAAACAGGTTTACTTCCTTCTCTTACACCAATTGGAACCGGTAATGAAGTCGGATATCGATTTTCTTTCCATCTCTCTAGCACTTGTAGCTCTTCCATATTTTTAGCTTGAAACAAGTCTAAAAATGTTAATACTTTCGGAATGTTGGCTGCTGTAGAACTTTTCATTCGAATTGGAGCAATGCTTCGCGCTCCTAGTTCACATCGCTCGAATGAAAGTCGATCTACTTTAAAACTAGCACGCGTTGTTCCACTATTTTCAGCTGAACTTGAAAACGTTTCTACTAACTCACCATTTTCTCCATTTAAGCTTATTACAAGATCACATTCCATCGGTAAGCGTTCCTTTTGTTCCGCAAAAATAAATGTAGAAGCTCCTACACTTTCACCTTCTCTAAGTAACATTGGAGTTAAAGGATCATCTTCTAAAAACTCTCTCGCTGATAAGAAAAATACATACATCGGAATTAAAGGAACTTTTGCATCTGCTTGCGCAGAGGAATTATAGATTCTACGCATATTAAGTGGGGTAAATAGTACTTCAGCTAGTTTCTGTGCATCCTGTTGATTTTCAGATAAAAAGCGCATACTTCTCTGTTCATCCCATACATGAGGAAGCCACCTCATCCAATCCCACTGCTTTTTCTCCTTCTCATGATAAAATGCTGCTATTTTCACTTCATTTGGTGCATGATGCGTCATAATTTGTGTCGTTACAATTCGAATAAAGTTTAGTCTATCTTCTTTATTTCCGACTACACCAATTACATCATTTTTTTTCAAAGAAATTGAAATATGTCCATTCGGTATCGTATTGAAATCTCTTTTCACATTTTGTGCTTCTGTAACTAATGGATTTTCTTCGTAACCTTTCTGTTCAGGCACCTTCAATTCTACAAGGAATGGTCTTTCTCCTGTACCAATACGAATATCTAAAAAGTCTGGACTTTCAGGTGTTCTCTCCCACAAATTACTTTCCCTGTTTTCAATTCTTTGTACACTTTTTAATGGGCTTGGATTTTGTGTAATTAAATATTTTGCTTGTTCAACCTTTAACGTATCTAATTCCACTCGATGCTTTTGAATTTGCTCTAAATATCTTGTTTGTAATTGTTCAACCATTTGACGATGTTCTTTCTTTTTACGGAAATGCCCCATCGTTGTAATTATATATGATCCTAACATCGGAATACTTGAAACCATCATTAATGGCATATAACTTGAATTCATCTTCATAAATTTCATCATTACAAAATATAATACCAATGTTAAAACTGTCATCATTGCAGGCAGTAACATTGTTTCAATTGAAAACTTCGGCTCCTCCGGTATATTCGGTGGATCATGAATAATAACATCCCCTGTTGGTATATCTACTTTCACACGCGGAGAGCGTTGAAAATACGGTGATTTTTGCACAAAACATTTCTCCTTCCCCATCCCAAAACTATTACTCAATGATTTTCCATACATAATCTTCTTCACTAGAAGACATATCTTGTTTAACAGGTTCATTATAAACTTCTTTTGCTGGCATCATTTCAAAAGAAGGGATAATTGCTCCTTTTTTATGTAGCATTACATATTGTCCATCCCACACATCATTATCGCGCAACGTTTCATCATTTCGAATAGAATGCCACTCTTCTTTATCTTTTGCCACTCTAATTTCATAGATCCCGCTTAATGCTTCATCTATTTTTTCATGATGTAAAATCGCTTCAATAATTTGCACCACTTTTACGTCATTTGGAATTGCAATATCAATTTCTTCATTTGACTGTTTTATGTATGTCACAATAATCTCTTCCACATTTATTCACCTTTTTTCCATCATGTTTGTTACCAAGAAACATCTAAAAATGAAATATCATCGCTTGTCGGAGAGTTCTGTTCCCTCTCAATTTCTTTTAACACTTCCTCAAAGTTATACCGCTTAAGCAGCGTGAGTCCGTCTGAGTGAATAACTATCCGATTCGCTTCTTGCCTAGATAATGCCTTTGAAAAAACCGCCAATTCCCCACCAATAATGCCTCGCTGTGTAGACCATCTTTTCTCTATATTTCTATTAAACCTCATTATATTCGAACAATTCTCCTTATCTTGAAACAATTGTACAAATGAATCTCCATGTGTAACTATCGTTATTTGTACTTTATCTTGATTTGGAATGAGTTCTATTTTTCCGCCAATAAACATCGTTTCACTACCTTTTTTTCGCTTTTCTTCCAAAACATCGCGTAGTAACCATGGTGTTTCTTCTGGCAATCGAAATGCACTCACTTCCTCTGAAGCTTCTTCTATCCAATTATTTAACTGTTCATTTAATAATGTAGCAATATCCAGTCCACTTTCTTGACATGTATCAAACAAGTTTACTAACTTCATACCAAGAAATTTCGCCGCAATTTCACCATGAAAAGATAGCCCTACACCATCACATAAGGCAAATACGAAACTAGATCCATTATCTAGAAATACTAGAAAGTCTTGTCCACTCTCGTTTAAATCCTGCGTTTCTTTTGCTCTTACATAACTATATCTATAAGTAAAATGTTTCGTTTCCTTTTCTTGCAATACCGTTTCTTCCTTTTGCGATAGGGTATATTTCACCTTACTCCCCCCTCCTATCGAACCGGCGTTGCAGCAGACATTTGAAATCCAAGTGATACTAAGTCCGCATTTGTCCCAGGAAACATCATCACAGCACCATCTGCAATATGAAACCCATGTTCCGTCATCATCTCACGATAGCTTTGAGGGATAGGCGATGAAAGTCTTTGCAACTTTGCACCATATTCATCTGTAATCTCTGTATTTGGCATAATCCCTTCCCACTTCTTTATATTAGAAATTTGTTCTTGCATAATTTCATCTGAAATAAAAATATTTTCAATTAGTACGTTTCCATCAGGTACAGACATATTCATAATTCTTCGTACAATTAATTCTGGATCTTCACCAGTTGATGCCCCATCTGTCATATGACAAACAACAGGAGCTGGCCCATCTTGTAAATTTAGTAATTCCTTTTGCAATAACTTCTCCACTACAGAGAAAGCTTTTGCTGTATCAGTTAAACGATGCGTTTGAATTTTTTCTAATGGACGCAGTCTTGCTACCTCATCTATTGTTTTCACACCGCCCAATAAATCAAAAACATGATCGCTATAGGCTAAAATAGATAACTTATATCTCGGGAGCAAGCGACTACCTTTTGTTGAACGAAATACCATTTGGCGAATCGCTAAAGAAAGAGCATCCGTTACAATATCAATTCTTCTTTTTTCTTCTCCGCCTGCATCCATCATTTGGTTCATTGATGCGCTTACATCAAGAAGATAAATTATATAAGCTGGTGTTTGTTGTGTTGCTTGAGTTTGATATAACATGTTTCATACCCTTCCATACATTATTATATGAACTTTTTTATATTCATATTTCATTATAACTTATGAATTTTCTTTTTCTCAATTCATTATAAAATGTTCTTAATATAATTTACATATTTTCACACAAAAAAACTATTATTCCCTTTAACATATGTTGAAATACATAAACCCCTTCTGTAATATAGAAGGGGTTTAATATTATGGTATAAGACGAGTACAATCTCTCGGAAAAGCACTCGCTTCTCGTACATTTGTTAATTCTAATAGTTTATATACAACTCTCTCTAACCCAATTCCAAAACCACCGTGCGGGGGACAACCGTATCGAAATGTATTTAAATACGATTGAAACTTATCGGGATGTAATCCTTTTTCGTTAAACGAAGCGAGTAACATTTCATAATTATGAATTCGCTGTGCTCCTGATGTTATTTCTAATCCTTTATATAGTAAGTCGAACGAATCAGTTATAGCTGGATTCTCTTTATTCGGCATCGTATACATCGGTCTCGCTTCTTTCGGATAATGTGTAATGAAAACAAACTCACTCTTATATGTTTCCTTCACATATTTCCCTAGTAACTTTTCACCTTCTGTATCTAAATCCCCTACAGGAGATTCTTTACGATACTTACTTTTTAAGATTTCTTGTGCTTGTAACAATGTAATTTTCGGTATTTCTGTAATAACAGGTACTTCTATTTGTAATAGTTGTAGTTCTTTTTCACAATTTTTTGCTACTTGTTGAAACATATAACGTAAAACATCCGTTTCTAATTGCATCACTTCATGAAAATCATGAATAAAGCCAAGCTCTACGTCTAACGATATATATTCATTCAAATGACGAGAAGAATTATGATGTTCCGCTCTATATACAGGTGCAATTTCAAAAACACGCTCTAATCCCCCAGCTACCATCATTTGCTTATAAAACTGTGGTGATTGTGCTAAATAAGCTTCTTTTTGGAAGTATGGAAGCTTAAAAACATTTGCTCCTCCTTCTGCCCCTTGCGAAACAATTTTCGGAGTAAATATACGTGTGAAATCGTTCTCTGCAAGGAATTCACTAAAGCTATGAACGAACGTAGATTTCACTTTAAATATCGCCGCAATTCTCTCATGTCTTAATGATAATACCCGCTCATTAAGTAGTTGATCTAAGCCAACTTGTAACTTCTTTTTATTTATTTCAAATGGAAGTTGTTCTGCACCGTTTATTACTTTCACTTCATGCGCAAGTAATTCAACACCCAATTCTGTTTTCGTTGTTTCGACTATCTCGCCGATTACATGGACGACACTTTCTACATCAACTTTATATCCAGCTAATTCATTTTCTAATACACATTGAATTACCCCTGTTCTGTCCCGTAATAATAAAAAACTAACATTTCCAAGATGACGAATCTTTTTTACCCACCCTTGAAGTAATACAACTTTTCCGCCTTGCTTTGTACATTCTTTTGTGAGTGAACGCTTCATTATTGACTCCATTATTTTTCCCTCCGGTAATTTTATATTTATTTACGTTATTGTTGTTGTCATCGTCATCATCCACGGTCACTCACCTCCCTTAAAAGAATACAAAAATCCGCCCCTATAAATAGGGACGGATTTTTCCGCGGTACCACCCAAATTGTCATAATGACCATCTTAGCCCTGATAACGGTAGGTACCGTTTGCTTTTACTAATTATCACGTTCAAAGCAACACTCACAGGTGTCTTTCCATCATGCGGTATCGCAATCTTCTCAGCAACCAATTGCTCTCTGTAGACCTTTGCATCATGTACTTTTCCTGATCATCACTTTTTATATTTACAGAGTATTCTATCTCTTCACACTATAAAATGCAAGCACTTTTAAATATATTTTAATTTTTCATATCCAGTTTTGTACAATTTCCTCTAAAGCCATTCCACGTGAACCTTTCAGTAAAACAACATCCTTTTTCGTTATTACTTTTAATACTTCCTCTGCTATCTCGGCTTTATTATCAAATGACTTTATTTTTCCTGTATGATAGTTCTTTCTTGCTTCTTCCGCTACAATTTTGGCTAACTCTCCATACGTAAATACATATTGAATAATCTCCTCATTTAACATTTTACCAATTTCTCTATGATATGTTTCAGCTTTCTTGCCTAACTCCAACATATCCCCAATCACTATCATTTTTTTCTTATAGGCATTTAATTTCTGCAACGTTTCAATTGCAGCCTTCATGGAGGAAGGACTGGCATTCCATGCATCGTTAATAATTGTAAAACCTGTTTTAGCGGTTAAAAACTGAAAGCGCATTTGTGTAATATTTATTTGCTGCAATGCTTCTTGTATTTTTTCTATAGGGACTTTGTAAAATTGACCTACAGCGATTCCGACAATCGTATTAAAAATATTATGTTTTCCATGTAAGGGAACATCGTACTGTATTTTTGAATGATTTAATTTAAAATGAACACCATATTCATCTAATTGTACGTTCGTTGGAAACAAATCATTTGTATCCTTTTCACCAAATGTCTTACAATTTACACTCGACGTTTTATTATTTCGAGAAAGCAATGGCTCATCACCATTATATAAGAACAAACCATTTTCTCTTAACCCGTCAATAATCTCTAATTTAGCCTTCGCAATTTCTTTTCTTGATCCAAGCGTTTCTAAATGAGACTGCCCAATCATTGTAATCACCGCTACATCTGGCTGTGCGATTCGTGATAAATTTCGAATTTGTCCTTTTTCACTCATTCCCATTTCAAGTATTAAGAACTCAGTATTTCGTTCCATTTCTAAAATTGTTAACGGCAAACCGATTTGACTATTAAAATTACCTTTTGTTTTATGCACTTTATAAGTTGAACTTAAAATGCTTCCTATTATATCTTTTACCGTAGTCTTGCCATTACTACCTGTAATTCCTATTACTTTTACATTTATCTCTCTTCGATAAAATTGTGCCAATTGTTGCAAAGCAAACAAAGTGTCATCCACAAATATAATTGGAATCCCTTTTGGCGGAGTACCGTAAGACTTTTTCCACAAGGAAGCGACAGCTCTATTATCCATTGCTTCTTTCACATACTCATGCCCATCTTTCATCCTAATGATTGGAACAAATAAATTTCCTTCTTTCATGTTTTTGGAATCTATGCAGACACCATGTATCTCTATAAGATGAAACGATTCTTGTAATCCTTCTCCATTTACTACTTCTTCAAGTTTTTTCAAATTCATTTGAATCAAAGTATCACCTTTTTTCCATTAAATTACATATTTACTGTTTTATTTACACATATTAATAAAAATTTTATAGCGAGGTGTGTATATGCAAAAAGCGATTAGTTTCTTTCTCCTATTGTTTTGCCTAATTGTAGTAAACGAAACGTACGCCTATTCACCAAAATCTTTACCAATCTCTCAAAACTCTGATCAATGGCAAGTGAATATTGATAAACCGAAAAAAACAAACAAGAATATGCTTCAAGCTAAAAAAGATGAATTTCAAACATATCAATTTTCATTGAAAAATGTTGGAAACAGTGAAGTATATAATGTACAAGTCGAAGTATTCCGCAACGAGCCAAAAACAAAAACGAAATATGAACTCTTCTCCCTAAAGGAAAACCGTTTAGCAAGTGGAAAAACTGGATTTGAACATGCTAATTTTCCAGTTGCTACAAAAGCAGATGAAGTTGATGTAATGATTACTTGGCAAGAACACCCTTTCCGCTCCATGCGAAATGGTCAAAAAGTGGAGTCTAGAAAATTTAAAGAGCATTTTGTTTTTAAAGACGAAAAAAAATAAATGAAATGCGAATAAATTCACATTATCATTCATATAGCTTACTTTACTAGTACCAGTTCTAAGGCAAATTAAAAAGTCGTGGCTTATACATGCCACGACTTTTTATATTAATTCGTACTAATTCCTCTCGCTGCCCAAATACGATCGATATCAGCGGCATGTTGTCCGCCATATAAAAGAGCATCCGCTTGCTTAATTGCTTTTGCTCCATCACTGAATTTAGAGTTTGGTGTTAACGACCAGTGCGATTGTAAAATAATTTTCGTTGCAACATCACGACCAAATGCTTGCGCCATCTCATATTGTCCTTGAGCCCAAATTTCTCCATCATCATGTACTTCATTCGTAATATCTTTCGGATACACTTTATTATTATCTAATCGGCGTAAGCACGTTGGATCTGAACTAGAATAAGCAGTCGCATCCCATTCTCCAACACATGCTTTTCCGTAGCCTGTTGTCGATACTGCATCTTCATACGTAGCACCTAAGAAATCACCAAATCCTTCTCCCATCGCTCCACCTTCTGCAGAACTACCGAAGCCAGGAACTTGGTTATCTTGAATTGAATGTCCATATTCATGTGCGATAATACCTGCATCTTCTGCATCATCTACTCCGCCAGTACCAAAGGTTAAAGCTTTCGTTGTCGGAGAATAAAATGAGTTGTCCGCCGTTGTTCCATTCACATTCACTTTAATAGAGCGATTATTAATATTTTTAAAACCTAAACTTTGAATGTAACGTTGTAAAGTATCAATATGATAATACGACATCACATCTTCAAAGCTATCATTTGCACGTGTATAGTTAAATTGTAAGTTTGTAGCTTTCGTTTTTGCTTTTGAGGAAATCGTTACATACTCTCCAATTAAAAATCCTGTCCCATCTAAACCTTTTAACGTAACAGTCTTTAATTGGTTCGTTAATGCTGTTGAATCTGCATCATTGTTATCTTTTAAACCTACTTTACTACCGCTAGATACGACTGGATTAGGTAAAAATACTTTTCCTGATCCTTCTGCTTTACGGTTTATATCAACTTTTTTAATTAACTTTCCATTTTCTGCATCAATAAATGTTTCCCATGCACCAAACGGATTATTAGAATGGACTACAACTTTGTATACTGGACGAGCAATTCCCTCTTCAACAATATATCCAAATTCTTTCTCTGTAGGAGCCCATAAGTTTTGTTCACTTACTTCTCCAACATACGCCATTGATTTTTGTATTGCATCTTTTTCACTAATTTTTGTAGTAGCTTCCTTCACACCTTTAACAGATTGATAATCAGAAACAGCAAGTACTCCCTTTCCCTCTCCGTTAAGAGTAACTGTAATTTGTTTCGAAAATACAGGCGCACCATTCACAACTTGTTGGAATCTAACATATGAAGCTACTGACGTTTCTGTTGTAGAAATATATTGTAAGTCTGAAAGGTCTGCTTTTAATCCATACTGCGCAGCATTTTCTTTTAAATATTCTGTTGCTTTTTTCTGCGGCGAATAAGCTTCTAGCTTTACTTGCTGTTGTTTTTCCAATGCCGAAACTGTAGAAATTGTCCCCATTACTAACGGCACAGTCATTGCCATTGCCACCATTTTTTTATTAAACATAGAACCACTCCCCCTAATAAAGTAGCTCAACCTTATCCCATTACCACTAGGCAATCATTCCCCACAAAATGGGGGGATAAAAATTGAATCTACGAGTAATTCTCTATGAACATTTCTATTACCTTTCCATTTAGGGGGAGTGAAATTTTCTCAATATTTATGTGTGAAATAAAAACAATACTTTAGAAAGAAATTTACACAGTATTTTAATTAGCGTGGTGTGGAGAAAAAATTTTACTAGAGGGATCAATTGAATGGATTATGAGGAAATTAGCCGGATAAAGTGAAACTTTAAT
>NZ_NVEC01000065.1 GCF_002571225.1 Bacillus sp. AFS059628 | reverse complement strand
CCTGGTGATCCTGTTACTCCAGTCGGGCCTGTTATTCCTGGTGATCCTGTTACTCCAGTCGGGCCTGTTATTCCCGGTGGCCCCGTTACTCCGGTCGGGCCTGTTATTCCCGGTGATCCCGTTGGACCCGTCGGACCGGTCATTCCCGTTAAACCCGTTGGGCCCGTTGGAATATAAATTGGCGGAATAACCGGAAAGGTAGGTCCAATATTTTCTGGTCTTATTATACCTTTATTCAACGATAATTTATCATTTCGGTTCAATTTAATACCTCATTCCACATGTTTTTACTACTTAACAAAATAATACATCTATCATTTTAGAAGAATTCCATCACTACTTTTTTCATTCTCAAATGATTTTTACATATAATAAACTTTTTACCGTTGCTATAACTAGTAGTACTCATATAATAAAATGATAGTTCCATTTCAAAATACTAAATCGGTTACGTTCTAATTTAAAAATGAGGTGATTTATATTCAAGATAAGAATGAAGAAATAAAAAAAGAACTATTATCATTGGCTCTTGAAATTATTCTTCATACAGACTTACAGGTCCTACTGGGCCCACGGGCGTTACTAGACCTGCGGGTATTACTGGGCAAACTCTATGTTCGCTAATAATACGTTAGGTGGTCCGATTTCAGTCATATTAGGTGGAACTAATATTCCACTTTCTAATAACCAAAGTCTCGGTAATCTTACAGTGAACGCTTCAAATGATATATTTACAATTCCTGTTACTGGGAGATATTATTTAACCTATCAAGTTAATACAACAACTGCACTACTTGCTGGTACAAGGCTACTATTAAACTCTTCAACTCCAATTCCTGGATCTATTTTTTCACCCGCAATATCAACTTCAAATTATAATAATAATTTAATCACCAATTTTATTGCCGGTAATACAATTTTACTTCAACTATTCGGCGTATTATCCGTAGTTAATTTAGTTGGAGGTGGTTCAACTGGTGCCTCTTTAACAATTATACGAATTGATTAAAAAATGATTCGTTCTTTTTTATAATAATCATTCTTAAACGATCAAATGGAACCGATTACAAAAGCTACCATTCTCTCAATAACTACACGATAGTGATTAAGCAACAAAAAACATTTTGCACTATATTAATAGTAGAAAATATCTATACTAAATTTTCCGTATATACATTATCAATTTACACTTCTTCCTGCCGATGTTACATTGACTAAGAAGACAGTTTCTTAAATGCGAACCATCTCAATACGTTTTTGAGAAACATACTCCAATCCTATACGCGAGAGCAATACTATGTTGACACTCAAACGAGTGTCTTTTTTTATGAATTTCAAAAAATAAAACCATCTTTTATAGATGGTTTATCAAAACACACTTCTTTATATTCTTGATGCCATAACAAGTTTATGCAGCTGGATAATAAATGGTCATACTTAACCGAGTTAGTGTACTTCCGGAATTATAATAAAAGTGTGGTCTATCCGCCTTAAAGCGAATTGCATCTCCGCTATTTAATGTATATTTACAATCATTTATTTCAATTGTCAATTCCCCTTCAAACACCGTTATAAATTCTTCGGTCCCTTCTTTATGGCCTTCCGAACTTAATTTTCCTTCTGTTTCAATTTCAACCGTATAGATTTCAAAATTCCTATCATCTTGAAAAGGAAAAGATGGATACACCTTATATCTCCCATTGTCTTCTAATAATGCTTGAACATCACTTCGTAAAACGACTTTCGTATCCGGTTGGGGATTATTAATTAAAGAAGTAAAAGAAACTTTCAACCCATTAGCTATTTTCCATATCGTTGTTAATGTTGGACTTGACTCTCCACGTTCGATTTGTCCAATCATTGTTTTACTCACACCTGTTAATTGAGCAACTTTTTCTAAACTTAATTTTTCTTTCTCTCGTATTGTTTTTAAATTTTTTGCCAGAATAAGTTGAATTTCTTCCATAAGAAACACTCCTATAATATATACAATGTAACGACCTTTATGTATAATAAAAAGCACACGTTATATTGTTCTTTTCGGTCATTATAACATACACTAAATAATTAGGGGGGTTTAAAATGCCTATATTTTCTTTTTTGTTATTTGTTTTTATAAGTAGCTTCACACCCGGACCTAACAATTTCTTAGCTATGACATACGCCAATCAACATGGTTTAAAAAGGAGTATGCAATTTTGCTTTGGAGTAGCTTTCGGTTTTTTCATCCTCACTTCATTATGTAGCTTCTTTAATATTGTACTAATTAATATCCTACCTATAATCGAATTCCCTTTAAAAATTTTAGGTGTAGCATACATGCTATATTTAGCCTTTAAAATACTCACTAGTAAAACTAGTACAGATCCAAATGAAAAACATAATAAAAACTTATTTACAGTCGGGATTTTTCTTCAATTTGTTAATCCTAAAGGGATACTATTCGGGCTGACTGTAGTGTCAACTTTTATTCTCCCTTACTATAATTCATATTCAAGTTTTCTACTTTTCTCATTATTTCTAGGTGTAGTCGGGTTAATGAGTACATTCAGTTGGAGCTTATTTGGTTCTATGTTCCAAAAACTTTTATTAAAACATACTACATCATTTAACATTATTATGGCCGTTTTATTAATTTTTAGCGCTATTTCAATTGTAATTAATTAAATTCAAATTCTCATTTTTTTCTTTTTAAATATATGTTTTGTAAATATACTTGAAATTTCCGGTGAACCTCTGACTTACATGTATTACTTATTATGTATTAAAACAGAAATCTTCTATATCTAATCATATTTATACGAGTTAAAATTATAAAAAGAAGATTACTCATAATAGGTAATCCTCTTTTTTATATCCTATCGTTTTTAAAATTTTCTGTTCCACTAAACTAAAATCTTTACTTAACTTCATACCACCAACCTTTACGATCAAGGTAATCCGTCATGCCTTTAAGTTGCAGTATTTACGAATTTAAACTATTCATTTCAAAATCTTTTTATTATAATACAGAAAAACGCGTTATAATATAAGTTACTGGTCTCAAGGAGGGGTTTAATGACTGATAAATATAAATTTTTGATACTCATTGTTACATCATTTTTTCTTTCTTTTCTTTAATAAAAGATTTCCGTAACACTTCAAAAAGTTTCTTTTGGGGGAGCTTTGCAATCCTAACAAGCTTTATATTATTATTAACTCACACTTTAGAATTAACTCCAATACTTCTCTATTCAGCACAGATGGCTCTTGAGATTATTACAATTCCACGTAAATTAATTCTTCCATCTGGCACTGAAGCTGCTATTTTTCGTTAAAAATTCGTGTATCTTAAAAAATCCAACTCTATATTTATAATTAAATTTCAAACTCACTAGTATAAAAATCTCATACATCACTGTTTTTTCATTGAGTTCGTTTGTTTTGTGTAAAAGACAAAACACCCAAATGGTTGCTTTTTACGGAATCATCTTTTTCTTCTGCTTCTTTTCACTTCCTTTATTTCTCCTTGCTTAACTAATTTTTCAAGATATAAGCGTACTAGCTTATAAACACACTCCCTTCGCTAATTTTCCTGCTCTTCTTGTTTTTTCATCCGCACGCACAATGCTTTGTAGTTTTTCAGCTCTTTCAACACAAGTCTTAGCATCTCCTTTTCATCGATGTCTTTAAAAAATAACAATTGATACATACGATACGGTCCCCTCCGTTCAATCTAATCTGTTAAATTTTTACTTCATTTCCTTTTACATTCTTCAAGAAAATCAATAACTTCTTGAGTCTGCACTCTCGTAGAAAATAATTCCATCACATCGTCTTCTGTGTTATAAACATGAATCGTTCTTTCCTTGAACTCCATCCCTAACATCCCATCATCACCTAAAAGCTTTACGTTACCCTCCATTCTTGTAACCTCACTCTCTTTTCAAAGGATTATTTTGTTTAATTTTATACAACATTTAATAAACAAATAAGAATTATACTTTTTTACTAGTGTACAAGCCGTATCTTTTGAAGGAAGCACAACATAGAATACAATACAGGACAAGACTTTTAAAAAATTGTCTGAGTTTATTCTCAAAAAGAGGTGAACATAAATGCCTATCATTAAGCCCTTTATAGCTGGAAGACGATTTGTAAGTACAGCAGCAACAGGGACTGTCGCTGGAGCAGATTTAACTTTTGCTAACACAGACTTCACTGATGACACTGGCGCTGTAACAACATTCCCTGCTTCTTATGCTTTTTTAACGCTTTATATTAATGGCGTTATTCAAACAGGTGATACTATTACTGGTGTGACTACTACAGCTGCTACTATTGTAGGAGGAGCTGTCCTAGATGGAGGAACTCCTATCGCAATCGAATTTACAATAACGTAAATTTAGTTATCTTTTTAGAGGTTTCATTAAAAGAAACCTCTAATTTTAAAAACTGAAATTAATTTTAGTAACAACTACATAATGCAGTGCGTATACTAATATAGAATGATTGGTATTTATACTCACTCTCGAAAAGAGCACTTATATCGTGCTCTTTTTATGTTTTATACGAATAGAATTCTAAATATTTTCCGATACTATAGAAGAATTTAAAAGGTAGTTTTAAATTCTTCCCACTCTTGCTCTCTTGGTCGAGAGGCGGGCAGTTAACTTTTGTTAGCTGCTCTTATATTGAATAAATTTCTAAAACATGTTAACAATATAGGTACACCAAGGTTGAATACGAATGACCATTGGGTTCTTCTTATTCACAGAGCAGTTAGTTTTTGCTAGCTGCTCTTTATTTGTACAAGGTACTCAATTAACTGGGCGCACATACAATATCCTGAGTTCCTTTCTTTATAAATTAAAATAATCATTACAAAATGAATCTCGTCACGAAAGCACTTTATTAAGTGCTCTTTTTGTGTTCCCAATTAATACAAAATGAAATTTTTATTATACTTCCTTGAGATCCGTATATTTATTGATATGACCACAATCATTATTCCAAATATGAACAGTATGCCATTCTCACAAAAATTATACAATGAAGGATCCTTCATTTTCTCTCCGCATGTAGGGTATTCCCATTCAACAGTCACTGTTTTAGTCCCGTGTAACCATCCTTGCTCATCTCTATTTGGTACCGTTATAGTTTTTACATTCATATCCTTATTCCCTTTTCATCTCTTCGTTATCGTTTTCTTCTAACCACCAAGTACCTTTAAAATCTCCGTCCACTATCATGCAATCGCAATAACCACCAGGTGTTTCACTATCGCAATTCTCGCATTTCATTCCTCATCATCATCCAATCCAGTAACAGTTAAATAATTCCTAGCCTTCTTCCTTTTCGCTAACTTCCTCTGATAAGCTGGCGTTTCGTTTCAGGAAGTACGCCCATATGTTGAGCGCATTCCTTTATATTTCCAATACAAACGAATGATTCACCTTTATAAACGACGTACTCCTTTAAGTTCATTTCTCAGTCTCCTTTTCTAATAAAATAGCGTTTTTGTTGAAATCCACCTTTTTTTAACTATGGCTTTACTAATACTTTTGTACTAAAATCCAATAGGATATTTATTTTAAAATTATTTTTGGAGGTTTTATGAATAATCAAAACAACAATGAAACAAACAACAGCAATAGACTATTGGCAATTTTTCTAATAATATCGCTACTATTAATACCTATCTTGCTCCCTGCAGCTATAATTATAGGAATGAAACAATGGGATGCCTGATGACGTTGAATACCCAAGTATAGTGTCACTATTGACCTTATGTATTGGATTTGTCATAGTTGGGATCATCTTTTCTTTCGTATTACGCGTATTTAAATTATCTATTTTACTTCTCTTTTCTTGTTCATATGCCAAGTCCTTTATTCATAAACTAAAAGTACTTGACATAACTGAATGGAGGCTAGCAATGTCTTTTGCAAATATTATTAAATATGGACGCGTCCCCCTTTTTAATTCTAACTTCCCTTTGATTTTATTTTGGAGTCAAAAAAGTGGCTGTACCTCTCTTGCACATTGGTTTTTTTATCAAATAAATTTATTTAAAGAAGCCATAAAATACGATTCTTTCATCCATAATTATGAAAATGAAATATACAAAAACTCCTCGGGCTACTTTATTGAACTAGCTGCGGCTTTATATACAAACGGAAAAGATACCTATAAATTAGTGAGGAACCCCTATACAAGAGCTGTAAGTTCATTTTTCTCACTAATTGCCCCCCCTTACATAGAAAACCCAGCATGGAATCCTATTCGGAATTTTTATTATGGTAATGAATTTTGTAATAAACCTATTTCATTTAAAATCTTTCTCTACTACTTAAAAGAGCAAATGATAGATTTAGAACAAGTAGATCCACATTTAATGCAGCAATATGAACCAGGTGAGGAAGAGTTTGTTACAAAGTATATCTACCTTGAAAATTTCTCTACTGAAATTGAGCGCTTAGAACAAACATATCAATTAAAAACTTCTCCTTTCCACATACTAACCAAATCATGGCATCATCAGAAAGACAGGGCGATTTTTAGAGGTAATTTTGCAGATGCTGATATTACCGATCCTTTATTCCCACGCCTCCCAACATACGATAGTTTTTATGACTATGAAACTATCCAATTAGTACAGGATATTTTTAATAAAGATTTTAGCACGTACAATTACCCATTAACTCCTTTAAAAAATATGTGATTTTCTAATTGTAGTTTCATATATTATAGAGAAACTTAGATTCACCTATTTAAGTTTCCTCATAAGGTGAAACTTTAATCAGTGGGGGTTTTGTTCATCCCCCACCTAACTTCTTTGCTTCTGCTGAATTTTGAGGTGGGGTCTCACTGCCCGGCAAATAGCGGAATAAAAAAGCACGCTCTAAAACTAGAACATGCTTGCCTCATCCTGTACTTTCAATTTAATAATAACTGTCGTCCCATTCCCTTTTTCACTTTCAATTCGCCACTGTCCATCATGTATATGAACAATTTGTCTTACAATAGCAAGACCTAAACCTGTCCCACCATGTTGGCGACTTCTCGCTTTATCAACGCGATAAAAACGTTCGCCAAGATTTTCTAAATGCTCTGTATCAATACCGATTCCCGTATCTTTTATGTTCAATTCACAATAATCATCTATCTGCCTAAGCGTTATCATAATATCCCCGTTTGGATTTGTATACCGTATCGCATTATCTAACACGTTATGAAGCACTTGTTGCATACGATCCTCATCTATCATTACAATGATTTCTGGGTTTAAATTTGTTGAAATACGAATTTTCTTTTCTATAAACTTAAGCTCATACGTATCTAGCACATCTTCAATGAGCTGTGAAAAAACGATAGGTTGTTTCTTTAACGGAAAATGTTCCCCTTCTAATTGTGCTAAATCTAATAAATCATGTACGAGACGCTGCATACGATCTGCTTCTTTATGGATGAGCTGTGTTACTTTTTCTTGCTGTGGTCCCTTCGCTACACCATCTAAAATAGCCTCGCTATATCCTTTTATATAACTAAGCGGTGTTCTTAGTTCGTGCGAAACGTTAGCTAGAAATTCCTTACGCTTTACGTCTTCTGTCTCTAAAGAATTTGCCATTTTATTAAATGCTTTTCCTAATCGTCCAATTTCATCTTCAGAAGAAATTGTAATTCGTTCTGAGAAATCTCCCGTAGCCAAATGATTCGCAACTCGTTCCATTTGCGAAAGCGGTCTCGTAATGGCAATAATAATTTTTCTGCCAATCCATATTGTCAGTAAAGTTATAGCAAGTGCTAACGGTGCCAAAATAAGGCCCATATCATATATTAAGTCTTTTATACTTTTTAAAGGAATATAAGAATATACAATGCCTACTAATTTTTTATTTTCTAAAACAGGGATGACAACCCCCATAATATTACGTTCAAAATGTTCCTCATATCCTATCTTTGTCACAGTTTTCCCATCTAATAATGCTTGCCTGTCCCCTTCACTTATAAGAGAATGATGATGCACATCAAAAGGTAAGCATGCGCTTAAATCACGTGGGTTGGATACAAAAAGAACGTCTGAACTAGATATTTGATCAAATGCTCTTACTTTCTCTTCAAAATTTGATATGCCTTCACGCTTATCATATTGCGCAGCAAGCCCCTTCCCCTCCGTTACTAATGAATCTTTTAAATTATCAACGTATAGTTTTTCGTACGAGTATAAAGATACAAAATAGAGAAAAGAAACTGTTACAAATACTGCACATACTACTGTCAGCCAAAGCTTCTGTACCATCGTAAACATACGTTACACCTCAAATTTATAGCCTACACCCCAAACAGTTTGAATGTAGTTTCCACTTTCTCCAAGTTTCAAACGCATTGTTTTCACGTGCGTATCTACCGTTCTTGTACTTCCGGCATAATCATATCCCCATACCTTTTCCAGCAATTGTTCTCGGCTAAATACTTGTCCCGTATGTTGACAAAGAAAATAGAGTAAATCAAACTCTTTTACTGTAAGAGAGATCGGTTCACCATCTGCCTCAATCTTCCTACTTTTTTCATTAATAAGGATCGGTCCAAATTGAACTTCCTCTTGTTGTTCTTGCTTTGTATAACGTCTTAACACAGCTTCCATACGAGCAATTAATTCTCCAGGACTAAATGGCTTTACAATATAATCATCTGCTCCCATACGTAAGCCGTTCACTCTATTCCACTCTTCACCTTTTGCTGTTAAAAATATAATTGGTACATCTGACGTTTTTCTAATTTCTTTACAAACTGAAAGTCCATCCATCTCTGGCATCATAATATCTAGTACAACAAAATCATAATGATTCTTCTCCAATTTTTGTAACGCTTCTTTTCCATTTTCAGCTTCTCCCCACTCGTACCCAAAATTATCTAAGTACATTCCAACAAGCTGTCTCATATCACTTTCATCATCTACAACTAGCACCCTATATTTACTCATTGTCCTTCCCTTCTCTCTCTATGAGTTGAAACGGCCCTTTTCCGACTTTAATTGTTTGTTTTATTTTCAAATTCTTCATATCTATGACGCACACTTCATCACTATCATAGCTTGCTACGTAGCCTTCTGCTCCGCTCTTCAAAAATGCAAATGGGTTCGATCCTACTTCTACAGAAGCAACCTCTTTATACGTGCTAACATCAAACTTTCTAAGCATATTCGAGCCGTGACTTAATGCATATACATACTTATTATCATTCGTTATATTCACAGGCATAAACGGGGCGTGTAAAGAACGTACCATTTCCCCGCTCTGCAAAGAATACACTAATACTTTCTCATTCACTTGATTTCCATCACCATGCCCGCCAATCCATATTTCTTTCCCATTCGGACTAATTGTCGCTCCAGTTGACGCTGGGGGAATCATAAAAGATTGGACCACTTCTTTTTTCTTTGTATCAATTGTCGTTAGCTTCGTATCATAAAAGTTTAATACAGATAACTGGTTATCGTGCTCTACCATCGTTATTGGTCCTTTTCCGGTTGACACACTCCCCGTCTCTTTTCCTTTTATCGTAAAAAACCTTACCTTTTGAGCATTTTGATCGGCAGCAAATAATTGTTTTTTATCTTCTGATACGACAACATTTACAATGCCTTTTCCCGTTTTATATTTTTCCACTTGCCTTCCTTCTGCTAGTGAATATACATACATGTACTCTAGCTGCTTACCATATACAAGTATGTTCTCACCGTTTGGAAGTAGTGCAATTCCTGCCATTGGTTCATTAAGTTCCCATGTCGTAATTAACTTTTTAGTTTGTTTATCTACAAAACTAAGACTACCTTCTTTTATATTCGTTGTTATAATAACACTTTTATCTTTAGCAATCGGTGTATATGAACTTCCTTGACACCCTACTAATAGAAATAAAAAACAGAGAAGAAAAACATACTTTCTCAAAAGATTCCCTCCATCTTCGGATGATTTCGTTATAATTGTAAAATAACAAATAAATGTGTGGAAAGTGTGAAATTTCCCTTTCTTACATCATTTACATATATAATGTACAACAAATAGAATTTGAGGTGTGCAAATTATGCTTTTTCCTGATTTAGCGAATAAAATTGTACGAGAAGTACGCAGACTAATTAAAGAAAATATCATTATTATTAATATACAAGGCGTTATTATCGCAAGTACAGATGTAGAAAGAATCGGTCAATTTCATGAAGGTGCACTCCGCTGTGCGAAACAAAAGAAAACTGTCATTATTACAAAAAAGGATGAACGATGCTTACAGGGCGTAAAGACGGGTATGAACCTCCCCTTACTATTCCATGACGAAGTAATTGGTGTCATTGGAATTACAGGTGAACCTGAAAATATTTCACAATACGGAGAAATATTACGTAAAATGACCGAACTACTCATTCACGAAAACTACTTTTTAGAACAACTAGAACTTGAACATCGTTCTTATGAAGCATTTGTCTTTGATTGGCTTCAAAATACAGACTGGTCTCCAAGCTTTCTTGATCGCGCAAAAACACTTGGTATTGATTTATATAAGAAGAAACAACTTATTTTGTTCTCAATCGATCAAAATGACACGATGCTTCAGCGTAAAGTTTGGCAACACGTACGCAATCTATTAACAAAGGAGCATCTATTTGTTCGCTGGGGAAATGATCGATTTATTTTATTTACAGCCACGAACTCCAAAGAGCAAACGTATCAATTTTTAAAACGATTAAAACAAGACTGTGAAACTTTATTTTCTATTCCTTTATATATCGGGATTGGACAAACCGTTACGCCAAACAATATGAACTTATCGTACGAACAAGCGTTACAAGCTCTTTCTGTATCACTTGAAACGAAAAAAATTGTATTTAATGAAGATTTACGTTTAGAAATGTGCTTACAAGATATTTCTGCTGAAACGCGGGAACAGTTTCTAAGACGCACGATCGAAAACTTACTAGCATCGCCTGAACTTATGCACACTTTACGTTTATTTATTGATTATAACCAATCTTATAAACAAACAGCTGAGCAATTACATATACACATTAACACATTACATTACAGGCTTAAAAAAATTGAGGAGCATACAGGACTTGATCCGAAACAATTCAAAGACTTAAGTATTTTATACTTCTCGCTCCTCTTATTAGATAATCACACAAAAAAGAATGATAAAACAGATTAATCTTTAGATGATTATACATAGAAAGAATCCCCCAACTTTTTTATCATTATAATGAAAGCACTGTGACAACGTTTTTTATTATGACTAATTACGTTAACAGGTTGAGGGGGATTTCCAATGTTAGAAAAGCAAATTATTCATTCATTCGTATCCATTGTTGGCGAAGATAATGTAGATACATCCAATATGGGGCGTTTAACGTATAGTTATGATGCCACTCCAAACTTCCAAGCAATGCCTGATGCAGTCATTGCTCCTCGTAATACAAATGAAGTAGCAGAAGTGTTAAAAGTATGTAACACTCACAACATTCCTGTATATGTTCGTGGCTCTGGAACAAACCTTTGCGCAGGAACATGTCCACTTGAAGGCGGTATCGTCCTTATCTTCCGTCATATGAATAACATTTTAGAAATTGATGAAAAGAATTTAACCATTACTGTACAAGCTGGTGTTATTACACTTGATATTATTAAAGCCGTAGAAGAAAAAGGTTTATTTTATCCACCAGATCCAAGCTCGATGAAAATTTCTACAATTGGCGGTAACATTAATGAAAACTCAGGTGGATTACGCGGATTAAAATATGGCGTAACACGTGATTATGTGATGGGCCTTGAACTTGTCTTACCAAATGGCGATATGATTCGTACTGGTGGTAAATTAGCAAAAGATGTAGCTGGTTACGATTTAACTCGTTTATTTATCGGTTCTGAAGGAACACTTGGCGTCGTAACAGAAGCGATATTAAAACTTGTTCCTATGCCTGAAACGAAGAAAACGATGCTTGCGCTATATGAAGATATTAATGAAGCTGCACGCGCTGTTTCTTCTATTATTGCAAATAAAATCATTCCAGCGACACTCGAGTTTTTAGATCAGCCGACAATTGAAGTTGTAGAAGAGTTTGCACAAATCGGTTTACCAACTGACGTAAAAGCAATTTTATTAATTGAACAAGATGGTCCACCTGAAGTTGTCAATCGAGATATTGAAAAAATGGCTAACGTTTGCCGCTCTATGAATGCAGTCGATGTTCGCGTTGCAAAAGATGAACCGGAAGCAGATGCGCTTCGTACTGCTCGCCGTAGCGCACTATCAGCACTTGCAAGACTAAAACCTACAACAATACTAGAAGATGCAACTGTGCCACGTTCACAAATCGCTCCGATGGTTGAAGCTATTAATGCCATTGCAAAAAAATATAATATTCCTATTTGTACGTTTGGACATGCTGGTGATGGTAATCTACATCCAACTTGTATGACAGATGCTCGTAATGAAGAAGAAATGCACCGAGCTGAACAAGCTTTTGCTGAAATATTTGCAAAAGCAATCGAACTTGGCGGCACAATTACTGGCGAACATGGTGTTGGTGCGATGAAAGCTCCGTATTTAGAAATGAAATTAGGTAAAGAAGGTATTGCTGCAATGCAAGGGATTAAACAAGCCTTCGATCCAAATAACATTATGAATCCAGGAAAGATGTTCGCGAAGGACACTCGTAAAAGAGTGGTGATTGAGCGATGACAACATTAAATAAAGAAAACATTCAAAAAGAATTTAAAGAACGATTAAGTGAAGATGAACTACTAAACTGTATGCGATGCGGTTTCTGCTTACTAACTTGCCCTACTTACATTCAATCTGGGTATAAAGAATCACATTCACCACGAGGACGTATCGCGTTAATGAAAGCGGTCGTTGACGGTTTGATTGAGCCAGATGAAGATGTTGAAAATACATTAAATGTTTGCCTCGGTTGCCGTGCTTGTGAACCTGTTTGTCCATCTGGTGTGAATTATGGACATTTATTAGAAGAAGCTCGTGATATTATAAATCAAAACAAAAAGTTTTCGGTGCCAGTGAGAGCAGTTCGTAAAGTCGTTTTTGAAGGACTCTTCCCGCATCAAAATCGAATGAGAACATTAACCGGTCTAATTGGATTTTATCAGCGTTCTGGTTTACAAACGATAACACATAAAACAGGAATTATGAAACTATTCCCTGAAACACTTGCAACGATGGATCTCGTTCTACCAAAAGTCCCTAAAATGAAAGCAATGAAAGATCGCCCTGAATTTTTACATGCTGAAAGTACAAAAAAGAAACAAGTTGCATTCTTCACAGGTTGTTTAATGGATACGATGTTTTTAGAAACAAATAATGCAACAATAAAACTTCTTCAGTTAGCTGGTTGTGATATCGTTATTCCGAAAACACAAAGTTGCTGCGGGGCATTACATGGGCATGCTGGTGAGAAAAGCGGAGCAAAAGAATTAGCGAAACGCAATATAAAAGCATTCGAAGATTTAAACATCGATTATATTATTACGAATGCTGGTGGTTGCGGAGCTTACCTCGTAGACTACGATTATCTTTTAAAAGATGATCCACAGTGGGCTGAACGTGCGAAGCAGTTTGTCTCTAAAATTAAAGATATTACCGCTATTCTAGTAGAACTAGACTTCCACAAGCGAACTGACTTACGACTCACGCCGCAAATTATTACGTATCAAGACTCTTGTCATTTACGCAATGTTATGCGAACATCTTCAGAACCTCGTATGTTACTAGAAGCAATTCAAGGCGCAACATACCGTGAAATGAAAGACGCGGATCGCTGCTGTGGTTCTGCTGGTATTTACAATATTGTTCATTCAGAGTTATCAATGGAATTTCTAGATTACAAAATGGATCGTGTGCATGAAACAGACGCAGCAACCATTGTTACCGCAAATCCAGGTTGTTTATTACAAATGAAATTAGGTATTGAGCGAGAAGGTCTTTCTCATAAAATGAGAGGAATTCATATTGTAGATTTATTATTAGAAGCAATTGAAACCAACTCGTAATAACTCGTAACATACGTAATAATAAGAAAACGGCTATCTCCTTCGTCTACGTAAAGAGATAGCCGCTTTTTTGTCCTCTACAACATTAAAAATATGTTACTTTATTATAAAAAAGAACAACAGAAACATTACAGTTTTGTAAAAAACAATCCATTATATTCCTCAAAAAACCTCTCAAACCATTGATACAATAGGATTCTTCATTTTCTTTTTAGGTAAATTTATCCAAAAACACCCTCCTATAACATAGTATAAAAATGCTGAAAATTCCTTTTATACTCTATGTTTCTCTTATTTTTCCTCTTTTCCCCTCTTAGGATAAATTAGGTAATTTTAAAGTCTATGAATTTTTTTCCATCTTTTTTCTCGCAAATTGTATGCTACGATGAATTTGTCAGTCAGACAGGCTGTCAAAAACAAATCGTGTGAAAACAAATTAAAACTTTACATAGGGGGACACACATTATGAAAAAGCGTGTTTTATTATCTGTAGCTGCTGCAACAGCTCTTACTTTAGGAGTATCTTCTCTAGATGCACAAGCTGCAACAGTACAACCATCTAATATAAAGGTTCAAAATATTCAGCATTCGAAAGTGATGATGAAGCAAATGAGCCAACAAGAATTACAAGCATTCTTACAATCTATGGGCGTGGAATCATTAGCACAATGGCAACAAGGAAACTTCCAACCAAATTGCTATATTCCTAATCAACAACCTACTGAAAATGTTGTAACTGAGCAACCAACAGCTAAGCCAGAAACTCAAAAACCTGCTGAGCAAAAACCAGTTGAGCAAAAGCCTGCTGAAGAAGTTCAAAAACCAGAAGCTCAAAAGCCTGCTGAAAACAACAATACTCAAAAACCAGCTGAACAAAAACCTGCTGAGCAAAAGCCTGCTGAAGAAGCAAAATCTTTAAGTGAGTTCGAACAACGTGTTGTTGAATTAACAAACGCTGAGCGTGCAAAACAAGGTTTATCAGCTTTAAAAATCGATACTGAATTAAGCAAAGTAGCACGTATTAAATCTGAAGATATGCAAAAAAACAACTACTTTGATCATAACAGCCCTACTTACGGATCTCCGTTTGACATGATGAAGAAATTTGGTATTTCTTATACATCTGCAGGTGAAAACATTGCTCAAGGCCAACGTACACCTGAAGAAGTAGTACAAGCTTGGATGAATAGCGCTGGACACCGTGCAAACATCTTAAATAACGGTTTCACTCACATCGGTGTTGGCTACGTAGAAAGCGGCAACTACTGGACACAACAATTTATTACGAAGTAAATAGTTTAAAAGAGTCTTCTCATAATGAGAAGACTCTTTTTTATGTTTCATAACTTTCTATTATGTATGAGTATAAAATGTAAAACATGAACAAAATAGAACCACTACTTATTACACTAAGTAATACATAAAACCCCCACTTCAAATTCAAAAATAATGAAAATAATATACTACATGCCATCACTTGAAAAATCCGCCTACTCACTAAACGGATCTTTTGTAATTTGATTAGGTCTTTTTCCGTACTCTGAACTTGTTTAAACAACTTACTAAGCATAAACAGAAACATACTAATCCCAATTGTTAGTCCTGTTTGAAAGGATATCATACTTCCAAAATTAATAAAGAGAATGAGCATATGGATAAACAACATAAATAAAGTAATCGTCTTTAGAAATCCACTTATAATGACATGCTCGCCTTCATTAAACTTATATATATTATGTGAAATAATATACATCAATCCATGTAAAAAAATAAGAAAAAAAGGAATAAATGCTATAACAACTCGTTTACTCATAAAATCGTTCGGCCCACCATTTTCATCCCAATGTACGGCCATCTCATTTGGTAAATATGGATAGAGGCATAGAGTAACTAAAAGACAAGCGAATAATATTCCTAATATATATTTATATTTGACCAAGCAATTCTCACCTCTCTTTTCTCTTAACGGCTTCGCTTCTTTTAGAGAAATTCCTGCAAGAATCTACTTTTCTCAACCTTACACTTTATGCATTCATTCTTTGAAATTCTTTTATTGTATCATTTAATTTTATAGGAAATGGTACATCCACTTCGATTTCTTCTTTCGTAATGGGATGTAAGAAGTTTATCTTCATGGCATGTAACGCTTGCCTAGACATATATTTCGTTTGTCCACCATATAATACATCCCCAATTAATGGATTGCCATTATAGCTCATATGAACACGAATTTGATGAGTTCTACCTGTTTCTAATTGTAACGTTACGAGCGTAACATTTTGATTTATAAAGTACTTCTCTACTTTATAAAATGTGATAGCTTGGTCTCCCTTTGGAGAAACACGTCGTCTCGTCGCGTGATGACGATCTCTTCCAATAGCCGCGTCAATTGTTCCTTGCTTCTTTTTTACTTTTCCTTCCACAAGGGCCGCATACGTTCTTTTAATTTTTCGTTCCATTAATAAACGATCCATAATTGCACCAGCAATTCTATGCTTCGCAAACACGACACCACCTGTCGTATCTTTATCTAACCGATGAATATGACGAACCTTCGTCTCTAAACCTTGCATTTGAAAATGAAAGGCAACAAGGTTTGCAAGTGTTCCCATCCCGCCTTTTTCAGCAGGATGCGTATCCATCTTCTCAGGCTTATTTACAATGAGTACGTGATCGTCTTCATACACTACATGTAATTCACCATACTCAGGCTCTACATCGTATTCTTCCTCCATAAACATATGGACTTGTAACTTATCACCCTCTTTTAAAAGCTCATTCCATCTTCTCGGTTCTCCATTAACAGTAACACCTTTTTCCATACGAAGCTGATGTAACAACTTTTTCGGTATTTCCCATTCTATTTTTAATAATGACTCAATGCTTATACCATTCCATTTCGCTGGAACAGTCATTTCGCACCATTCACCCTTCTTCTTCGTTTCCATACTGTATCACCTTATTTCTATTGATTCTCTCATTGTAACGGAAAATAGACTTTGATGCACCGTCAAAAATAGAGGACAGTCTTATAATAGACTGTCCCTCATGCTCTACGCTTTTTCATTTCCTGCAATACTTCTTCCGCTTTTTGTTCATACGATAAATCTTTAAAGAAATCCGCCAATCTTTTATAATCATTATACGTATCTAATAAGTCATCCATCTTTTCTGCTTTCATCACTTGTTGTTTTTGCTTCATTTTTACTGGATAACGATAGCCCGATACTTCTTGTATTTTGTAATACTCATCCTCTACTTGAATAACTTTTACAAGTTCCTCTTCCTCCGCATCCATCGTATACCCATCAAAATCTCTAAGCAATTCATAAATGATATGAGTCCATTCATCTTTTGGATAAAACCCTTTTTCTAACCGATAACCGACAATGCGGTACATATGCCCATCGTTTTCTGCAAACTGTACTGTATCATTTAGCTTAAACTTAAAATAACGAAACATTGCCTTCACCTACTTATATGTAATGTTCTTATCACATACTATTTGCAAAATGTAGGTCTTGCTATTCATAAAAAAATACTCATCTTATAGATGAGTATTTTTTACGATGATTTTTCTCTTTTCTTCCGAAATGGTAACCACCAATTCCAGTCTCCAAACAATTTCATTAAACTTGGTACAAGCATAAGACGAATAATTGTTGCATCAAGGAATATTGCTAATGCAACACCAAGCCCCATTTGTCTTACTGGTAAAATATCAGTAAAGGCGAATGCGCCCGTTACAACAATCATAATTAATGCAGCTGATGTAATAATTCTACTTGTTGAAACAAGTCCTTCTAACGTCGCCTGATCGTTATCTCCTGTTTCTTCATATAATTCATGGATACGTGAAATAAGAAAGACTTCATAATCCATGCTAAGCCCAAATACGAGACCGAAAATGAAGATTGGTAAGACAAATAGAACAGGACTTGCTTCTAAACCGAAATGCCCACCTTCAAATAACCAAACAACAATTCCAATTGTTGCGCTTAAACTAAGTATATTCATAATAATTGCCTTAATTGGAATGAGTATAGATCGGAATGCGAATAATAATATAACAAAGGTCGATCCAAATATAACAGACATCCCAATTGCAACTTTATCTTTAATTTCATCTTCTAACTCTTGTTGGAACGTCGTCATTCCGCCTAAATAATACGTAACATCTGTTTCTTTATAATTTTGTTTAAAATCACGAACCCACTGTTTAGCAGTTTCATCACGTGGTTTTGTTTTTAGAAAGACTTCTATCGTCGTCTTATTCCCTTTCGTGTATGCTTCAAATATAGGAGCTAGCTTTGCTACTTCTGGCGACGCTAATATTCCAGCAACTTGATCTGCTTTCATTCCAGTTAACCCGTCGTATAAACTTCTTACTTCATGCACTTTTTTATCATCTTTTAACTTTTGAATGACTTCTTCTACCTTTTGTAAACTTTCTTTTTCTTTCATATCTTTTTTCGTCTCTACCACTAACGTAACATCAGCATGTGTTTTTGCAGTTTTATTAAATGCCTCTTCGTACTTCTCATATGCAATTCTTGTATCACTTTGTTTAGGTAAAGCTTCTACGTCGGGGAACTGTAAATTAGCTGTACGTAATGGTAATAAACAAATCACAATAAATGTTGTAACAACAATAATCATCGCAATTGGGTGTTTCATTACAAATTGTGCAAATTTACGCCACGCCTTTGCCGGCGTATGTGCTACTTGATTCTTTTTTAATATTCGTTTACCAATTAAGGATAATAGCGCTGGAAGGAGTGTGAGTGAAAATAAGATACTCATAATCACAACAATCATTCCGCTAATTGCAACTGACTGAATATAATCAATTTTAAAGAAGAACAAACCGGATAATCCAACAAATACACATAATCCTGAAAATACGATTGCACGCCCTGCTGTCTGATATGTAATTGCTATCGCTTCTTTTACCGTTCGCTTTGCAACTTCCTCTCGAAAGCGATTTACAAATAATAGTGCAAAATCAATAGATAACGCAAGTCCAACCATCGGTGCAACATTTAACACAAAGATAGATAGTTCCTTATCGACACCTATAAAGTATAATATGCCCATCGTACTAATAACACTAAGTGCCCCATTTACAATTGGTAAAATAGATGCCAAAAGGCTACCAAATGAAAATAGTAATACGAGAAATGCAATTGGTAATCCAATCATCTCTGCTACTTTTAAATCATTTTGCGTTCTTTCATTAATCTCTTGATTAATTTTCGGAAATCCTGTAGGCGTTACTTTTAACGATGCATTACTTTCCTTTTCGACTTTATCAGCAAATTGTAACGTCTTTTCCATTCGTTCCTTATTTGTTTTCCCGGAAAATAAAATTGTCGCATAGCCGATATCATTTTGTAACATTTCTTTATTTTTCACTGGATGATGGAAAGATTCATATGTCTCTTTCTCTTGTACATTTTTTACAATTCCCTCTACTTGCTTTTGAAATTCCTCATGTGAAACACCTTTATTTTTTTCAAAAACGAGTAACAGCGTATCTTGAGACCTCTTAAAATCTTTATCTAAAATTTCTTTCGTTTTTTGATAGTCTCCTTCTGTTTGGAAACCGTCACCACCTAATACTCCCGGTAACTTTGGAGCGAAAATACCGAGTGCTATCGCAAGCAATAGTAATGCTACAATTACTGTATAACGAAACTGATATAAAAAAGCGCCTAACTTCCCCCACTTATCTACTTTATGTACATTTGTTTTCACACATTTTCACCTACTTTACATAATTCAATTGTTACTTATAATGTATCACATCTTCATACAAACAAAAAACGTCTGGAAACACTATAATAATAGTTTTCCAGACGTTTTTTATCTCTCTTTATTAAGACCAAGTCTCTCAGTAAGTAAACGATGGCAATAAATCGCCATAATTAACAAAATACCACCTACGCAATAACCAGCTAAAATATCAGTTGGATAATGTACATTTAATATAACTCTACTTAATCCAATCGATACAATGACTATTCCCATCAAAATCGTTATCACATATTTCCCTGTTACACTCTTCAAATTTGCCGCAATGATATAAGCAAGAAACCCAAATGTCATAATAGATAACATTGCATGTCCACTAGGAAAGCTATATCCAAGTGCATCCAACGCTTCGTTTAACGAAGGACGATCTCTTTTCACAATTTCTTTTATTCCTTTATTCACAAGATGTGTTACTAAAATGCCCATAGGATATACAATCATCGCAGCAAAATAACGTTTTCTCCAAAAAACAAGTAAACTTATAATGAGCGTAGTTACGATTCCAATGGCAGACCCTAATTTTGTATAATGTGAGAAAAATGCAAACGACTCTTCTGTTTGTACTCCTTTTACTAATCCTCGGACATATGTATCCATCACTGTAACGCCACCCGCATGTACGCGCCAAGCAACAATGCCAAATACAGCAAGTAATAAAGCGATACATATTAGCTCATATTGATGTAACTTCTTCTTCAAACGATTTCCTCCTACTATGAAAAAATGCGATTTCTACTGTAGAAACCGCATTTTCTTACTTATTTACCTTTTGTTTTTAGCTCTGTCCAGTAACGATCATAGTCTTTTAACTTATCGTCCACATCAACAAGCCATTCTGTACGATCTAATTCTTCCTTCGTTAAGAAGATCATGTGGTTATCACGATATTCTTTACTATGAAGAGGATGAGCTTTTTCATTTGGATTACTGTATCCAATTGACTCGTAGTTTTTCACACTTACTTTTTCATCTAATAAGTAGTTCATAAACTTCTCTGCAAGCTCTTTGTTTTTCGCGCCTTTTGGAATTGCTAACGTGTCAGCCCAAATTGTGCCGCCTTCTTTTGGTACAACGTACTCTACATCTTTATTATCTTTAGCGATAAATGCTGCATCTCCAGACCAAACTGTTCCGATCCACGCATCTTCTGTAATAAATTTCTGTTTAATATTATCTGTATCAAATGCTAATAAGTTTGGAAGCAGCTTCTTTAAATCATCTGCTGCTGTCTTTAACTGCGCATCGTCTTTCGTGCTGTTTGAGAAACCATGCTTTTTAAGACCCATTCCTAACACTTCACGAGAATCATTTAATAAAGTTACATGCCCTTTATATTTCTCATTCCATAAGTCAGCCCAGCTTGTAGGTGCTTCTTTCACATACTTTTTATTGTATGCGATTCCTGTTACACCCCAAGTATATACTAAAGAATATTTATTCTCTGGATCAAACGCAGGTGTTTTGAAATTAGAAACCATATTTTCGATATTCGGGATATTCTTCTTATCTAACGGTGCTAATAAGTCCATTTTCGCCATTGTTTTAACCATGTAGTCAGATGGCTGAATTAAATCATACTTCGCACCACCAGCTTGCAATTTCGCAAGCATTTCTTCATTACTTGCATACTTATCATAGTTTATTTTCACGTTATATTTCTTTTCAAAATCTTTTAGCACTTGCTCATCAAAATTGTCAGCCCAGCTATAAATGTTTAACTCTTCTTTTTTTTCACCACAACCAGCAAGTACACCAGCAACAAGGCTAAAGCTAATTGCTGCGCCGGCTAATCTTTTCATTAATTTCATCGGTTTATTACCCCCTCGTACTTTCTATATCGTTCGTATTATAAAGGAAGGTGTCCTCCAGAGTTTTCTTCACCATCTGCACCTTTGTTACGGAAGATTTCAGATAGAACCATTAATCCTACGATAGCTACAATTAAAATTGTAGAAAGTGCATTAATTTCTGGTGATACTCCGCGCTTAACCATACTGTAAATGTATAATGGCAATGTTGTTGATCCTGGTCCTGATACGAAGAAACTAATTACAAAATCATCAATTGATAATGTGAATGTTAATAATGCAGCCGAAATAACTCCAGGTGCAATCGCTGGGAACGTTACAAAACGAAATGTTTGCCACGGCGTTGCTCCTAAATCATTCGCAGCCTCTTCTAAATCACGTCCCATACCAGAAAGACGTGCTGCTAAAATAACGACAACAAATGAAATGCTAAAAGTAATGTGTGCAATAATAATTGTTGTTTTACCAAGCTCCATACCTAATTGACTAAATAAAATAAGTAAAGATAATCCCATTAAAATATCAGGAATTAAAATTGGTAAATACACAAGACCGTTAATGGCCCCTTCATAACGATATTTATAACGATGTAATGCAATTGCGAAAATCACACCAAGAACAGTCGTTACAATCGTCGTTACGATTGCAATCGTCATACTATTTACAAATGCATCAATAACATCTTGTTTTTGAAATAAATCTGTATACCAATGGAATGTGAATCCTTCCCATTCCGCATTAATGCGAGAATCATTGAAGGAATATACCATTAAAACCATCATTGGAAAATACAAGAACAATAAAATTAACCAAGAATAAGAAACTAAAAACTTCTTCATTTTTGCCTATTCCCCTCCGTTCCCATCATATTTATATACTTTCGTTGCACGATAATATAAGTAAATTAACAGAACAGAGAATAGAACAACAATCATAGATAACGCAGATCCAAACGGCCAATCACGCGCTCCTAAGAATTGATTTTGAATTACGTTTCCGATTAATGCTACTTTCGATCCACCCATAACGTCTGATACAACAAACATTCCGATAGAAGAAACAAACACTAAAATAGAACCAGTAGCAATCCCTGACATCGTCATTGGTACTGTTACATTCCAAAATGCCTTTACTGGTGTCGCCCCTAAATCATAGGCTGCTTCTAGCTTACGCTTATCAAGCTGCTCAATCGCTGCATACACCGGTAAAATCATAAATGGTAATAAAGAATATACCATCCCAAGTATTACAGAAGGTGTATTGTATAGTAAATTTAACGGTTCACTAATAATGCCTAGCTTCAATAACAATGTGTTTACAAGACCTTGTGAACGTAAAATAACAATCCATGCGTATGAACGAACAAGGAAGTTAATCCAAAACGGGATCGTTGCCAATAATAAAAGAATGGAACGATATTTACGATCAACAATTGTAATTGTATACGCAAATGGATAACCAATTAGTAAACATATTACTGTCGTAATAACCGCAATTTTCACTGTTTCCCATAACGTCCCCATATATAATGGATCAAATACACGTGCTATGTTCTCTAATGTAAATTGCATTTCCACTGTCCCATATGCTCCGCGCTGCATGAAGGCAAATGCCAATACAAACAGAAGGGGAATTAGGAAGAATATTAATAGCCACGCGACTGTAGGTAGTGCGAGTAATTTCCCTTTTTTCAATTTAAGGTCACCTCGTCCTCTTGCTCCCAGCCTACGTATACATTATCTCCAATGCTCCACTGCGCTGCTTCTTCAGCAGTTTGATATGCCATTAGTAATTCTGATGTTTTCTCATCACGTACATAAAGCTTTTCCATATTTCCAACAAACTCAATGTCTTCAATATGTCCAAGATGGTATTCTTTTAAAACCGGCTCTTCAACCGAACGCACTTTTACGTTTTCAGGGCGAATTGCTACATAGCCTTCCCCGTTTTTCACAATATTATTTTCACCGATAAATGTCGCAACGAACAATGTTTTCGGCTTATTATAAATTTCTTTCGGCGTTCCAATTTGTTCAATATGTCCTTTATTCATAACAACGATACGATCACTCATGCTCATCGCTTCTTCTTGATCGTGCGTTACGTATATGAACGTAATTCCTAAATTACGTTGTAAGTTTTTCAATTCACGTTGCAAGTCTTTTCTTAACTTAAAGTCTAACGCCCCAAGTGGCTCATCTAGTAATAATACACGCGGATTATTTACAATCGCTCTCGCAATTGCTACACGCTGCTGCTGTCCACCAGAAAGCTTTGCAGGTTTACGATTACGGAACTCAAGTAACTGCGTTAAACGCATTGCCTCTTCAGCACGCTCTTTCTGCTCTGCTGCCGGTACTTTCTGCATTTTCATACCGAAACAAATATTTTTCTCCACATTCATATGTGGGAATAACGCATAATGTTGGAACACTAGGTTCATATGACGTTTATATGGTGGCAAATCGTTAATCTTTTCATCATCTAACAAAAGATTCCCTTTAGTTGGGGTTTCAAATCCCGCGATCATACGAAGTAACGTCGTTTTTCCGCAACCACTCGGCCCTAAAATCGTTAAAAATTCCCCTTCTTTAATATCTAAAGAAAGCGGTGGGATAATCACTTGATTTCCAAAATGTTTTTCTACTGCTTCAACTTTAATAATCTTTTTCATTTTCCCGTCCAATCTACCTTAAATTTTAATTTTTATATTCATGAATACATATTTATGTTCTATAGACTATTTTTTGTTTCGATCCAAACAAAAATGGTTATTTAGCAAGCGTTCACTTCTATTCTTTATGTAGTATGTTTGATTCATTTTCGCATGATACATAATCTCGAACAGAAAAACCCCTTCCATTACGAAGGGGCTATTATCATACGGCTACGCCTACTGATAAACACCATCATCATTTTAACAACTTTCGTATGAATTTTAAAGCACTTTTTGTAGAAGAGTAACGAATTTTCATATCGAACGCCGTAGATTGGGCTAAAATGCTTTTATAATGTGAAAAAGTCCGAAAACTTTCTTCCCCATGATAACTCCCTAATCCACTACTTCCGACGCCACCAAAAGGTAAATATGGCGTTGCAAGATGATAGACAACATCATTAATACAGCCTCCGCCATACGAAATATTACTCGTTACCTGCCTTTGTACTTCTTTATCTTCAGAAAATACATATAACGCTAACGGCTTCGGATGTTGCTGAATCTTGTCAATTACCTCTTCTATGTTGTTGTATTCTATAATTGGTAAAATCGGACCAAAAATTTCGTCTTCCATAACAGCACTGTTCCATGTAACATTAGTTAACACCGTTGGTTCTATATGTAAAGTTTCTTTATTATAGTTCCCGCCAATTACAGTTTTACCATCTTTCAAAAACGTACATAAACGTTCAAAATGACGTTCACTCACAATTCGTACATAATTATCATTGTGCAGTGGCTCTTTTCCATACTGCTCCTCAATTTCATGTCGCAACGCTTCAATTAACTGTTCTTTCACGGAAGCATGCACATACATATAATCAGGTGCTACACACGTTTGCCCTGCATTTAAAAACTTCCCCCAAACAATTCTTCTTGCTGTTACGTCTATTTTTGCATCTTTATGTACAATACATGGGCTTTTTCCGCCAAGTTCTAACGTAAGCGGCGTCAACTGTTTCGCAGCTGCCTCCATGACAACCTTCCCAACGCCCACACTACCTGTAAAGAAAATATAATCAAATGGTTCCTTCAGCAAAGCTGTACTCTCTTCAACGCCGCCTTCTACTACCGCTACAAGCTCTTCTTGGAATAATTCACCTAACATTCTCGTTAGTACTTTAGAAACGTTTGGCGTTAACTCTGACGGCTTTAAAACGATTGTATTTCCAGCTGCCAGCGCTCCTACAAGTGGTGCAATTGCTAATTGAAACGGATAATTCCACGGCGCGATAATAAGTGTCACACCATATGGCTCTGGCACTACTTTTCCTTTTGATCCAAAGTGAGTAAGTGCTGTTCGAACTCGCTTCGGTTTACTCCACGATGAAATATGCTTCAATTGAAAGGAAATTTCCTTTAATACATATCCAACTTCCGTTGTAAATGACTCGTGAGCTGACTTATTTAAATCTAATTTCAATGCCTGAAATATTTCTTCTTCAAAACGCTGAATGCCTTCATAAAGCTTGTTCAAATTATTCTTTCTCACTTCTATACTTCTCGTATGACCATTATAAAAATATGCTTTTTGTTTATTTACAATAGAAGAAACACTCATTCATTCACCTTCTCCCACTATTTTTATCCAATTCTTTCATTATTTATATAGACTTTATCTATAATAAATTTCTATTCATAAAGTTACATTATATATAATTTCTTCTTTTATATAAAATTCATTGCTCACAAAAAAACTACCGAAAGAAAATCTCTCGGTAGTTTTACTGTATTAACGATATAAACGAACAGCACCTGCAGAATTATCATCAGCTTGTCCTACTACTTCAAACTTCAGGCCAAGATTCGGTAAAATACGTCCTGCATCTGGAATCTGTTGATTAATATACGTTTTTGAATCATCAAACTTCGGTACACCCGCTAAGCCATCATACGTAAATGTTCCACGCGTTGGAGATACAACTTTCCAAGCTGGTGTTTTGTCGAATGAGAACGCCGCATCAGCAATTTGGAATCGTGTACTACTCTTAACTGTCGGTTTACCATTTAAAGTTCCTACAATTGCTTCTGGGTGAGAATCAACTACCCCAAGGAAACCGTGTCCTGGATGTACGCCAACCCAGTTATCTGTGTAAGCTGAATCCGCATACCATACAACCATACCAGTGTTAAATACTGGACCGCGTGCAAATTTCAATGCGTTATCTGCACCAGCATAGTTTCTCCACTCTACATAATAGTTATGTTTTTTCTTCTCAGTTCCGTTAGATACAACGAAGCCGTCTAATTTTAATTGTGGTGTCCCTTCTGCATCATCAGAGAATACTACTTTACCATCTACTGTTAATGAAGCATTATCAAGAGCAAATCCATTTAATGCTAAACCACCATCAGTAATGTAATCAAATGTTAATTTTACTTTCTTACCTTTGAATTGGCTTAAGTCATATGATTTGTCAATCCATTTTCCATTTGTCGAATCTGCATTTCCATTATTAGCTTTCTCACCAAGTCTTTCAATTAACGTTTGTTTACCATCTTCTGTTACAGCATGTACTTCAAGGAAGTCATACTCTGCTTCAATTTCATATAATGATTTGAAATCAAATTTTGCAGTCGTTGCATTCGTTAAATCGAACAGTGGTGTTTCCATCTTCGTATGAAGATCGTCACCTTTTGTGCTGTAGTAATACTGTTTACCAAATGCTGGGGCAATTGTTTTTACATCTTTATCAGGTAAGTTTACACGAATCATACCTGGACGGTTAGATTTCGTAACACTTTGGTCTAAATATGTTGCTAGACCAATACCTTTATTTAATTTCTCGTAATCTACTTCTACGATATTTGCCCAGTTACCACCGATTGTTTTTTGGAAAAACTCTTTATTTTGCGGTGAGAAACTTGTTGGCGTTGTTCCTGCAATTTTACCAGCCCAGCTACCGCCACTCATAATAGACCAAGATTCAATCGGCTCACCTTGACCGCTATATTGTGTATCATACTCATCTGGAAGACCTAAATCATGACCATATTCATGTGCGAATACACCAACTGCGCCATCTTCTGGCTCAATTGTGTAGTCAAATGCTGCCATCTTTCCTCCCCAATACGGAACTTTCGCTTGTGTGCCTTCGATTGGGAATGGTTTCGGTCCAACAGTCCAGCGATGTGACCAAATTGCATCGTCACCTAATTTACCACCGCCTGCTTCTTGTCCAACACCTGCATGAATAATCATTAAGTGATCGATTAAACCGTCCGGTTGATTTTGATTTCCATCGCCATTTACATCGTATTGATCGAATTGGTCGAACTCTGATAAATCAATACCGCTATCTACAGCTGCTTTTAATGCATCTTTTACTAAATCACGTGGTCCTTTTGGTCCTTTATTATCATGACCGCCGCTTGCAGCATCCGCACCGTAATCAGCAGCTTTACCAGGAACTGTTAACCATTTTGTAACTGTTCCGTCTACTGTATAACTACCGCCAGATTGCTCTTCATAATATTGTTTAAATGTTTCAATTTTACTTCCATCATCTAATGTGAATGGCTCATTACCAAATAACATTTTTTCATAATGTTCTTTGTTAAAGTCTTCCGAATACATATAACCAGGTTCTTTATCGATATTGTTATGTTTAAAGTCAGCGTACTCTACAAGTAGAACGAGTACTTTATCTTTACGAACATCACCGTTGTACGCTTTTTGCTTTGCTGGAGATGTTGGTACTTTACCATTTAAACCACCTTTAACTGGCCCTGTCGCTGCAGGTGTTCCTGTCGCAGGTTTATCTAACTTTTCTTTCGTATCTGCTTTTGCATCTTTCACTTTCTTTAAAAAGTCAGATGCTTCTTTCGTAAGTGGGTCCCCATTTGATACTTCTTTCCCAGGATTTTCACCCTTTTTGTTCTCTACGTATTTTTCGACGGCTTTCTTTGTTTCTGTCTCTGAAGCCTTCGAATCAATTACCCCACGTTTTTTTAGCGCATCTGCTAAACGTTCTTCCGGAATTAAATGATCATCAACTGGGCTCGTAGCTGTCTTATTAACAGGCGTTTCAGCATATGCAGACTGGCCACCTGCTCCGAATGAAAGACCTAATACAGCTGTCAAAGCGATTGATGATAAAACTTTGAACGGTTTCTTGTTCATCCCTTATTTCCTCCCCTAATAAATAATATGTATTACAAATTGAATTTTATTAAAAATTCAATATTTTTTCAATATTTAGTCATATTATGTAATGTTTTTAATATATTTGTAAAAATTCCATAGTTAGCATACGAATATATCACAATTCAACAATGTTTTCTGAAAATATTGAAAATATTTGTCAGAAACTTTATAATCGCCATAGAGGGAATTTAATGGGGATTTTATCTTTGTTTTATCTACAAAATATTTGATAATTCACTACATAAAAATACAAAATCTGATTGTATTATCACGTATTCTGTAGCAGCAGTTATGACCGATAATTAGGGAGGAATTACATTTGTACAAAGATAAGACTGACGCATTGGATCAAGAATGGATTGATTTAATACTTGAAGCTCTAGACGCTGGTATCGCACTACAAGATATCGAACATTTTTTCCAACGTATGAAGCCGGCCACTCAGGCTCAATAGGTTTGTTCTTTTTAGCGAAGTTTATGTTATAATAATGACATCATAAGACGACGACATATTGATAGAAAGGTGCGCAAATATGATTGGAGAACGTATAAAACGCCTGCGTTTACAAAAAGGTATTTCATTAACTGAACTTGCCGAAAAAGCTGGCGTTGCTAAATCTTACATTAGTTCTATAGAACGAAATTTACAAAAAAACCCTTCCATTCAGTTTCTTGAAAAAATTGCAGCAGTTCTACAAATTCCAGTTGATACTTTACTTCATGATGAAACAACAAAGGAAAATCACTTAGACTCCGAATGGACACAGCTCGTTAAAGATGCAATGAACTCCGGCGTCTCCAAAGAACAATTTCGTGAATTTCTTGAATTTACAAAATGGAAACAAGATCAAAAATAATAAATAGAAAGAAGTGCTTACAATCAGCACTTCTTTTTTCTTTATAAAAAAAGCGGGGGATACCCGCTTTTTTATTATTTTTCTTCGCCAGCTTCTTGGTTAGCATTGAATGTCCATTCTAAATTCAATGAATCACCTTGGAAGATATTTTGGTCTTTTCCATCATCTACAAATTCAAATTGTACCCATAAATAATCCTCTGTACCAGCTTCTAATCCACCCTTTTCTCCCCACTCAGGAGCAAAGATGTCTTTAGCTAAAAGATCTGGATCGGTTTTTTGTAAGTCTGCTAAAGTTGTTTCATATACAGGTTCACTTTGTTTATCCCAGTTCCAAAGGAATTTCACTTTAATGTGCTTACCAAAGTCTTCACCAGCATTATCGCCTTTTGCATCTTTCACAGTATACTTTGTCGCTAATTTAACGTCTTTAATTGTTAATGAACCGCTATTCTTTAATAAGAACTCTTTCTTAACAGAATCCCCTGGTTTTAAATCTTTAATATCTACAAGCGTTGTAGGGTCTAATGTAAGATCTAACGTCCCAGCCGCAAATGTATTATTCGATACTTCTTTATCGCTAAAGTATGCGAATGTTCCTCCACCAATTAAAGATAACCCCAATGCTGCTGATGCAACTCCCATACCTAATTTCTTTTTCAGACTCACAATCAATTCCCCCTAGCTGTTTTTTTATATTTTTATTGCTATCTCTTATTTAAAATAAGAGATGTAACTAAAACTATATTAGCATTAGCTAATATTTGTTCTTTTTTAAAAACCTTATGTTCATTATAACGAACAAACCTATATAAATACAACAAATATTTATTAATATTTTCAGTTATTTTTATTTCTCAATATTATTCCGAAATTTCTAAAAAATATCGAGAAATAAAAAATGTTAATTAATATTTAAACTAATTATTCTCCTTCACTATCATACTGCCAACTAGTTTTCTCCTATCTTCTAGATTGTTACATGTATCGTTAAAATAAAGAGGATACGCCGAATAGGTGAGTCGCAATGCTCTCTCACCTATTCGGCTGTATAACCGCTATTCGCTCTATATGTTGCTGTATTTTACTTACTATTCTTGTTTTTTACTCTCTTCTTGCTTTTTTGCTTCCTCTTGTTTCTTCTTCTCTTCTAATTTTTTCGCTTCCTCTTGTTTCTTCTCTTCTAACTTTTTCGCTTCTTCTTGTTTCTTACTTTCTTCTAGTTTTGCTGTTTCATCTACTAGTAACTTCTCAAAATCTTGAATTTGTTTATCAATCACTTGTAAATTAACTTCTTTATCAACATACTCACAGTTTTCTTTCACTATATGAAAACCAGCATTCACATACGAGAATACTTGCTTATTCGATTCAGTTGTATTTCCTTTTAACTCTTCTTGTACTTGATTATAAGGTTCTTCTATTGATTTATACACTTTTTGTAAAGATTCTCTCTCAGCAACTATTTTCTCCCGCCCTTGCTTCCACGTAACAAGCGCCTGTTCTAACTCTTGAACGGAGGTAACAGTTACTTTTGATTGCATCTCTCCATACTCATGTAAAATAACTTCCTTATGTTTCTTAGCTTGTTCTGCTAATTGATCAACTGTTTTTGGAAAAATACTTGCTGTAGAAATCGTAGCCGTTACTTTCGTTTCATGAACGAAAGTTGCTTCTGTATAAGTCATCATTTGAGAGCCTAAATAAAAAGTAATAGAACACAAACATGGCAATATAAGAATCTGTTTAAAATTGCGAGGTGGCTTCAGCATTTTAATCTCTCCTATCGAACAACTCGTTCTTTATCAAGAACTATATCTTTATTATAATAAAGTGAATTACAAAATGATATAAAAATTATCTTTCTTTTTACATTTCCCTTTTAACAGAAAAAGAGACTATCATTTTTGATAGTCTCTTTTTCTTGTCCTTATTATTTTCCTTCAGCTTCACCTTGTTGTGCATCAAACGTCCAAGTTAATTGTAGCTTATCCCCCTGGAATTCATTTTGATCTTTTTTATTATTAACGAACTCAAATTTCACTTTGAATTTATCAGACTTACCTGCAGAAATACCTTTTTCATCCCAGAACCAAGCAGCTAAATCGTTATTTACCGCAGTAAGTGTGTCACCCTTCAATTTATCTAGCGTTGTTTCCTTTACGATTGTTTCATGCTTGTCTACATTTTTTAAGAATGTTACTTTAATATGTTTACCAAAATCATCTTTATTATCTTTCTTCACATCTTCTACATTATAATCTGTTTTTAGTAGTACTTTTTTAATATCTAATGTTCCTTTATTTTCTAATTTAAATTCTTTTTCAACTGTATCACCAGGTTTTAAATTCGATACATTAACAACTGTTGATGGATTTAATGCTAAATCAAGCGTACCAGCCGCAAATGTATTGTTTGACACTTCTTTATCACTGAAAAATGCAAACGTTCCTCCGCCAACTAACGCTGCTCCTAATACTGCTGATGCGATACCCATTCCTAATTTTTTCTTTAAAGTCATGTCCATATCCCCTTGATTTATATATTTGTCAACTTCCTAAACGGAAAGTATAACCAAATGAACTAGACAGATTGTTCTACTTTTTTCTCTTTCTTTTCTCCGTCTATGCTACGAATAGCACCAAAAATAGTAATAGCGGAATATCCTAATAAAAAGACTCCTGGAATAATAAGAAGTAAAGCAGCTCCAGCTTTTGAATTTGCATAATTTAATGCATACCCTGCATAAGGAACTGTAATATCCGCGTATTTTCCAATGACATTCTCCGCAAGTACTGGTTCTAAATCAGCGCCGTTGTTGTTATCCCCTTTTGTTTCATACATTACTTTTCCATTTATATCTTTCACACCGATAATACGGTGAGTGATAATTTTTTGATCTTTCTCTTTAAAAGTAATAACATCACCTTTTTGATATTTAGAACCATCTTTCGTCGGCTCTATCGCAATGATTGATCCTGTTAAAAATGTTGGCTCCATCGATCCTGAAAGAACACTCTTAAATTGATATCCCATTACCGTTGGATCACCACCACTCGCTTTTGAAGAAATAACTACAAAAGCTAAGCAAACCATCAACGCAAATAAAACAAATGAGATAACGTTGCTAATCACCTTCCAAATTAATTTCATCGTTTCTCTTCCTCTCCGTTGTTTTATATTATTTGAAGTATGCAATATTCATTTTTGTTCTTTAACAAGAACACAACTAAATAATATAACGAACAAACTAGAAATGCAATAAGAAGATTTACAATTATTAGTTATTTTAAAAATAAAAAAGGCAGTTCACGCTGAACTGCCTTTTAATTAGTAATTTATTTTTCTTCTGATTTCATTCCTGTTGTATTTCGGCGTAGCACTACAAATAAAATAGCTCCAAATAGTACAGCAGCACCTATCCCAATGCTTATTATTTTCACATTTGATTCTTTTACTTCAGGCGTAGCCGTATCTTTTTTAGACATCGCAAAAGTAACATCTTCTTTTGAAAGAACATTTACCGTCGCAATTGTTTGATTATTTTTCGTAATATCAACTGCCCCAACTACCTCACCGCGATGGATTCCTTTATGATATAAAGAATCTTCATCTAATGAAGCCGCACGGAAAATCGTCCTTACGTTTTTCCCTTCATCTTTCTTAAGCATAAGTTCTGCACTTTGCTCAAGTTCGATATCAATATCTTTATTTAAATATGTTGTCTTTTGATGCCAACTATGTTTATCTAGTACCGTTTGCTTCACAAATTGACCGAAAGAATAGTCCGCCATCTGCTTCAAATCTTCATAAATTTCAGGTCTTTGAGAAGCCATTACTACATTTATAATACGATTTCCATCCTTCTCATTTAATAAAACGAGTGTATTACGCGCTTCATTTGTAAAACCAGTCTTTCCACCAATACTATATGGATTTTCAAAATAAGTAGACTTGTTAAAAATAGACACCGTCTGTCTAGATGTCGTAACTGTCGTCCTTTTCGTATTCATTGCTTGCAGAATTTCAGGATACTTTTGTACACCTCTCGTAATCATCGCCATATCATATGGCGTAGTATAATGATTCGGATCATGCAATCCATTTGGCGTGACAAAGTGACTATCTGTAGCCCCTAATTGTTTCGCTCTCTCATTCATCATATGAGCGAAATTCTCAACACTTCCACCAATATGCTCCGCAATCGCATACGACACATCATTCGCACTCAGCACCATTAAAATCATAAGCGCAGTATTTCTATTAATCGTCTCACCAGGTTGAAACTCAATTTGATAATTACTCTTCTCTTGATCTAATGCTAATTGTGAAAACGTAAATTGATCCTCAGGCTTCGTATGCTCCATAAGTAAAATCGCCGTTAATACCTTCGTCATACTAGCTGGAAATGCACGATGATGTGCGTTTTTATCATACAAAATATCTCCAGTTTTCGCATCAATCGTAGTTGCAAACTGACTAAAAACATTCGGCCCTTCCTTAGGTGGTGGGGCTACTTGTTCTGGATTCACTCCAATATTTGTCTCAGCACGTAACGTCATAGGTGTCAAAAAAAATAAACAAATAACGGTAATAAAAGCCAAAATTTTCTTAAATTTTACCATATGACTCTCCCTTTTCCCTATACTCTCACAGTTTAAAAATTGAATCTACCAATCTATATGTAATTTGTATTAAATTGGAAGAATATTCACTGTTTTTTACCATATCATACTTTTACGATGAATGACATAAATATACAATAAAAAATAAGAAAGAATTATTCTTTCTTATCCTTCTCATCAATCAATGAATCTATTAATTTTTGACTAGCTTCCTCAGGTGTAATCTCATCTGTCATCCCCATAAACGACCAACCTTTAGAATCAACCCACTCAACAAACTCTTGTAAAAACTCATCATGTGTAACATCCACATCAAGAATTGATCCATTAATCGAAATCGTTCTATTTCTAGATACACGCATCTTGAACGTTTTCCTAACCATTACAATAATTCTCCCTCTACTTCTGAATATTTATAAAATAATCTTGTATCTCTGTTATACATGATTTTAAGTAAATTGTAAAAAGGATATATTGGCCAGTTTGCATATCGAAGCTGAAAATCTATCACCATGCAAAAATATGAAACGATATGTAAATGAACATAAATAACTAAATAAATTTAAATAAAAATAAAAATAATTACATTTTATCACACCAAATACAAATGACTTCAGTACAATAAAATGGAATATACTAGAAGAAATATTAACATGAGGAGGAACTTTATGGCCCGTTGTACGTATTGTAAAACGAAGTGGACAATAAAAGATGTATGGTCAATACTCGTGACATTTGAAAAAGATTGCCCGTATTGTTTTAGGAGGCAATATCTATCAAAGAAAACAGTGAACGCTATGCCAGAACTTATAAGCTTACCTTTACACTTCTTATTCCCTTTTCTTGTTGATTTAAGTAATGAGGGTCCTTTAGATTGGTATAGAAAAAAATAATATAACCACTTTATTCAAATCCACTTTTCATTACATTCTCTACTTATATATTCCTTAATACACGACTAGCGTGATTCAAAATAATTTCCCTTCAAATTCAATATAAAATATTGTAAAATTTCAGTTATTTTTATATAATTACTTTAGCATAAATATTGAAGGTGCTGTTACATACGCATTTTTGAAGATCCCGTAGCTCAGCAGGGAGAGCGCCACCTTGACAGGGTGGAGGTCGTGAGTTCGAGCCTCTCCGGGGTCATAAAACCTAATAGTATCAAGGCTTGAGGGGGTATTCTCAAAAGCTAAACTTATGGAGATCTCCATCAGACACCACAAGTTAACAGAGGACTACTTCTAGTCAGCAAACCAGCTGGCTCAGGGGACGTCCTCTTTTTTGTTTCCATAAAACTGAGAAAGGACTAAAAAGAAAATGCTACTTAAGTTTGTATAGTAATTAAAATTATAGTTTTTACACTCATTGAAATCAGTTAGATAACTCTTAAGACTACCGTTTATCTAACTCAGATCCCTATCCCCCCCTTCAGATATCCTGATTTAACGATACTCTACTTAGCAATTCTATACAAAAAATAAAGCAAGGATTTCTCCCTGCTTCTGTTAGCTTCTTTTATTGAGATGATTAACCACCAATATTCTTATCTGCCATTCTATACAATTTATATCTATTTTGCTCTCTTCTTTTTTCGATTTCTAAATATAACCTCTAACACTACTACTGTGGTGAATCCTACAGTTAGTTGTAAACCTGTAAACAGCAGTTTATCATTTAGAGGAATATCAGGTGCACTCCACAGTAGTACCGGAGGGATAAGTATACCTATGATTACAAGAGTTCTCATTATCTTTCCCATTTTGTTTCCCCTATCATATCTTTAAGATTTACGTTTCTTTTTACAATTCTACTAATTTCTCACGTAGAACCAATTCACTCTCAGTCATATACCCTCTATGCATTTCCTCTACAATTTTATCATGATTAAAACATAATACTTTTTCATCACCTAAATAACCCACCGGATAAAGAACCCCTACATAATCAAAATCACGTTTATCCGCTGAAATGACCATTCTTCCAATAATCATAACAGGTTGGTTTAGATCTTTTAGCTTTACAACTGAACCAATCGGGAAAAGTTCCATCGTCATTCTCCGTTCTTTTTAGATATATTCTTCGACTTGTTACTCAAAATTTCTAATAGATAGGAAATTCCAATACCTATTCCACCAATAATCAATGCTGCAATAGCTGTTAAAAACCTTTTTTCCATTGGCTGCGGAAAAAAGAATGAAGAAAAAAATAAAACCGCGGTAAAAATATACATCAAAATACGTCCTTGTTTAAACATGTGTGATTACTCCTTTTTTTCAGGTTTCAAGAAAAAACCTCCTCCAAAACCTTCGTATGATGCATAAAAACCTTTCTCTTGACCCATGTGAAGCTTATACCCATAAGTCCCTACTCCCAATTCTAAGCGGATTGTTATATCGTGATCACTGAAATACGGAATAATATCCGGAACATCAATTTTCTCTAAAAGCAATTCATACTTGCGCGAACTATATTCCGCACCTACCTTCGCTGTATACTCATCATAACCTACAATACTACTAAAATCGTGCATTTTTTGAGTTACAGTTATATCTTCCATATAAGGAATATCCGTTCTTACATAAGATGTTTCTTGAGCGCGTGCCTCCACTTTTCCACCAATCAAGTTACCACTAGAAGCATCTTCGCGGAGTGTTTCTTTACTATACGGAATATTTAGCTCTGCAGAACCAGTACCGAACTTTGTATTTATTTTACTATTCTTACTTAATTCAAACTCACCATTTACTACTGTACCTTCTAATTTCCCTCCAAGTCGATCTCCTTCAGCACCTTCTGCCTTACCCGTAAGATATTCGACTTTATCATTATTTTTATTAAGAATACCAGAAGCCATCGCAATAGCAACATCCATATTATCTACCTGTTCGAATTTATTAGCAGAATCAAGAAGAAACTTCTCAAGTGGCTCTAATATGATTATAAATTGTCCCATCTTAAAGGATGAATCACGGAAATCCGTATTAAATTTCATATAGGTTGAGCCCAACCAATTACTAGAAATCATATCAATATCTCGTTTTAGTCGCTCCTGTGTTGCAGTTGCATTCATGATAGTTGATCTAATAGTCCCTGCCACTTTTCGCAACTGTTCAGGAGTAACTTTTATATCCCCCATAGCCATTCCCCTTTTAAATATTTATATAGAATATTTTACCACAATAGAATTGTTGCAACTACGAATATTTTATATAATCTTACAACTCCAAACTCTTTCTATCCTAAAAGTTATCCTTTCGGCATTTGAAATTATACCTTATGCATTGGCGCTAACTCAGTAATATCATCTAGTCCCATTCTACGAAATTATTTCTACTATAAGTATCTACTATTAAATACGTAGACCTATTCCCATTCTATTTTTCTAGATAAAACTAAAGAGGTATGCCTATCAACTGTTTCCTGTATAGTATCTCTATGGAACGGAGCTACAACAACTTTCATCCCCTATCATCTGCTATAACCATGAAAGATTGTTGATGGAGATTCTGAGTTCGAGCCTCTCCGGGGTCATAAAAAAGAGAAACCATATCAACCTTCTACTTGATATGGCTTCTCTTTTTTATCTAAATCAATCACTTCCCACCAAACATCTTCTCCAAAGACTTCGCATTGGCAAACAATACTTCTTTCAAGTTATCATCTGCAACGATTTTATAGTCGCCATCTTTGTTTTTCTTTAAGTTCAATGTAACTTCGCGAGTTGCCATGATTGCATCTTTATCTGATAAGTGTTTGACGATTGCTGATGTCATTGTTTTTTCGATTGCTTTTTCAGATTGCTCTTTGTCTTCGCTAAAAGCGCTAGCGAAGGCCATTGACATAACTTCTCCTACTGCTTTTGTTACAGCCACAGATAGATCGGCAGATGTAATTTTCACTTTCACTTCTGCTTTGTCATCTTTTTTCGATACTTCTTCTAGCTTTTCAAATTTAAAGTTTTTCGTAATTACACTCAGCATTGCTTTTGCCTCAGCATCATCTGTTTTTTCATTTAGTTTATTAAATTCTTTGTCACTCTCAACAAATGTACGAGCCTTTTCTACATCACCTTTTTGTATCGCTGTTAAAAATTCTTCTGTCGTATCTTTCGGATTTGCACATCCTGCTAAAACACCTACTGTTAATCCTACTACCATCATTAACAACAATAATTTCTTTATCTTTTGCACGTTCATTCTCCTCTTATCTTTTCTAGTAAGTCATCACTATAAAATAGTATAAAAATGACATTACAAACATTTTTTAGTATAGCATTTATATGATTCATTTTCTATTCATTCCCAAAAGATAAAGAGCCTTGCAGCATTTCTACAAGGCCCTCTTCTATCAATCCGTATCCGTAACACAAACTAACCACATTTTATGCTCCTTACTATCTAACACCATCCAAGTAACATCCCACGCAACATCGTAAAACCAATCTGTCCAAGGGCGATAGCTTTCAAACACTTTAATATCTTCGTATCGATCTTGGAACATATATTGACATACATTGACTGCTAATTGCTTGGCGATAACTGGTCGTTCCTTAAACCCTTCATATGCTCCGCCCCACAAAATTTGCGCGGCAATGCTACCATCAAGCATGACTGCTAGCTGCTCTTTAAAATGAAACTTATATTTTTCTGACGTATGTATTTTTAACTCTTCTAAGCTATTAATTATATCTAAAGAGTTAAAGATTCTTCGAAAGAAGTGCTCGTATCCATCTTTCGAATGTGGTATTTCTTTGAAAAAATTTCCGTTATGTACTTTAAAACAGCTTATAATCGCTCCGCCATTTACGTTTTGCTCCTTGAATGTATGTACGAGTTGCTCAACAGATGAGTCATTCGTTTCTATTTTTTCAAACGTTCCCTCTTTCCATCTCATAACGCCCACTACTCTCTATTAAAAATTTGTTTCTTCATTATAAATAGCAAAATAAAAACCAGCAACTTTAAGGTTGCTGGCTTATTTCTTATTCATATTCGAAACAACAATAACAATTGCTCCAAGCACATAATGCCCCGCTACCATCCACATACTCCGATTAAAGATCATAAGCGATAACCAAAGCGATATATTAATAGCAACAAATAATACATATAAAATGAAGTCTCTCTTTTGTAGCGCCTCTTGATTCATCAAACTATAAATTGCACCGATTGGCGGAAGGATGAAGCAAAGGAAAAATACAAACATTTTTCTTAACGACCATGGATATGAAGTTACTGTCTGCATATGGATCTCTTTTTATTTTATAGTACTTTTAACATCGGTCTTACTACTCTATATTCGTCACTATGAGGCTCCTTTATGATTAAAGGTGAGTGAAGATGTTTTTCTTCCTCTATCATTGTGAATACTTCTGTTTTTTCTTGTAATGTGTTAGATTCACTATTTTTAGTAGGTTTTTTACTTGTTTCAATTTTCTTTGTTACTTCTCCGAGCCTTTGCCCAACTTCTTCTGCTTTCGCAGGTCCATGCGTTACATAGTATTCCTGCCCCTCCCATACTAACATAGGTGGCACTTGTTCTCGTTTGTTACATATTATATAAGTAGCAGTAGCTATAAGTAGTATACATGTTAATAAAAAGAAGATAGCTTTTTTATTCATATACTATTCTCCTTATCTATCATTTTATTAAATTATATAATATCGATTATATGCAGTAAATTGATTTAGCGGGAATTTTCGGATTTTATACAAAAAAGAAAAACCTTACTCCAGTAAGGTTCATTCTATAGTGATCGATTTATTAAAACGATCATTACGATAATCGCTATAAACATAACAACTAAACAGCCGATCATTTTATAAAAGCCTCGTTTCGTTAACGTCCCGCCTTGAACGTCTTTCCGAATAAATAAGAATACGGCTAAAAATAATACAAGCCCAATGCCAAAAGCATACGTCATTTGCATATGTTAATCTTCCTTTCTCTCTTCCATCTTAATATCTTTTCGACAAAACAACAAATGAGATAAAAACTGTACTCATCGTAAGTGCCATAAGTATATTCAATAGTTCAGTAGCAGATAGTGTAAGTATTTTTAAGTTTAAGCCGAAAGAGAAAAGAAGATAATACGCTATTAATGCAAAAAAGCTGAAGAACATTCCTTTATAACGAATGAGTTTCATTCGCTCGTCTTTTTCTTTAAATTGTGGGTGTAAATAACTTAAGCAAAAACACATAATCATCATACCAAGTAATGGATAAGTTGCTGGTGGTGGTGCAGAATACGTCATTATACCTGTTAATATCATAAATCCACTCATAAATAGAAAAATAATCCCCATAATTACGAAGTACTTTTGTGAATAGTTCATCTTTACTCCTCCTCTTCTTTTCCTTCATAAATAAATACATGTTCTATCGTTGTCTGAAATGTTTTCGCGATTTCAAATGCTAACGGAAGTGATGGATCGTATTTTCCTTTTTCAATTGAAATGATGGTTTGTCTAGAAACTCCAAGTTTCTCAGCCAATTTTTCTTGAGATAGTCCAAATTTTTTTCGGTATTCGACCATTTTATTTTCCAAGGAAATTTCTCCCTCCTTCCTTACACTGAGTATATATGTAAAGCATCCTTTACGTCAAGTTTCCTTTACATGTATTTTAGTTTGTTTCACTCTATTTATATAGAAGAAACTTTTTTAATTTCGGCACGTCTATTTTGTAATGAAACATGGAACACTGTAATGAACTGTTACTATATTTCCTCCTCTCTTTTTTTAAAATTTAATATCTCCATATTTGTTTTATCCTTTTAAAATATTTCATTTCTCTCTTTATTCCACGAAATGCGTTATTGGTTTTACAGTGTTTTTCGTCATATTTATAGAAACTAACTGTTTATGAAGCATTTTTTATGTTTAGCAACTTTTTTTGTAGAAATCCTTCACTTTCCTTTCAATATTTAACACTATCTAAATAAAGTTTACTCTAAATTCATAATTTTTTATTTTTTATACTATATTCCGTTATATTGTTGTATAATATCAATGAAAGCGCTTATTATTTCAATATACATAATTCGAACTCATTTTTATCGAAACATTCTAACTATTATACTTATATTTACATGCAACAATTTTAGTTATTTGTATAGGTATACCAAATATATCCACCCCATTTTTCTGTAAAATTACTTTATAACATAAAAGATTAACTTGGGTGATAAGTTATTGTGAATGTTTTTTTACAAAACAGATAAGTAATAGTGTTTGGTATTATGTAAATTATTGTAATAACATAAGAGTAAAGAAAACATTTACATTGATTATTGGTTCATCAATTATTGAAAAGAGCAAAATGCACCTTTTGTATGGAAAAAGGATTATATGCATTGGGAGGTTTAAACAAATGACGAGGAAGAATACAACGACAAACCCTTGGGCCAAGTTCCACGGTCCGAACCTTGGTTATGTTATTGAGCAGTATGATCTTTACGTAACTGGAGCAGGTTCTGTTGATCCGGAATTACAAGAGCTTTTTGAAATTTTTGGAGCTCCTTCGTTTCAAGATGATGTCGTAACAGGGGACAACACAGCAACACATTTTTCTCCTCAAAACACAGGGAACATTGAAAAAATTCTTAAAGTCGTTCAGCTTGTTGAACAGATTCGTTCTTTCGGGCATACGTTAGCTCACATCAATCCGATGGAAGATGCTGCAAATGGACAATCTCTTCTTGAGAAAGCAATGAACGAACTGAGCGATGCTGATTTGAAAGCGATTCCAGCAAAAACAGTATGGCAAGATGCACCAGAGGGTATTCACACTGCACTTGATGTAATTCATAGATTAAAAGAAGTGTATACACAAACTTTAGCTTATGAATTTTCTCATATACAAGATAGTGAAGAACGCGCGTGGTTGCATCAAATGGTGGAATCAAATTCATTGCGTCAACCACTATCAAATAAAAAACGAACTGCTCTTTTAAAACGTTTAACAGCTGTTGAAGGTTTCGAGCAATTCTTGCATAAAACATTCGTTGGGCAAAAGCGTTTCTCTATCGAGGGCGTTGATATGCTTGTACCTGTTCTAGATGAGATTGTGCTAGAAGGTGCTAAAAATGGCGTAGAAGATGTCATGATTGGTATGGCTCACCGCGGTCGCCTAAGCGTACTTGCACACGTATTAGAAAAACCATATAGTCACATGTTTGCTGAATTCAAACATGCAAAAATAGAAGGCGCAGTAGCTAATTCAGGCTGGACTGGCGACGTGAAATACCATTTAGGTAGAGAACAAGTCGTTAGTAACGAAGAAGTTAGCACTCGCGTTACATTAGCAAATAACCCAAGTCACCTTGAGTTCGTTAATCCTGTTGTAGAAGGTTTCGCACGTGCGGCTCAAGAAAATCGTAAAAAGTCTGGTCTTCCAGAACAAGATACTTCAAAATCATTCGTAATTTTAGTTCATGGTGATGCTGCATTCCCTGGTCAAGGTATTGTATCTGAAACGTTGAACTTAAGCAGATTGAACGCGTACCAAACGGGTGGAACAATTCATGTTATCGCAAACAATGCAGTTGGTTTTACGACTGATAGCTATGATTCTCGTTCTACGAAATATTCAAGCGACCTTGCAAAAGGTTTCGATATTCCGATTGTTCACGTGAACGCTGATGATCCGGAAGCTTGTCTCGCAGCTGCTAACCTTGCGATTCAATATCGCATGTTGTTCAAAAAAGATTTCTTAATCGATTTAATTGGTTACCGCCGCTACGGTCATAACGAAATGGACGACCCAGCAGTGACACAACCACAAGTGTACAAAAAGATTAAAAATCACCCAACTGTAAGAGCAATTTATGCAGATCAATTACAAGCTGCCGGTGTTCTAAATGCAGATGAGATTGAAACAATTACTCAGTTTACACAAGAACAATTAAAATCTGACTATGCACAAGTACCACCAGCTGATACGAGCGATGCAACAATTCACGTTAAAGTGCCAGATGTTGTTGCAAAGGGCATTCAGTCAATTGATACTGGTGTTGAGCTTGACTCACTTCGTGCAATTAATGAGGGTCTACTATCTTGGCCAGAAGGCTTTAACGTATATCCGAAAGTGAAGAAAATTCTTGAACGCCGTAAAGATGCTCTTGAAGAGAACGGTAAAATTGAATGGGCACTTGCTGAGTCATTAGCATTCGCTTCTATTTTACAAGAAGGTACACCAATTCGTTTAACTGGTCAAGATTCACAACGTGGTACATTCGCACACCGTCACATCGTATTACACGATACTGATACAAATGAAACATATTCACCATTACATCGCTTACCAAACATTAACGCTTCATTCTCTGTTCATAACAGTCCGTTATCAGAGGCTGCTGTTGTTGGTTACGAGTATGGTTATAACGTATTCGCTCCAGAAACGCTTGTTATGTGGGAAGCGCAATATGGTGACTTCTCAAATACTGCGCAAGCATTATTTGATCAATATGTTTCAGCAGGAAGAGCAAAATGGGGTCAAAAATCTGGTTTAGTTCTTCTATTACCACACGGTTATGAAGGTCAAGGACCAGAGCACTCTAGTGCACGTCCTGAACGTTTCCTACAGTTAGCTGCTGAGAATAACTGGACAGTTGCCAACTTAACGAGTGCGGCACAATACTTCCATATTTTACGTCGTCAAGCATCTATCCTAGGAACAGAAGCTGTTCGACCATTAGTACTGATGACGCCGAAGAGTTTATTACGTCACCCACTTACGCTTTCAACTGCTAGTCAGTTAAGCGAAGGACGTTTCCAACCTGCTCTAGAACAAGAAAACCTTGGCACGAAACCAAACAAAGTAAAACGCCTTGTTTTAAGCACAGGTAAAATGGCGATTGACTTAGCAGCAGAAATCGAGTCTGGTAAACATGACTACAACTTAGATGAAATTCATGTCGTTCGTATTGAACAGCTATACCCATTCCCTGCTGAGAAAATTCAATCTATTATTAAACGCTTTAAAAACTTAGAAGAAATTATTTGGGTTCAAGAAGAACCTCGTAATATGGGCGCATGGCATTACATGGCTCCAATTCTGTTCGAGCTAGCTGGAGATAAAGTGAAAACAGGTTATATTGGACGCCCAGATCGCTCTAGCCCATCTGGTGGCGATCCATTCGCTCACAAAGCTGAGCAAGAACTAATTGTTTCACACGCTTTAGATGTGAAGTATAACTTTCGTCAAGATAAACAAGAAATTGAAGTTTTCAGCAACTGAAAGTAACAATGAAGGTTTCTAGCTTGTTCCCTGGGCAGAATATCTGCCCAGGGGTAGGCTAACAAATGGAGATTACCGAAAACAAAAGAAGAAAAAACACACCGTTAGGCAAATAAGGGGAGGACATTTAAAATGATCGAAATTAAAGTACCTGAGCTTGCAGAATCTATTACTGAAGGAACTATCTCACAATGGCTTATCAACGTAGGTGACAAAGTTGAGAAAGGTGGAAGCGTTGTTGAGCTTGAAACTGATAAAGTCAATGTAGAAATCATTGCAGAAGATTCAGGTATTGTATCGAAGTTACTAGGCGAACCTGGGGATACAGTTGAAGTTGGCGCAACTATCGCAATTTTAGATGCAAACGGAGCACCAGTTGCAGTAAGTACACCTGCACCAGTGGCTGAGCAACCAAAACAAGAAACGGCTGAAGCACCGAAAGCTGCGGCACCAAATGCTGAGCAAACTGCAACTCTACAAGGGTTACCAAATACGAACCGTCCTATCGCATCACCAGCTGCTAGAAAAATGGCTCGTGAATTAGGAATCGACTTAAATGACGTACGTAGCACAGATCCACTTGGACGTGTGAGACCACACGATGTACAAGCTCATGCTGCAGCACCAAAAGAAGCACCAGCTGCTCCAAAAAGTCCAGCTCCTGCTCCAGTTGCAAAAACTGAATTTGAAAAACCAGTTGAGCGCGTGAAAATGTCCCGCCGCCGTCAAACAATTGCAAAACGCCTTGTAGAAGTTCAACAAACATCTGCAATGTTAACAACATTTAACGAAGTTGATATGACTGCAATCATGGAATTACGTAAAGAGCGTAAAGACGCTTTCGAGAAAAAACATGATGTACGTCTTGGTTTCATGTCATTCTTCACAAAAGCAGTTGTTGCAGCATTAAAACAATTCCCATTATTAAATGCTGAAATTCAAGGCGACGAGCTTATCATTAAAAAATTCTATGATATCGGTATTGCAGTAGCAGCTCCAGATGGATTAGTTGTTCCAGTTGTACGCGATGCGAACCAATTAAACTTCGCTGAAATCGAAAGCGAAATTCGTGAATTAGGTAAAAAAGCACGTGACAACAAACTTTCATTAAAAGAACTACAAGGTGGTACATTCACAATTACAAACGGTGGTGTGTTCGGTTCTCTAATGTCAACACCGATCCTAAACAGCCCACAAGTTGGTATTTTAGGAATGCACAAAATCCAAGTACGTCCTGTTGCTATTGATGCAGAACGTATGGAAAACCGTCCAATGATGTACATCGCTTTATCTTACGATCACCGTATCGTTGATGGTAAAGAAGCAGTTAGCTTCCTTGTTGCTGTTAAAGATATGCTTGAAGATCCAAAATCATTATTATTAGAAGGTTGATAGATTAATAATCTATTACAGGCTGTAGAATAATCATTCTACAGTCTTTTTTTTATTGCGTTCATACGGGACAAATCGCATGACATAAGCTAATAATGTATGCCTATAACGTAAGGAGGATTCAAATGAGTAACCTTCCAATTCATGCAAAATTGAAAGCAAATAAGGATACCTTCTTCCTCCCCGACTCAAACGGGGGTGTCTATTTTCGAAATAACGCCAGTTCATTTCGTATGGACGGTGACGGAATTTATAACTGGATTGAAAAATTAATGCCGATGTTTGACGGTAATTATTCTTTAGCAGAAATAACGGATGGTCTCCCTCTTCCCTATCAAAATCGTGTACTTGAAATTGGAGAGATTTTATATACAAATGGATTTGTCCGTGATGTAAGTCAAGATGCACCTCATGAATTAAACAGCGCATTACTTGATAGATATGCTTCGCAAATTGAATTTTTAGAAGCAGATTCTCATTCAGGTGCTCTAAAATTCGAAACGTACCGCACAGCAAATGTCCTTATAATTGGTTGTGGTAATATGCTTACTTCCTTAGTTTCTTCTTTATTAGAATCCGGATTACCTACCTTTCATTACCTTGTGACAGATTATGCGGAAACAAATTACGACCGCATTCATGAGCTAGTAGAACTTGCCCATGAAGTAGATGATACTGTACTTGTTCAAGAAATAGATACGACAATTGATCGACCTCTGCATGAAGTGTTCGAGCCTTTCGACTGGATTTTGTACGTTTCTCAAAATGGGGATATTGAAGGCCTAAGAGCAATTCATACAATTTGTAGAGAAATAGGAAAGAATTTTATACCAGCCGTCTGTTTATCAACACTTGGTATAGCTGGTCCTGTCGTAACAGCTAATCGTGAAGAATGCTGGGAGTCCGCATGGCATCGGCTACATGAAACGACTTTACAAAATGAACACTCATCAGCATCCTTTTCACCAGTTACATCTGCAATGTTAGCAAATATAATCGTTTTTGAATTATTTAAACATATTGCTGGTGATTCACATCGAGAAAAGAATCCACAATTCTTTTTATTAAACTATGAAACACTCGAAGGAACATGGCATCCTTTTATAAAACATCCTCTCGCAACTGATGAAAGTTTTACAATTGATACGATAGAAAATCTTTCTGCACAACTTGAGCATCGGTCCAACCAACATACCTCAACTGATTTATTCCGTTTTTTCGATTCATTAACTTCTAAAGAAGCTGGTATATTCCACGTATGGGATGAAGAAGATTTATATCAATTACCGTTATCACAATGCCATATTCAAGTAGCTACTCCACTATCAGATGGTCCTGCTTCCCTCCTGCCTCTTATGACTTGTGGTGGTTTGACTCATAATGAAGCGCGCAGAGAAGCTGGTTTAGCAGGAATTGAAACCTATGTAGCAGAAATTATGCACCGCCTTATCCCTGAGCATAACGATATCGGTATTGGCGCCGGGGAAACGATGACAGAAGGTGTATACCGGGCACTACAACAACATTTAAATAATAAATTGTATGAGCGGCAGTCACATATACTAGAAGAAATTACGACAGTCGACTTAACCGAAATTCATGATAAACATTGTAGATTTTATTACGATTCTCTCGCTACAATTCATGAAACACCTAAAATAGCAGTAAGTGAAGAAATTCTCAGCTTTCCAGTCGTTTGGGTCGGTATACATGATCGATGGTACGGCGCATCTAATATTAATACAACGTTAGCGTTACGAAACGCACTACAACTATCCCTTCTTCACATTCAAAATGAAGAGACTCCATACAGAGCTACTATCTTGCCGGAATCCTCTATTATTTTATATGACACGGATTCTTTTAGGTTAGAAATACAAGCGGAAGAAGAAATTCCAAGCACGCAATCTGTACAGCTTGCCTTGCAACATTTAGAAGAACATAATTTTTATCCATTCGTGTTTGATTTAGCTATTGAACCATTTTTGAAAGAAAACTTGGATGGTGTGTACGGAGTATTAATTGCAAAGGAGGATAGTCTATGACTCAAAATATATTGCTTATAGGAGATGGCCTTCTGGCAAACTATGTACATGATCAACTATGCCATCAATATTCTATCATTCGCCAACATAACCTTACAGATGAACTCCCTGAAAACATTACACTCGCTCTCGTCTTACATGATGGCTCTCCTTCTGCTATTCATCATGATGCTGAGCTTATTTTTCGGTCAAATCATATTCCGTGGCTACGCGGGTTTACTTCATTTGGTGAAGGTATTATCGGTCCTTACATTCATCCCTCTGCAACTGGCTGTTCTCATTGTTCTGATGGACGCCGGTTTATCGCTGGCTTTGATCAAAAAGAAATGTGGGAGCTACAACGAAAATACGCGGTAAAAGAAGATAACGTAACGAGGCGTGATGTACGTGCCACTCAAAATGGGATGTTACAAATGTGCCATCTTATTTGCGCAGAAACAGAGAAGATATTAGCTCATGAGCATTCTTCTTTAGAAAATGAACTCATTTTACTAAACTTACAAACACTGCAATGTACACGGCATTCTTTTCTTCCAGATCCGCTCTGCCCCGTATGTAGCAATTTACCTGATGACACGGCAGATGCAGCAGTGATCTCGTTACAACCGAGCTTAAAAACAAGTGATGCAACTTATCGCTGTCGCTCCATTCATGAACTAAACACATTTTTAACGAGAGATTATTTAGATTACCGAGTCGGTATGTTGAACGGAAAAATGCAACATTCTTTATTACCGTTTGCTGACGTTATTATAAACATGCCATTACTGTTTGGAAATGAAGGTGTTGCAGGCCGAACTCATTCATTTGCAATGAGTGAAGCGACTGCTATTTTAGAAGGTTTAGAAAGATATTGTGGTATGTCACCTCGAGGAAAAAAGACGAATGTGCATGGTAGCTTTCATGATTTAGAGGATTATGCACTAAATCCCCTCTCGCTCGGTGTACATACAAATGAACATTATAATCGTGATAGTTTTCCGTTTAAACCGTTTGATCCTGACTATGAACAAAACTGGGTATGGGGATACTCTTTACTACAAAACCAGCCAATTTTAGTTCCTGAATCAATCGCTTATTATAGCCTCGGTCATCGAGATGCTTACGTATACGAAACATCAAATGGATGTGCCATTGGTGGTAGTTTAGAAGAAGCGATTTTTCACGGTATTTTAGAAATTGTAGAGCGTGACGCCTTCTTGCTCACTTGGTATGCCGAATTACCTCTTCCCCGCCTTGATCTTAGTTCAGCAAATGATACGGAATTACAATTAATGATTCAGCGGCTGTACACGATTACCGGTTATGAATTGTATGCTTTTAACGCAACGATGGAACACGGCATCCCAAGCTTATGGGTAATCGCGAAAAATACGCGTGAAAATGGAATGAACGTTGTTTGTGCTGGAGGCTCTCATTTGGACCCAATCCGCGCTTTAAAGAGTGCCATTCACGAAATAGCAGGTATGTTACTTATAACAGACGATGAACTCGAACAAAAAAGAGAGCACTACGAAAATTGCTTACAAGACCCTTATCTCGTAAATAAAATGGAAGACCATAGTATGCTGTACGGATTGAAAGAAGCGGAAGAACGCCTTCACTTCCTTTTACGTGACGATGCACCGGTGCAATCGTTCCAAGAAATGAATACATTACAATCAGTTAATCTAGATTTAACATCCGATCTGCATCAACTTTTAAACCGCCTGCAGCAATCTGGACTTGACGTAATCGTTGTAAATCAAACAGTACCTCTTATAGAAAAAAACGGATTACATTGTGTAAAAGTCATTATCCCAGGCATGCTACCGATGACGTTCGGCCACCATCTCACTCGGGTTACAGGACTGGATAGAGTGTATACCGTGCCGATGACACTTGGGTATACAAATGAACCTTTAACGAATGAACAATTAAATCCACATCCGCATCCGTTTCCATAGTAAAGGAGGGGATTTTATGCAGCTGGATACTTTTTTACATCATCTCCATTTTTCTATCGATGAAATTATGCCGAATCAGGAAGTGGACTGGGAAGATGCACCGCTTCCTTATAAACTATATCGAAATGTACCTATCATTCCACTCTCTTTAGAAATCCCATTATCTTTACCTAACTCTTCTACTACACCTACTTTGAAGGAGATTGATCATTACCTTTGGACCTCATTTGGTTTAACACAGTTATGTCAGCTAAATAGCGAGAAAATTTTATTCCGAAGATCTATCCCTTCAGGCGGCGCTTTATATCCAAATGAATTGTATATATATTTAAAGATTGACGATTACCCAGACGGTATTTACCATTACGACGCTGCGCACCACCGACTTATTTTACTTCGCGAAGGAAATTTCGATTCTTATATTACAGAAGCACTTGGCAATCGTTGTAACATACAGTCTTGTTTTGGCGCTGCATTCGTATCCACTATGTTTTGGAAAAACTACTTTAAATACAATAACTTTTCCTATCGACTTCAAGGATTAGATAGTGGTGTTCTCATCGGACAATTACTTGAATGTGCCAAACAATTCGGTTACACAAATGGCGTATACTTTCAGTTTCTAGACCGGGCAATCAATCATTTACTCGGACTGTCAGAAGGCGAAGAAAGCGTGTATGCTGTCGTTCCTTTAAGTACAGAACCACAAACGAATTGGTTTCACAATGATTACCGTGAAAATAAAAACGTTACTTCTCATGAGTTGTTACAGCAAATTCCGCCGTTAGCACATAAACATTTCGTTCGCTCAAAACATGTAAATGAATATCCGATGGTAACAAAAATAAATGAAGCTTCTATGATCGAATCGACAGCGCACTTCCAAACACTACATCATGAAGAGCACTATCAACATCATGCACACGCTGTACAACTACCGAAAGTAGAGCGATTATCATACGATTTTTTACAACTTTGTAAACAACGGTATTCACCCGATGCTGACTTTGCTTTAACGAAATGGGAGGCAGCCGAGCTCGCTACTTTACTACAAGAAGCGAGCCTCTCCTTCCCTTATTACAACGACCTTGATGGTAAGTATGTAAATGAAAATGCACGCGTCTCCTTATATGGGTGTTTTTATAACGTAAAAGATATAGAAAACGGTGCTTACACTTATAACAGTAAAACGCATTCCATACAGCCACTTCGATACGGAGACCTTCGTTATCCCCTTCAATCTAGTATGACGATGGATAATGTAAACCTTTTTCAAGTACCGCTTTGCCTACATGTAGTTGGAAAGAAAGATTACTATACACATACATTAGGCTATAGAGGATATCGTATTCACCAAATGGAAGCTGGCATACTCGTTCATAAACTCGTTTTCGCAGCGACCGCAATGGGAATGGCTGGGCATCCTTTACTTAGTTTTGATACAAATTCATGTGATCAGTTGTACGGGATAGATACTGGGAATGAAACGTCTCTTATTCAAATTCCTGTTGGAGCTTATCGGGCGCGGAATTGGTTAAAAGGGGATTTGCGTAATTAGAAGCACGCCGGTGTACGGCGTGCTTTTTTTAAAGGACTTAATTTATAAAAAGCGAAATGAGTATATATTCTTACATAAAAGGAGAGTTTAACTTGAGCATTTTACAACGATTAATCCAGCAAGCAAAAAATCCTCGTGGGACAATTGGTTCTTCCATGCTTTGTATTATGAACAGTGCACATACGAGACTAACCAATTGGGCACTACAGAAAGTACATATAAAGAAAGATGCCATCATATTAGATATCGGTTGTGGCGGCGGTAAAACGATACACACTCTTTCAAAACGAACTCCACTTGGGAAAATATACGGGATTGATTACTCCAATCAAGCTGTAAAAAATTCTATACAGACGAATATAAAGGATGTTCAAAAACAAAAAGTCATTGTTCAACAAGCAAGCATTTCTTCTATTCCCTATCCTACAAACTTCTTCGATCTCGTTACCGCTTTTCAAACACACTACTTCTGGCCTGATGTGGAACAAGATATAAAAGAAGTATTTCGCGTCCTACAACCGAACGGATCCTTTTTATTAGTCGCTGAAACTTTCAAAATTCAATATCATATGGAGAAATATAAAACGACTGAAGAATTAATAAACCTATTTTATAAAACAGGTTTTACAAGCGTGAAATGCTACGAAGAAAGAGGATGCCTTTGTGTAATAGGAAACAAGTAAAAAGCAGACCTTTTAAGGTCTGCTTTTTACTTAGATTAGCTTAAAAATACTCTTAATTTGTCTCGCAAATAACCAGTTTTTCGTACCGTAGTTATCATTTAAACTATCTAAATTGATAGATTGTCCGTTAGCAAACTTTAATTCTAGCGTTGTATTTTTATCATTTGTTTTTAAGTTACTATGTGTAATCGCATCGTACTTTAATTTTTCAATCTCAATATACTCTTCTTTTTCTTGTCCAATCACGACATGGTCTTGGAAGAAGAACAATACTTCTACTTTCTTACCGAAACAAAATACATTTTTCGTATAAATTAATGTCGCATTATCAAGTCCGACGCATACTTCTTTCATCTCTTCAATAACGTGTCCAAAGTCTTCTTCATGTCTTGTGTTTGATTCAGCAATCCATTCTTCGATTGTTTTCATATTAATTGCCATACTGCGCCCCCTGGTTCGTTCATTGCTTTATTTTAAAATAAATACTATATGACAATATAAGCGATACATACTATGTTTTCAAGGGTGAAAGATATATTCAAAATAAAGTTAAATTTCAAAGTAATATACTAAAAGAATCCATTTCATTATATTTTAAACGTTTGAACGAGACATTCTTCATCATCGATTAACTGTTTTTTCTCATCAAATTCGATGTTTAGTTCCCTATATACTTTCTTCCAAAAAGAAACAGCTGGTACATTTTTCACAAGTTCGATAACGAAATACTGTCCTCGTTTCTCTTTTAATACATTCTCAATAACTTGTTTACCGATTCCTTTTCCTTTGTACTGATTCAATATGAAAATGTCATTTATACCAAAGTCATTTTCTTTTTTCAAGAATGGACGTTCCAGTAATAATAAAAATCCTACAATATCATTATCATTTTTAATAAAATACGGGGTAATTCCTTCATTTTCCCAAAACATATGCAAATCTTCGTATTCAAAAAACCCATTTGCTCCAATCTTTATATTAGGAGTGAATGTAGAGAGGTCATGAAGATATAGTGCATACAAATTACGTAATATTTCTTTTTCTGATTCTTGAACTGTTTGAAGTGTTACACCCATTTTTAATGATCCCCTTCCCTATATGTAACTATTTCCCAATCCTCTTCATTCGCCAAAAATAATGATTCCCCTTTAACGAAAAAAATAGCACTTAAAAAGTGCTATTCTGCTCGCCTTGCCGCTTGCTGAATTGGATCCCAAACGCTGTTATATGGTGGTGCGTAACTTAAGTCGACATCTTCTAAATCGTGAATGCTCATTTTATTGAAAAGTGCCATTGCAATCACATCAATCCGTTTATCTACACCTTCTTCTCCAATTACTTGTCCGCCTAATAATTGTTTCGTGTCAGAACGATATAGTAATTTCAAATAAAGTGGTTTCGCATTTGGATAATAACCAGCCATATTTGTAGAATCTACTTTAACTGTTTTATACGGAATATGTAGTCCTTTTGCTTCTTTTTCATTTAAACCTGTTCTTGCAAGCGTCAAATCCATAAATTTAATAATACCTGTACCTAACGTACCTTTAAAGGCTCTTCGTTTATTAAGCATATTCAGTCCAGCAAGTCGGCCTTGTTTATTTGCAGTCGTTCCGAGCGGGATATGATCATGAATTTCCTTTATAACGTGGTAATGTGTTGCACAATCACCAGCTGCATATACGTCCTGCACATTCGTTTGCATATATGCATTTACTTCAATTGCCCCTTTATGATTTGTACGTATATTTGTTCCTTCAAGAAAATCAGTATTCGGCTTCACTCCAACCGATACTAAAACAAGATCTGCTTTATATGTTCCTTTATCTGTTTCAATTTGTTCTACTCTTTCGTTTCCTTTAAACGCTTTTACATTTTCATTCGTTAAAATTTCAATATGATGTTTATCTGCTTCTTTATGTATATATTCAGCCATATCCGCATCATAAATTGTACCGATATGATCATTTCGCTCAATCATTCTTACTTTCTTACCAAGTTCGACGAATGTTTCTGCCATCTCCAGTCCAATTGCACCGCCGCCAATAATCGTTACATCTTCAACTTTATTTGTTTCTAACGTTTTTAATATGCGCTCAGCATCAGGAATTGTTTTTAAAAGATGAACACCTTGCAAATCTCGTCCTTCCCATTCTGGCATAACAGGACGCACTCCAGTCGCAATTAATAATCGATCGTACGGAAATTCAAAAAGATCTTTCGTCTTCGTATGCTCTGCGTACACCATTTTCTTTTTCGTATCTACTTTCGTTACTTCATGTCGTACTTTCGCATCAATTCCATATTTATCACGAAACGTCTTTACATTACGCGCAATTAATTTTTCCGTAGAAGCGATAGCACCACTAATGACATATGGTAACCCACACTGCGCGTACGAATAAATTTCACCTTTTTCTAACGTTACAACAGTTGCATTTTCATCGTTTCTTACAATTTGCATCGCTGCACTCATACCAGCTGCATCTCCGCCAATAATGACATAGTTCACTTTACCACTCCTTCTTTTCTACATACTCTTTACGTTTTCCATATTTTACAGAAATAACACCTACTTCTATTGTAAAGAAAGAGGATTTCATCTTCAAATTTGGTGCACAAACCTATGCCTGAATAGGTAGCCGTCGTGTCTTATAAACAACATGTTTAATATGCTATAACAGTTACTATTGAAAGTAGGTGAAACATACATGTGCGCCGGCCTTCTCGCCCAGCTTCCAGATGAACCGCAAGAACCAAAAGAACCGAAACCCGCCCTCTCACTTGACCAAGAATTTTCCATTAATGCAACAATATACAGCGCTCGTGCTTGGTTATCTAACGATGATACGTTTGCGCAAGATATTTGGAAAGCTACCCAATTCGCTTCAGCATCACATGCTGGCAAGTCCATCTTTCCAGTCGGTTCTGTTAAAATTTTGAACTTTTCTGATGATACAATAACTGTTACTGCTTCACCAGATTCAGATCATGCACTCAAAATAGTCGTACCACCCCATTCCGAGGCAGCTCTAACGTCTGGTCCTTTATCCCATATACAAGCTAGTACATCAGGAGGATCAAGTAAAGTCACATTTCTCTTTCACATCTTTTTCTCAAGGGATCCTGGTTCAGATAAATAACCATAGAAAAGGTACAGTTATGCACTGTACCTTTTTCACGTGTTTATTCTCTTGATTTGATGAGTTCAACATTATAAGTTTCAATATCTGTCAGTTTCCCTGTAAAATATGGATTTTCCCTATACCAAGACTGTTTTAAAAAATAAGCTTGCATATCTTTCGTTTGAAACATATGTCCATGTCTTGCGTATATTTCGTTTCTCGCTATTTTCAATTGTTCTTTCGATAAATATGCTAAGTCCGTACTCGTTAGTTTTCGAATATCACTATCTGGAAAAATGAAACCATTATATACATACGGAGTGGTAGACGGCGGAGTAACATTGTAAACAACTGTTTTTTCTGTACTTTTCTTTTGGAATGGAAGATTATAAGACGATAGTAGCGTTACCGTTTCTACCTTCGTCGTTTCCCTTCCATTTTCTCCATTTCGTTCTAAATAAATCGTCGTACTTCCATCAGTTGCTACCGGTCCCCACATAATTTCTTCTCCAGCCAGCGCTGTAACTGGCTTTTGATTCACATACAATGTTGCACCAGGCGCGTTCGTTTGAACCGTAATATATTGTCCTTTCAACGTTAAATCTATCGTTACGTTATTTTGATCTTGTTTCATAAGTACAACCTTTTCTTCACGTGATAGTTTCACATAATCATTTTTATATTCTGCTTGAAACACTTGAGCCCCTGGAAGAAACGGTCCATATTGCTTCTCAAACTTTTTGTCATCTGTTTTATCTATTTCTTTTCCGTTCATTTTTAAAGACGTACCTTTTTCATTTGAAAGCAATGTCGTATAATACGTCTTTGCTTTTAATTTATACCGATCAAATAAAAAGAAATACTTTCCGTCTTTCGTTAACGTAAAGTCTGCTCTTTCGATTCCGTTCCCTTGTTTTTCACCTATCCTTAACTGTTCTTTCAATTGATTCACATAAGATGGATTTTCTTTTATATACGAAAATAGTGGCATTAGACTCTCTTTCGTTACAATAACTGATGGATCATCTGCCGTGACGATTTCAGCTAACTTCTCCCCGTCCCGCTCTTGTACAATAGTAATGATCCGATCTACTTGTGCCGACTGCTTATAGTACGATAATCCGTACAAATACAGTCCAACAATTACTACTGCAAGTAATGTTAAAAGTGTAATGCCAACTTTTGTACCGCCGCTCATTTTCTTCTTTACGACAAGACGTTCCCTCTTCTGACCGCAGCTTTGACAAAATTGCACACCGTCTTCAAGCTGAGTCCCACACTTTGTACATACATTCATCCATTCAACCACCTTTTCTTTAGAGGCCAGTTAATCCCTGTGTAAAGGTTTGAATTATCGTGTTTATGTAAGACCAAAACACGATAAACGTTGCAATTCCAATGAAAATATTTGCGATAAAAAGAGTGTAAACAAGATCTAATCCACCGTTATCTAGTTTTACTGTAGCTACAATTATACTAATTCCCATATATGTTGTAGCCAGCCCTAATAAGATTGGTAAGAAAAAGATTAATAAAAAACTAAACAGAAAAGAAAGCACTAATATAGCAATTACCGGAGTTGCTATCGTTCCCCATATTCCAAATACTTCAAGAAATGAAAAAGATGATTTCATCATCTTCCCACTGACAAAAATAATAAATCCGACAAATAAAGTTAAAATGAGTAAAAACAAAAAGACCGTTACAGAGTCCAAAAAGAATGTAGGAGTAGGTATATCTGGTGCAAATGTTCTCGTAACAGTTGCTGCAGCACTCATCATTCTATAAAAAATACATGCTCCTAAAAAACAAATAAGAACAAGACTTACAATTCCATTTCGTACTTCAACCTTGCCACTTTTCATAATAGCTGTCGGTGCTTGTAATGCGTGTTTAAAAAACTGAAAATAGCCACTTGCAAACCGCTTCGCTTGCTCTACCGTTTCATTTGGTCGAGTTTCCTTTGCTAAAGCTACGCGCTCCTGTTGCTCACCTTCTTCCTCCGTCAACGAATGTCCACAATTCCCGCAAAATTTTGCCTCTGCTGTATTTTCCGTATGACACGCCGGACATTTCATTCTCGCATTCCCCCCTTAAGCAGATACCATATAGGGTGTTACAAATTCAATATATGACTTTGTACATAAAACATGACTACAAGAAAAAGATTATGAAATCCTTCTTTCAAATGAAAATATATGTGCTAGCAATCTTGAAAAATAATGCTATTATGAAACAGAACAAATAACATTTTTAACAGATTGGATGACAGGCAATGGAATTGGTAAACTCAATTTTTCACATACTCCTTACAAGCGTAATCCAATTATTTTCCTTAATTGGCGTTATCATTGTAATTGGATTTCTATTAGGTTATTTAGAATCTCTCACACGCATGTATTGGTCGAGAGCTTTCGGAAGAAAAGGATTCCTTTTAACGGCTTGGATCGGTGTCCCGATTCACGAACTTGGACATGCCATTATGTGTGTACTATTTCGTCATAAAATTGTAGCAACGCAGTTTTTCCCAACAGATACAAGTCAGGGCGCTTTAGGCTACGTACAACATCAATACAATCAAAAAAGTGTATATCAACGAATTGGGAACTTCTTCATTGGAATTGGGCCTATTATTTCTGGTATTACTGCATTAATCCTTTTAATGCGCTATTTTGTACCAGATTCATATTTTTTATTTAATACAACTCTCGAAAAAACAATTGCTTCTACTTCTATTAATGTAGAAATGGTTCAAAACATGCTCTTGTCAACGTTTGTATTATTGAAAAGCTTATTTACAATAAGCAATGTATTGAACCCTTCCTTTTGGCTATTTTTATTTATCGCCATTTGTATTTCTGCACATATCGCTTTAAGTAAACCGGATATTAAAGGATCAATAGACGGTGTTATCGTCATGTTTATCGTATTATTTTTATTCAACATAATCGCAGGACTATTTCAGTACGATAGTAACCAGCTCATTGGAAAAGTGATGAAGTATAATATGTACCTCATCGCATTTTCTAGTGTGGCACTACTATTTTCTTGTATTTCTACACTTGTTAGTTTTTGGTTTTATAAAATAAGAGGAGGGCGTTCGTTTTGAACGCCCTCCTCTCCTCAATTATTACTCTTATAATCACAATGCTCAACGGGAACGCGAGCATGTCCCTCGTCATCCGTACACCATGACTGCGACTGGAAGGCTAGAAAGATACCAATCCATTCTTCTTCCTTTTCAAAGTGAATGAGTATGCCTCCGTCTTGCCATATACCATTATCCCCTTTCCATTTCTCTACATTTCCTTGATTCATGTGAATATCATGTATACCGTTTCCTGGTTCGAAATGAAAGTAAGAATCAGGTGTATTTTCTTCTGGTCCCCATCTTTCACCGAATGCGTATATAATTGCTTTTTCTTCTATCGCTCGTTTTATATAATGTTCTATTTTTTCATTTAAATCATTGTCTACTCCTGCTTTTTCAGCAGGTAAAGGAATCATTTGCTTGGAATCAAATAAATTACCTCTCACATAATCTAAAGCTACTTTCGGTTCATTGTTTTTTACTTCTGTAAAACCAAATGGCAATGTCGGTAAAATATGAATCGCCTCTGACCGAATATCATTACTCGCAAAATATAAAACTTCTGACGGATAACTTTGCGACTTTACGTTAATTGCAATACGGTAATCTACTTCTGCTTCGCCTTGTAAATGAACTTGATAATGAGGTGTTTTCCCTTTTCCAATCTTTGATTGTATAACTGTACCTTTTAACACACCGTAGTTTTTTAGGGGCATACATTTCATCTCCTATTCATTTAGTAGAAGCTTTACATACTTAAGGCATTATCCATATAAAAAGAAAATCCTCCTTTCTCAGGAGGATTTCTTATTTTCTCAACATATACCAAACAATAACCTCCACCACTACGAGCAACACCGCACCAAAGATCATTAACGTCGTCTTCTTTAATAGTTCATTTTCACGATACGGGATGTTACATAAATACGCACCTAATGTAATACGTGACGGGCAAGCAATTGTCGCTACTGATGACGCGGTGTTTTGAAGCGTTGTGACGTATTGCCACGGAAGTGCTACGTTTTGCGCAGTTTGCATTTGTAGTTTTATAAACATCGCATTTGATCCTGCGTTACTACCTGTTAAGAATCCACCTATTGCTCCGATGAACGGAGCAACGAAAACGAAAAACGTTCCAAATGTTTCACCTGCTGTTTTTGCCAGTAACGAATGCATGCCAGATGCACCCATTAGTTCTGAAATGGCAATAAACATTGTTGTCGTAATTGCAAACGGAATCCATTGTTTTATCGTTTGCGAGAGTGATTGTTTAATAATATGAGATGGAATGCGGAAGAAAATAATCGTAAATAAGCAAGTCATACCGAGCCAAAATCCTGGTGAATATAGCATTTCTAGCTTGTAAGAGTATGATTTTAAATCAAGGACTGCATATGATCTGAACAAATCATGTAATGCTGGCACGAGGCGAGAAAGCAATATACAAACAGTTAAGAATATATAAGGGCTAATAATTTTTATAATAGATACTTCTCTTTCCGTTGTAGCAGCATGTTCTGTTATTAGGTTTTGTTCGTTTTTTCCTTTTAATTTAACGATAAGAAAGCCAAATGTAATTGTAACGATAGAACTTAATATACCTGCGAGTTCAACACTTACGTATGCGTTAGAAAGATAGATTCCGAGAGAGAATAATAAAAAGAAACCGAATCCTTCTTTCCACTTTTCAATCACAGCCTGCCAGCCACCTACAACGTGTAAGGAAAGAATGACAAAATAAGCAAACATCGGAATGCTTAGTAGTGCCGTATTTGTCCCAAGTGTTGTAAGCGGCATATTTATAAGCTGCGAACCGATAATCGTACCAGTTGCCATTGCCCCCCATGAACTAGCTAGTAAACCAATAAATGAAAGTAGTACAGCTTGAAACGGTTTATAGCCTAATGATAGAAAAATAGGTGCTGCAACCATAAAGCCAATTCCAAATCCACTTACTGATTCAATTAGTGGACAAATACCAAAACACATAAGAAGCATTTGTAATAAACGATCGTGTGTCACTTCTTCTAGAAAACGTGCTACTTGATCGATGTACCCCATTTTGTTCATGAGGTGAAATAAAAAAATACCGAAAAATAAAACGTATCCGACAATAAAACAAATTAACCAACCTTTAATCGTTGCGTGCACAGTTTGACTTATCCCTAGTTGAAACGTTGGCGAGAGTAAAACGATTCCAACAGACACAACGTAAGCAATTAAAGAGGATCTTAATGACGTTTGTTTAAATAAAAATAAACAAATGAAAATCATCATAATTGGGATAAGTGCCAACAATATGGACATGTTATCATCTCTTTTCATTAAAAATACAATTTTTAACTATTATATAACAGATGCCGTAAATTTCAATTGTTTTTGCAACAGATACAAAAAAAGGAACCGAATGGCTCCTTTTTTAATCACTCCCATTTTCTATTATCCTGAAAAACTGTCTGCTGTCCGACCATTTTGTTTAACAGAACAAACACAATATAAGCACATATGACTTGCAATACAACATTTCCAAATTTCATGAATTCAAATGAATGGATCCAGCGGAATAATTCATTTAATAATACAATCGAAACGATACTAAATAGTTCTATACTAATCGAAAATATACATATTTCTAAAATAGATTGCTCTTGAATGCGATTTAAGTTGGAAAAGATGAATACATATCCTAAAAATAGAGCCATCAACTCTATTTTCGTCATGCTAATGAGCCAAGCGTATAGTGGTACAGTTAAAAGAAGATATAGTAGTTTCCGTCTTAGCATGCTTTCTCACCCTCTAAATTATATGTATTTTCTGTATATTTTAACATTTATTTCGTAAAACAAAAAGAAGAGACTTATGCCTCTTCTTTTTGTTTTGTTGCCTGTATTAATTCACATATTTCTTCTCGTTTTTCATTTTCTAACAGCTCAATAACTTTACTTCCAACGACAACGCCGTCACATATTGTAATCATTTCTTCTACATGTTCCTTTGTTGAAATACCGAACCCTGCCACTACCGGTAAATGCGTATGTGATTTTACTTTTTCTAAGTAACTATGAATCTCATCTTTAAAGTTTTGACGTACGCCTGTTACGCCCGCTACTGTAACGGCGTAGACGAATCCTTCTGATTCACTCGTAATTTTTTCGATTCGCTCAATTGGGCTCGTTACGGTAACGAGTGGAATTAGCGCCATGTTTGCCTCTTGCAGTAACGAGGCAATAATATTTTGTTCTTCATACGGTAAATCTGGAACGATGATGCCGTCTACACCTGCTTCTATACAGTTTTCGATGAATCTTTCTTTTCCGAATGCGAGTACTGGATTTAAATATGTCATGAGTACAAACGGAATTTGCACTTCTTTCCTTACCTCTATCAATGCTTGAAAAATACCATTTACTGTTACACCGCTATCTAGCGCTCGTTTCCCTGCTCTTTGAATTGTTGGACCATCTGCAACTGGATCTGAAAACGGGATACCAATTTCAACGATGCTTGCTCCTGCTTCGTCTAGAAAACGAATTCTTTCTTTTAATTTTTCAAGGCCACCATCTCCGCCCATTACGTACGGAATAAATGCTTTCTTACCATTTTCAAACGCTGCTTTAATTTTTTCTACTCCCATTTTTTACACCTCTTCCATATAACGTTTTATACTCTCTACATCTTTATCTCCGCGGCCAGATAAGCAAATGACAAGTCCTTCTTCTTTCTTCATTTTCGGCGCTAATTTTAATGCATATGCGACAGCATGCGAGCTTTCTAAAGCCGGAATAATCCCTTCTTTTTTCGTTAATAATTGAAATGCTTCTAACGCTTCTTCATCTGTAATGGAATGATAAGAAACGCGTCCAATATCTTTTAGTAAACTATGTTCTGGCCCAACACCTGGGTAATCAAGTCCTGCTGAAATAGAGTGAGCTTCTTGAATTTGCCCTTCTTCATTTTGCAGAAGATACATCATCGATCCGTGTAAAACACCAACGCTTCCTTTCGTTAAAGTCGCTGCGTGCTTTTCTGTATGAACGCCTTTTCCAGCTGCTTCTACGCCGTAAAGAGCAACTTCTTCATCATGCACGAACGGATAAAACATGCCCATCGCATTACTACCGCCGCCAATACAAGCAACGACAGCTTCTGGTAACTTCCCTTCTAACGCTTCATATTGTTTTTTTGTTTCTTTCCCAATTACACTTTGGAAATCACGAACAATTTGTGGGAATGGATGCGGTCCGAGAACAGATCCCATAATGTAGTGTGTATCATGCACGTGTGAAACCCAGTAGCGAAGCGCCTCGTTCACCGCATCTTTTAATGTGCCGCTACCTGCTGCTACGCTTTCTACTTTCGCTCCGAGTAATTCCATTCGGAACACATTTAATTTTTGACGTCTCACATCTTCTTCTCCCATAAAGATGACGCATTCTAATCCGAGTAGAGCACATACAGTAGCGGTTGCAACACCGTGTTGTCCTGCCCCTGTTTCAGCGACAACTTTTTTCTTGCCCATTCGTACTGCAAGTAGTGCCTGACCGATTGTATTGTTAATTTTATGAGCTCCTGTATGGTTCAAATCTTCACGTTTTAAATAAATTTTTGCACCGCCGCAATACTTCGTCATATTATCAGCATAATATAGCGGTGTTTCTCTTCCGACGTACGTTTTTAAATAATGATTTAATTCCTTTTGAAACGCCTCATCTTGCATCGCTTCTTTATATGCTTCTTCTAGTTCTAGTACAGATTGCATTAACGTTTCTGGAACGTATCGTCCTCCGTATATACCGTAATGTCCTTTTTCATCTGGATATGCGTAGTTCATTTGGAACACTCCTTCGCTTTTATAATAAATTGTTTTATTTTCTCTACATCTTTCTTTCTTTCTGTCTCTACTCCGCTGCTCACATCGACCATATATGGCCGAACAGTTCGAATTGCTTCTTCTATATTAAGAGCGTTTAATCCACCAGCTAATATCGTTTTCTCTCGCAACTCTTTTGGCATATGTGCGAGTAGTTCCCATGAAAAATTCTTTCCATTTCCACCGTGAAACTTTTCTTTTGGGCTATCAAACAATATATAATCCGTTTCATATGCTTGAGCGTTTTTCATATCGGCCTCTGAAGTTACTCCGAGAGCTTTTATAGACGGAATATTCAATCTCTTAATTTGATGATTATCTTCATCCCCATGTAGTTGCACATGCGTTAACCCGCATTCATCTGCAATTTTCTGGATTACCTCTACTGATTCATTTACGAAAACACCAACCTTTAACACGTGTGCCGGAAGTTCCGTAATAATTTCTTTCGCCTGCTCCAGAGTAATTTTCCGTTTACTTTCTGCAAAAACAAATCCGAGTGCATCTGCTCCGTATTCGCAAGCACGTTTTGCTGTTTCCATATCAGTGATGCCGCAAATTTTCACTTTCATATGTTCACCTTACAATCTTCAAAAAAGTTACGAATAGAAGATGATGTCATAAGCGCTTCCCCAACTAATACACCTTTTGCTCCTGCTTTTTTAACACGAATAATATCCTCTTTTGAATGAATCCCGCTTTCGCTAATCCAAAGTAATTTCTCCTCATTTAATCGTTTCCCGAGCTTTTCCGTTTGGTTTAAATCCACTTCAAACGTTTTTAAATTACGGTTGTTAATACCGATAACGTGCGGATTTAATTGGATCGCAATTTCTAATTCCTGCTCATCATGAACTTCAACAATTGCTTCTAATCCTTTTTCTAGTACGTAACTATACAGCTCTTTTAACTTCTCTTCCGTTAACGCCGCTACGATTAGTAAAATAATATCTGCGCCAGCTTCATACGCTCTATCAATTTGAATTTTATCTATTATAAAATCTTTGCATAAAAGCGGAATGTTACTTTCTTCTCTCGCCGTTTGTAAATCATGAAACGATCCTTTAAAAAACTGACCGTCTGTTAAAACAGAAACTGCTCCTGCGCCGCATTCTTCATATGTTTTTACTTGTTTTCGTACATCAACGTGTAAATTGATATCTCCCTTTGATGGTGATGCTCGCTTTACTTCTGCAATGACAGTAAACTGCTGTAATGCTTCTACAAGTGAATGTGTGTTTCTACTTTCTTTTACTGGTATATACGTTTCATATAATGCCGCCACTTCCTTTTTCTTTTGGTCTACAATTTTGTCTAAAATCGTCCCCACGTTAATTCACCCTTTCTAATTTCTCATTACTTGCTGTAATTAATAAGTTTAGTTTGGCTAATGCTTTTCCAGAGTCAATGCTATGTGCCGCTAGTGTAATTCCTTCTTCAATCGTTTCCGTTTTTCCATTTGCAAAAAGAGCTAGACCTGCATTGAATAAAACAGTATCGCGGTAAACACTCTTTTCTCCGCTTAATACTCCGAGCGTAATCTTTGCATTCTCTTTCGAATTCCCGCCTCTAATCTCTTCATTTCTCACTATTTTGAAACCGTATTTCTCAGGTTCAATACTCGTTTTTACTATTTCATTATCTTTTAAAATGACAACGTGATTTTCTCCTTGTAATGATGCTTCATCTAAAAAACCACTCCCGTTTACGACAAGCGCTTGTTTTCTTCCTAGTTTCTGTAATACTTGCGCAACTGGTAGTAACATATCTCGTTTATAAATGCCGACAAATTGTGTTTCTAAATTCACCGGATTTGTTAAAGGACCAATTAAGTTAAAGATCGTCGGCACGTTTAATTCTTTTCTTATTTTCATAATGCGTCTTAATGCTGGATGCATCGCTGGTGCGAATAAAAATGCGATTCCGACATGCTCTAGTAAATAATCAATTTCGTTTGGCGTACTGCTAATATTTACACCGAGTTCTTCTAATAAATCTGCACTTCCTGTTTTACTAGAAACAGCACGATTACCATGTTTGGCAACCTTTACACCAGCTCCCGCCAGTACAAATGCCGATGTTGTACTAATATTAAACGTTTGGGCACCGTCACCACCTGTCCCGCAATTGTCCATCGCTCCTTGTATATGGTTCGAAAATGGTAATGCCTTGTCACGAAGCGCTCGAACGAGGCCGTATATTTCTTCTGCTGTTTCACCTTTCGCTTTCAGTAATACTAGGAAAGCTGCAATTTCACTTTCCAATATGTTTTCATTTAATAAAAGAAGCCCTGCTCTATACATTTCCTCTTCTGTCAAATGTTGCCCCTCCACTAATTTACGAAGATAGTTATTCATACTCTTTCCTCCTTTTTCACTTCGCCTAAAAAGGCACGTATTAACTTTCCGCCTTCTTCTGTTGCGATTGATTCCGGATGAAACTGTAATCCGAATAGCGGATAATAATTGTGACGAACTGCCATTATTTCTCCGTCGTCCATCGCTGTCGCTAGTATGTCAAAACACTCTGGCAAACTTGTCTGCGCTGCAACAAGGGAATGATAACGCATCGCTGTTAATGGCTGTGTTACATATGAAAAGATTGAAGTTCCATTATGTTTCACACGAGATGTTTTTCCGTGTTTAATACGTTCTGCTCTTACAATCTCTCCTCCAAATGCTGCTATAATCGCTTGATGACCAAGACAAATACCTAATATGGGAACGTTCTTATAAAAATGACGAATCACTTCGATACAAATGCCAGCATCCTCTGGTTTTCCTGGTCCTGGTGAAAGTACAATTCCTTTCGGCTTCATTTCTTCTAATTGTTCTATCGTTATTTGGTCATTTCTTACGACTACAATATTTTCTTCATATTGACCTAACAGTTGATACAAGTTATATGTGAATGAATCGTAATTATCAATTAGTACAATCATTTCATTACCTCCAAAAGCGCTCTTGCTTTATTTAACGTTTCTTCATATTCAGCTATTGGGTCTGAATCGTAAACAATTCCTGCTCCTGCCTGAACGTATGCTTTTTTATCTTTTACGACCATCGTTCGAATGGCGAGCGCCATATCAAGATTCCCTGAAAAACTAACGTATCCAACTGCCCCCGCATATATATTTCTTTTTTCATTCTCTAACTCATTTATAATTTCCATCGCTCTAATTTTCGGAGCGCCTGACACTGTTCCTGCTGGTAGACAATACGCTAATGCATCAAATCCACTCATTTGTTTTCGCAATGTTCCGTAAACTTCAGATACAATGTGCATAACGTGAGAATATTTTTCTACTTTCATATATTTATCTATCGTCACGGAACCAATTTCACTTACTCTGCCAATATCATTCCGCCCAAGGTCCACAAGCATCATATGCTCCGCTCGTTCTTTCTCATTTTCTAACAGCTCTTTTTCAATTTCCGTATCTTCCTGCTTTGTCTTCCCTCTCGGCCTCGTACCAGCAATTGGATTCGTCATCACTTTATCTTCTCTTACTGATAACAAACTTTCCGGCGAGGAACCGAGTACAACATAATTTTGAAAATCGATATAGAACATATATGGTGATGGATTGGCTATTCGTAGTTTTCGGTATAACGCGAATGGATCACCAATACATTCACTTTGCAAACGCTGGGATAATACGACTTGGAATATGTCCCCGGCCCGAATGTATTCTTTCGCCGTTTCTACCATCACGCAAAATTCTTTTTCTGTTATAGAAGAAGTGAATGATAATGTCGATTTTGTTTCAATTACTTCCGCTTCTTCTCCCTGTAACACTTGCTCTTTGTATACTTGCAATCTTTCATATACTTCTTCATAATCTGCTGAATCATCTTCCCTGCATACATATACAAATGATAATTTTTGGCGTAAGTGGTCATACACGATAAACTCACGGTACAATAAAAGGTGTACTTCTGGAATATTCAATGGATCATGTAAATCTGCTCCAATGTTTTCATATTGCCGAATGACGTCATAGCCAATATAACCAACTGCTCCTCCGCAAAATGGAAATGGACTGTCTACTTGAGCTGACCGGGTTTCTCCTTCTAACACTTGTAGTACGTTACCTTGCAACTTTTCTGCCCGGCCGTAAATCGTTCGTTCTACTTCTGTACCAACACTTTTCACTTCACCATATGGGTTACATCCTAAGTAAGAATAGCGTCCTTTATCTTGATGAAGCTGCGAACTTTCTAATAAAAACTTTTTCTTTCCTTTCATACGTCTATATAAAGAAATTGGCGTAATGCTATCTCCTTCTTCTTCAGAGATTACTAGAAATGCTCTTCCCTGTTCTTTTTGCTTCATAAATTCCTCTTTTGTCATCATGCCTTTCACCTCAGTCTGAAAAATAAAAAAGTCCCCTACATATCGAAAATATGTAGAGGACGATAAATTTACCGTGGTACCACCTCATGTTGGACGCAAAAGCATCCCGCTTTATTCAGGTACAAAATATATACCTTATCCTTGTAACGGCGGAACCCGGGTTGCCTACTGAAAAGAATTGTTCAGCATACCTCTCGTAAGCCCATTCCGTATATGGCACCGCACCGGGCTCCCACCTATCCCCGGCTCTCTGTAACGTCTCCAATATACGTACTCTTCTTACTTCAACGATTTCATTTATTTAATTTTTTGTACACAAAAAGGGAGTACTCATCCTATAGAAAGGACGGGTACTCCCGTGGTGCCACCTTAATTCGTTACGAATGTAACGCACTTTACCGTATCAAAAACAATACGTGTCTCTTGTATCGATGAGATCATGTCGCCAAAGCCTACTTCTTTCGTTTCGGTTTGGAAGCTCCGAAGCCCATTCCACATCAATTCCATACTGATTCGCACCAACCATCAGCTCTCTGACATGTTCATCATGTGTACTCTTCTTCATCAACGCTTGCATTTTTTTAAGTTGCACTCATTATAGACTTAACTTTTTTCATAAGTCAATACTTTTTAAAAAATTTTATTTTTCTCTCCTTTCAATATTATATTGACAAAACAACCTCTTTTTATGTAAATATAATAAATACTCTATTAAAAATAAGGTTTTTTGTATGAATATTATATATTAAAAAAGTAAAATGATATCAAAAAACGCTTACATTTCTGAAAATTCATATTTCTGTATGGATTTTTCAGAATAATCATGATAGATTATAAATATGCATAACGCATCAAAAGACATGACAAAAGGAAGGGGAACTACATGAGTACGCAGATGTTAACTTTAACTTCAATCTCTATTTACATGCTCGGGATGTTAGTCATTGGCTATTTCGCCTATAAACGAACGTCCAACTTAACAGATTATATGCTTGGCGGGCGTACACTAGGCCCCGCAGTAACAGCATTAAGCGCTGGAGCATCCGATATGAGTGGTTGGCTTTTAATGGGACTACCCGGTGCAATGTTTAGCGTTGGATTAAGTAGCAGTTGGATTGCAATCGGCCTAACACTAGGCGCATACGCAAACTGGCTATATGTTGCTCCTCGCTTACGTACCTACTCTGAAATTGCAAACAACTCTATTACTATCCCAGAATTTTTGGAACACCGTTTCCACGACAAATCTCATATGCTACGCTTAGTATCCGGACTTGTTATTATGATTTTCTTTACTTTTTATGTAGCTTCAGGATTAGTTTCAGGCGCTGTATTATTTGAAAATTCATTTGGTATGAACTACCACGTTGGATTATTCATTGTTGCAGGCGTTGTTGTAGCTTACACATTATTTGGTGGTTTCTTAGCAGTAAGTTGGACAGACTTCGTGCAAGGAATCATTATGGTAGTCGCTCTTATTCTTGTTCCTATCGTAACAATTATGAATTCGAACGGACTTGGACCTGCATTTGATACAATTCGTTCTGTAGATCCAACACGTCTAGATATTTTTAAAGGTGCCTCTACTTTAGGAATGATTTCTTTATTCGCATGGGGCCTTGGTTATGTTGGACAACCTCATATCATCGTACGCTTTATGGCGATTTCATCTGTAAAAGAACTGAAAAGCGCACGAAGAATTGGTATGAGCTGGATGATTTTCTCTGTTGTCGGAGCTATGTTTACTGGTCTTATTGGTATTGCTTACTATTCACAACAAGGGTTAACATTATCTAACCCAGAAACAATTTTCCTTGAACTAGGAAAAATTTTATTCCATCCACTTATTACTGGATTTTTATTAGCAGCTATTTTAGCAGCAATTATGAGTACAATCTCATCTCAGTTACTCGTTACTTCTAGTGCCGTAACGGAAGACTTATATCGTACATTCTTTAAACGCTCTGCCTCTGATAAAGAGCTTGTATTTGTCGGTCGTATGGCTGTGCTTGTTATTGCATTAGTTGGGTGCGCATTAGCATTTAAACAAAATGATACGATTTTAGCTCTTGTTGGATACGCTTGGGCTGGTTTTGGTTCTTCATTCGGACCTGCTATTTTATTAAGCTTATATTGGAAACGTATGACGAAATGGGGCGCGCTTGCTGGTATGATTTCTGGTGCCGCTACTGTTATTATATGGACTCAATTCAAATTCTTAAAAGATTTCTTATATGAAATGATTCCAGGTTTCGCTATTAGTTTACTAGCTATCGTAATTGTTAGTTTACTAACACAACCTTCAAAAGAAGTTGAAGAGCAATTTGAGAATTTCGAAAAACAACATAGTCATAATCTATAGAGGGAAAGCTCTGCTGTTATCGTATCAGCAGAGCTTTCTTTTTATCCCGCATTAACGTGCAGTAAGACCCCCACTGATTAAAGTTTCACTTTATCAAAGTTCGACAATCTTCTGCTCGAATTTAACAATTTCTTTATGTTTCGTTAAATTAAACATAACACTACTCCTTTATAGTAATACTATCAGCACTTATACAGAAAGGGGACTCCAACATGTTAGCGGCTTTCCAGCAACAACAAACACGAAAATTTTCACCTATCACAAATACTTCTGCGTCTTGTTTGAACATACAACCTAATCCACCTAAAATTTCAATTGCTCCTTCTGTTATGTCAGTCATTGGTGTTCATATGGGAAAAAATAAGTTGAAAATAAGAACGGGACAAAGCACTGAGTTATCAGCTTCCGTGTTGCCGATGCAAGCGACGAATAAAGAACTTATTTGGACAAATATGAATGGTGATGTCATCACAATGTATCCAAAAGGCGATACGGTAACGATTACTGGAAAAAGTGCCGGAAGAGCAGTCGTCATTGTCACAACTGCTGAAGGAAAGTTCCGGGATCTATGTATGATTCATGTACAACCTTATATGACAAATCCAAAGTAAAAGAGTGGCTTCCGAGCCACTCTTTTACTTCATTTCAATGTGTGGATTTTTACTTTTAACAAGATTGATGAATTGCGCTTTATCTTTAGGAGAAATAATTTCTGTTTGATGCGCGCCGTAAACAATTTCAAATCGATCAAATGATAAAGCATGAGCCGCAATTGGATTTTTCGTATTTGAAATTTGTTTTATATCTCGTATAAAGTGAAACTTTAATCAGTGGGGGTTTTGTTCATCCCCCACTGATTATTAGCACTCACCAATCGGACTTTTATGGGCAGCCCGACCCCCACCTAAATTCTTTGCTTTCGCTGAATTTTGAG
>NZ_NVEC01000064.1:54985-57860 GCF_002571225.1 Bacillus sp. AFS059628 | reverse complement strand
AACAATTGGGGTGCAGTTCACTCTTTCATAACCATTACTCACCTTTATATGCTTTCATATAAATTTCTTTCAGCTCTGAAATGAGGGGGAGTTTTGGATTAGCTGTCGTACATTGATCTTCAAAAGCTCTTTCTGCTAATAATCCAACAACCTCTTCAAATTGGTCTTTATCTACTCCTTGTCCTGCAATACTCATATTAATATTTAAGCTTTTTCCAAGTTCAATAATTGCTTGGGCAAGTGATTCCACACCTTCTGCCGCCGAACTTGCTGGGAGCCCGAGCATTCTCGCAATATGTGCATAGCGTTCATCAGCTACAAAGTGCTCATATTTTGGGAACAACGCGTGTTTTCTTGGCTTAATAGCATTATAGCGAACTACGTGCGGCATAAGTATTGCATTCGCACGCCCATGCGGAATATGGAATTCCGGTCCAATTTTATGTGCTAAACTGTGATTAATACCTAGAAAAGCATTGGCAAATGCCATTCCTGCGATTGCAGAAGCATTATGCATTTTTTCTCGTGCTTCTTCATCATTTCCATCTTTAAATGCTCTTGGTAAATATTTAAATACGAGATCAATGGCCTTTAACGCTAATCCATCTGTATAGTCATTTGCTAAAATAGATACATACGCCTCAATTGCATGCGTTAATACGTCCATCCCAGTGTCAGCTGTTACGTGTGGTGGTACTGTCATTACAAATTGTGGATCAACAATTGCTACATCTGGCGTTAATTCATAATCTGCAAGTGGATACTTTATATTATTTTTCTTATCTGTAATAACTGCGAATGGTGTCACTTCTGATCCTGTTCCTGATGTTGTTGGAATGGCAACAAATTGTGCCTTACTTCCTAATTCCGGATATTTACATGTACGTTTTCTTATATCTAAAAACTTCTGCTTAATCCCATAGAATGTTGTTTCCGGATGCTCATAGAAAAGCCACATCCCTTTCGCTGCATCCATAGCTGATCCACCACCCAGTGCAATAATTACATCTGGCTGAAAACTTCTCATCATTTCCGCACCTTTAAAAACAGTTTCATCTGATGGATCTGGCTCGACTTCAAAGAAAACTTCCACTTTCACATCATTTGCATGTTTGCGTAAATAATGCGAGACCGTATCTACATATCCATGCTCAACCATTCCTGGGTCCGTTACAATAAATGCACGTGAAATGTTAGGCATATTTGCTAAATATGCTGTCGCATGTTTTTCAAAATAAATTTTTGGTGGTAATTTGAACCACTGCATATTCTTTTTTCTATTTGCCAACCTTTTTATATTTAATAAATGCGTCGCTGTTACATTTTGAGAAACCGAGTTTTTCCCGTAGGATCCGCAACCAAGCGTAAGTGATGGAATAAATCCATTATATATGTCACCAATTCCACCTTGTGATGAAGGAGCATTTACAATAAGGCGGCAAGCTTTCATACGTAATCCAAATTGTTTTTGCACTTCTTTATTTACAGAATGGATGACTGCTGAATGTCCTAAACCACCAAGGTTTAACATTTCTTCGCAATATGTAAATCCTTCTTCTAATGAATTTGCTTTTACACAAGCTAATACTGGACTCAATTTCTCACGAGATAGTGGATATGCTGCTCCGATACCTTGTATTTCAGCTACAAGCATTTTTGTATTTTCAGGTACATTAATTCCAACTAATGCAGCAATATACTGTGCGGATTTCCCTACAATATCACTATTTACCGCACATGTATTTTCATTAATAACAAGTTTTTCTAATTTTCTTCTCTCTTCCTCTGTTACAAAGTAGCAATCATTTGCAATCATTTCTGTTTTCACAGCATCATAAATTTCTTTATCTACAATGATTGCTTGTTCTGATGCACAAATCATGCCGTTATCAAATGTTTTGGATAAAATTAAATCATTAACTGCTCGTTTTATACGCGCTGATTTCTCTATATAACATGGTACATTACCAGGACCTACACCTAGCGCTGGTTTTCCAGTAGAATAAGCTGATTTCACCATTCCTGCTCCTCCAGTGGCCAAAACAAGCGCAACATCTTCATGATTCATTAATTGTTTCGTTGCTTCGACAGAAGGTTTTTCAATCCACTGAATACAATATTTTGGTGCCCCCGCCTTCACTGCTGCATCATATACTGTTTTCGCCGCTGCAATGGAACATTTTTGTGCGGAAGGATGAAATGCGAAAATAATTGGATTTCTCGTTTTTATCGCAATCAATGCTTTAAACATCGTTGTCGATGTTGGATTCGTTACTGGCGTTACCCCAGCTACTACACCGACCGGTTCCGCAATTTCTATTATTTCTTCATGAGGATCTTCGTGAATAATCCCTACTGTTTTATCTTTCTTTATGCTATGCCAAATATATTCAGTAGCAAAAATATTTTTAATACATTTATCTTCGTATACACCACGACCTGTTTCTTCAACAGCCAACTTCGCAAGGGGCATATGTTGATCAACACCTGCTAATGCCATTTCATGAACAATGTTGTCAATTTGCTCTTGTGTAAAACTTTCTAATGCTTGTAAAGCCTTTCGACCGTTATTCACTAACGTATCAACCATCTCTTTTACTTCCTGCATTTCATTTACAACTTTCTCTTTGACTACCATGTAAATTCCTCCTATTCTGCTATCTTGGACTAAATAAGACCCTATAGGTCATAATAAGTCCCGATTAGCGCAAAAAAAAAATAGAGTTGCTTTCCTACATGAACCTCATTGTTTGTGAAACATTTCACAAGTTTGTTCGTGAGTAACATTTCATGAACTTAATATACATGAAATGATTTCATTTGTGTATGTCTATTTTGTGAAATATTTCACAAAATATCATAATAAAAATGCACT
>NZ_NVEC01000064.1:0-54976 GCF_002571225.1 Bacillus sp. AFS059628 | reverse complement strand
AGTGCATTTTTATTATGATAACGCTTGTGCTAAATCTTCAATTAAATCTTCCCCGTCTTCAATACCGACAGAAATTCGAATTAATGTATCTGTAATTCCTAATTCTTTGCGACGATCTGCTGGGATTGATGCATGTGTCATTTGAGATGGGATAGAAATTAAACTTTCTACTGCTCCTAAACTTTCAGCAAGTGTAAAGTATTGTAATTTCTCAAGTACTTTATTTAATGTTTCTTCGCTATCTACATCAAATGAGATAATAGCACCAAATCCATTTGCTTGTTCTGTTGCAAGTTCATGGTTTTGATGTGACTCAAGGCCTGGGTAATATACTTTATTTACTTTTGGATGGTTATTTAAAAACTCCGCAATAGCGCGTGAATTCGTTTCATGCTCTTCCATTCGAATTCCTAATGTTTTTAAACCACGAAGTAGCAAGAAGCTATCTTGTGGGCCAAGAATGCCTCCCGTTGAATTTTGTACAAAGTGAAGGTCTTCTGCTAATTGCGGGCTATTTACAACTACTAAACCTGCAACTACGTCACTATGACCTCCTAAATACTTCGTTGCACTATGAAGTACAATATCTGCTCCTAAAGAAATCGGCGACTGCCAATATGGCGTCATGAATGTGTTATCAATAATTGTTAATAAATCTTTCTCTTTAGCAAGAGTAGATATTTTCTTTATATCAGTAATTTTCAGTAACGGGTTCGTTGGTGTTTCCACATAAATCGCTTTCGTATTTGGACGGATTGCTTCTTCAACTTCCTCTAATTTTGTTGTATCTACAAATGTATGCTCAATACCGAAGCGGTTTAATACTTTTGTGATAACGCGGTACGTTCCACCATACACATCATCTGTTAAAATAACATGATCACCTTTTGAGAACAACATAATTGTAGCTGTAATAGCAGCCATTCCTGAACCAAATGCAAAACCAGCATGACCGTTTTCTAATACAGCAATCATTTCTTCTAAAGCTGCACGTGTTGGGTTGCCTGTACGTGAATATTCATATCCTTGATGCTTACCAACTGCTTCTTGTTTGTACGTACTTGTTTGATAAATCGGTACATTTACAGATCCAGTTGAAGGTTCTCCTATGCGAATACCATGAATTAACTTTGTCTTTGCTCTCATTTTTTATTCCCATCCTTTGTATATGTCTTTACTTAAATAGCGCTCACTACTATCAGGAAAAATCGTGACAATATTTGTACCTGGTGCCGCTTTCTCTGCTTCAAGTAAACTTGCATGAAATGCCGCCCCGGAAGAGCTCCCAACGAGCAGTCCTTCTTTTTGCGCTAATTCCTTCACTCGTAAAAAAGCATTTCGATCAGAAATTGTATGAATGTCATCAAAATAAGATGTTTTCAAAAATGGCGGGATAAATTCAAGGCCAATCCCTTCTGTTTCATGCGGCCCAGCTTTACCACCATTTAAAATGGATCCTTCTGGTTCGACAATAACCGTTTTTATATCTATATTTTTTTCTTTCAAATAAGATGCAGTCCCCATGAATGTACCACCAGTTCCTGCTCCTGCAACAAATATGTTAATCTCTCCGTTAAGTGCCGACCAAAGTTCAGGACCTAATGTTTTGAAATATGCACGTGGGTTTGCTTCATTCGCAAACTGACTTGGAGAGTATGAATTCGGTATTTCATTTACTAACTCTTTTGCTTTTGCAATTGCACCGGTCATTCCTTGCTCAGTCGGCGTATGCACGACCGTTGCGCCTAGTGCTTTCATTAATTCTTGTTTTTCAATGCTAAATTTCTCTGGTACACAAACGATAACGTGTAAATCATGTTGTAACGCTGCAAGTGCCAGTCCAATACCAGTATTTCCAGCAGTCGGTTCAATAATTGTTCCACCCTGGGTTACAAGCCCTTTTTCTAGCGCATCTTCGATTAATTCTCTTCCTAGCCGATCCTTAACACTTCCGCCTGGGTTATAAAATTCAAGCTTTGCAAATAAACGGACCCCTTCTGGAAGTGAAAAACGAGTAATTTCTACAATTGGTGTATGACCAATTAACTCATGAACTCCACGATATATATTCATCGTGTTCTCCCCCTTATTTGCCAATAAAGAAAAGGCAACTGTATGTATTTTCTTTATATGAGACAGTTGCCTTTTTGTTACATTACTTTAACTCTTCTAGTACTTTTACGATAAAGTTTGTAGAATGAAGAGCTGCTTGATCTAAAAATTGATCAAATGAAACATTTGATTCTTTACCAGCAATATCAGAAAGTGCACGAATAATAACAAATGGGACCTCATATTGGTGGCATACTTGCGCAACAGCTGCTGCTTCCATTTCTACTGCATAAAGATTTTCAAATTTATCACGAATTGCTGCAACGCGGTTCGGATCACTCATAAATGAATCGCCTGTTGCAATCATACCTTTTACAACTTGAATATTTTCTTCTGCCTGCATACATTTCTCAGCCAATGCAACCAATGCTGCATCAGCCTTGAATCCAGGCGGCATTCCTGGTACTTGACCATACTCATAGTTAAATGCTGTTACATCTACGTCATGATGACGAACTTCTGTTGAAATAACGACATCTCCAACATTTAGAGAATGATGGAATCCACCAGCTGAACCAGTATTAATTACTTTTTCAGGCTTATATCTTTCTAATAAAATTGTCGTTGACATCGCTGCATTTACTTTACCAATACCAGACTTTAACAAGATTACTTCATGTCCTGCTAATTGTCCTTTCGTAAATTCACAACCCGCAACCGTTTCTGTCTCTGCTTGTTCTAATTTGTCACGTAAAATACGTACTTCTTCTTCCATTGCTCCAATTACAGCAATTCTCAATCTAATCCCTCTTTCTATTGCTTAGTTGCCTCCATTACCCAAACGAAATGATTTAATCTCGTAAACGTTACATGGAAGCCATTGTTTTCAAAAATAGACTGCATGACTGGAATACGTGTATAGTATTCCGTTTGCAAATCATTTGCTAACTGATGAAAACCTCTTTGTTTTGCTGTTTCAACAGTTTTATCATATGCATCTTGATCTGCAAATATCGTATCAGCAAACACTATTTTACCACCTTTGTTTAGCAATTGACTATACTTCGCAATTGCTACATTTTTTTCATCATCTGTTAAATGATGAAATGCATAGGTGCTTACTATGGTATCAATTGAATTTGGGACTTCAAATGAAAGAAAATCACCTTCTGTAATGGAAAACTCTTGCGGCAATTTCTCTTTTGCAATCATGCGCATTTCACGTGATGGCTCTATACCGTAAACTGTGCGGCCAGCAAGTAATAATTTATTTGTTAAATTACCAGTACCAACACCAAATTCTAATACATTACCAAATGACTTGTTAACTACATCCTCTAGAATATCCTCATAATGGGCGAAAACTTCTTTATATTGTATATCTTCGCCTTGTACAAATGAATCGTACGTATGAGCCCACTCATCAAATAAACCATTAAATTCTGTACCCATAAAAATTCCCCTTTTTCTTATCGGTTTTATCAGTATGATATTCCCTCTTTCTAAAAATGTCAATTGAAATGTACATGGTATTTCCTTCTTTTCTTTGTTACACTATAGTTGATTACATAGGAGAGGGGCCGTCTTCATGTCATTTACCTTTGAAATGTTAGAAGATAAAGTAGAGTTTTTTGAAGCGGGAGACTTAGCTTCTTTAGAACGAAAAATTAGTGAACAAATTGATAATAATAAAGCACTTATGCTTGAAGTTCATCACATCTCACATCAAATGGTTATGGATCCTGAAAGCAAAAGACCGTATTATAGCGCGGTTGTTCATTTTAAATTAAAAAAATTACGCTAAAAAAGAGAAGCTCCTTAGGAGCTTCTCTTTTTTTAGTTTAGAGTTTGAACAAGTACTGGTTTCCAGCCCTCATTCTCTACCCAATCAATATTTACATAATATCTTTTACCTGATTGTTTATCTTGTACGTTACCGTAAGCTTTATTTTTACCGTTATTTCCGATTCGATGAATAACTAATTGCTCTACTGGAACGTCAATTGCAGCTGAAATTGCTTGGTTCATCTCATTCCAATCTGCTGTACCTTTTTTAAACGTCATCGCAGGTGTTGCACCTTGCTCTGTACCTACTGGCTTCCAAGAAGATTTCGTATAAGCGTCAGTTGCCTTTGGCTGTGTTTTTTCAGCTGGTACTTTCTCGTTAGCTTTCGCTTCTTCCTCAGCTTTTTTCTGTTCTTCTTCAGCCTTTAGCTTCTCTTCTTCTTCTTTCTTCTTAGCCTCTGCCATCTCTTGCTCGTTCTTCTTCGTCTCTTCTTTTCCTTTAGCTTTCTCAGATTTATTCTCTTTCGTTGTTTGCTGAGATACTTTTTTGTCACTAGGAGACGCTTCTTCTTTTCTTTCAGGAACAAACAATTGATAGGATACAATAGCTACTAATATTAATACAATTGCGATTGCAATATTTAAAACACCGTTTTGACGACGTTTTTGTTGTTTCTGTTGGAATCTAGATCCTCCTGCCATTCTTCAAACCTCCATGCAGTTTTTCATACTTGCTATTGTAACATTAAATCTAGAAAGGTTGAACATTTACAATAATATTTTCATGAAATGAATAGATTTCACTATAAATTGCAAGATTACTTTTCCTTCTCTAATCGATAGATTGATTCTACGATAGCTTTGAAAATAGGTGTAACTTTATTTACATTGCTATTCGTTTCTATATCCACGACAACTAAAGCGTATCTTGGATTTTCATATGGAAAATAACCTGCAAACCAACGATTCTCTTTCGTCCCTTTCCCTGTTTGTGCTGTCCCAGATTTTCCAGCGACACTTAGTGGTAACGACCTGAATGCGGCTCCTGTTCCTTTCTCCGTTGTTACAACGCTCCTTAATAACTGTTGTAATGCTTTCACTGTTTCATACGGAAGCTGCTTTCCACCTAATGCATGGTTTTCAAATGTATAAAAGTCTGTTCCATTTTTATACATTATCTTTTCAACAGCTTTTACTTCCATTTTTTCTCCATCCCTAGCAATTGTCGCCATCATATTGGCAATCGCTAGAGGTGACATGCGTACATCTTTCTGTCCACTTGCTGTTTGTGCTACCGCTTTTTTATTATTCTTATTCCCTTCATTCCCCCAAATCGTAACACTCTTCTCCTCTGGCATTTGCTCAAAGTGAGTTGTATGAAATACAGAACCTCTCCATCCAACCTTATCAGCGGCTCCTAAAGCTGCTACGTAAGTTTCTAACACCATCTTATCCTTTTGTATTAACTCGTTACCTAACTCTGAAAATGTCCTGTTACAGCTTCTAGCAAAGCTCTCTTTAAAACTAAGTGTCCCCATCATAACTTGTGGGTGGTCTTCACCATATAAATCTTTATTACAATTAAATCTGCGATTAAAAATATTTTCATTTTGATCAATCATTGCGGCTGCAACTATTGTTTTAAAAACAGAACCAGGAAAATGTGGTGTTAACATTTGATTTTCAAGTGTAGTTTTATATAGCCTTTCATCTTTCATCTGTACAGATGGTTTGCTGACCATCGCTAAAATTTCATTTTTCTTTACATCAAGTAACACTAATCCCCCCTTCTTTATTTCGCTTGCTTCAACTACTTCTTCTGCTTTTCGCTGTAACTCGTTATGTAAAGTAGTTTGAATCTTCACTGGGTAAAACGGATTTCCAGGTGCCGTGTATTTCGCTTGTTTTCCAAAAATCGGTTCTCCTTGCCGATCCACCTGATACAATACTTTCGTCTCTCCATCGGTCAAAAGAAACTCATCAAATGATTGTTGCAATCCTGAAATGCCAATTGGCGTTTGCTTTGAAATTTTTCTTACTTCTCCGTATCGTTTTTGAAATTCTCGTTCATTCTCACCCACATTGCCAATTAAATGATTCACCCTGCCAGTTTGCCGTAAACGAACTTCAGCTGCTACCATACCTAATACATTTAATTGATTTACCTTCTCCATCTGCTCGCGTGCCAATCGAAATGGTCTATCTCCCCTTTGTATGATAAATGCGCTTTTCTTATCTTTCATTTGACTTTCAATCTCTTGTCTCGACACACCAATGATATGCGCAATTTTCTCTAACATGTCATTTTTTATTTGTAGAAATGGAAAAACAATTAAAACAGGGTACTTTTCCTCGCCTATTTCCTTACCGTTTCGATCTATAAAATGACCTCGTCCATCATCTACCGTAATGGATTGCGTCCGTTGTGTAACACTTTTTTCAATTAAATTAATCTTACGATCCGTAAATGACTCCGTATCTATAATTTGTATTTGAATTAAACGACAAAATAAGATAAACATGACACTTATAAAACAAATTAGAACAATTATAATTCTCCGGTTTATTTTCATACAAAAACACCTCGTCTACTATAGTTTGGACGGAGTGTTTCATCTTTTATACAAATAAAAAAATCACTCGCTTTTACACGAGTGATTTTTAATTATTTTACAGAGATAATCTCTACTTGCATTTCTCCACCTGGAGTTTGGATTGCTACCTTCTCACCAATTTGCTTGCCTAATAAGCTCTTTGCGATTGGAGAATCGTTAGAAATTCTTCCTTCAAACGGGTCTGCTTCTGCGCTACCTACGATTGTGTAAGCTTCTTCATCTCCATCTGGTAATTCTTTAAATGTTACTGTTTTACCTAATGTAACAACTGTAGATTCTTCACCGTTATCTGTGATGATAACTGCGTTACGAATCATGTTTTCTAATTGTGTAATACGTCCTTCTACGAATGCTTGCTCATCTTTTGCAGCATCGTACTCAGAGTTCTCAGAAAGATCTCCGAAGCTACGTGCAATCTTAATGCGCTCTACAACCTCTTTACGTTTTACCGTTTTTAAATCCTCAAGTTCGTTCTCTAGCTTTTGCTTACCCTCTTGCGTCATAGGGTATGTTTTTTCTGTTGCCATATTTTCCACTCCTTTTATATACCAATCCCCCGAAAAAAAGAGGAGTTCCATATGAAAACTCCCCCGCTTATATGTAGAGCGGAGGTTTCTAGCACGCCTGTACTAGCGGAGTTGTCACATACAACCCCGTATTCCCAATTCTTCTTTATATAAAGAAGATATGTATGGAAAGTTGATATAAATATGCCCTCACCTATATATAGATGAGGTTGCATGTTTCATTGTATTCGATAGGAAGGGAAAAAATCCCTTCCTACCGTATATCTTTTACTATGCTATTACAAATTTACTTTTTGTTCAAGAATTGTTGCAATTTTTGTAACCATAATATCAATTGCAACGTGGTTTTGTCCACCTTCAGGGATAATAATATCCGCAAATTTCTTAGAAGGCTCAATAAATTGATTGTGCATTGGACGTACAACATTTACGTATTGATCAATAACTGAATCCATCGTACGACCGCGTTCTTTAATATCACGCTGCATGCGGCGCAGAATACGAAGATCTGCATCTGTATCAACGAATAACTTAATGTCCATTAACTCACAAAGACGTGGATCTTCTAAAATAAGAATTCCTTCTAAAATGATTACATCTTTCGGCTCAACTGGAATAATTTCTTCTGAACGCGTATGCAATGTATAGTCATATACAGGCTTATCAATTTGCTCATATGCAAGCAACTGCTGCAAATGTTCAATTAACAGATCATTATCAAACGCAAGCGGATGATCATAATTTGTTTTTAAACGCTCTTCCATTGGTAAATGGCTTTGATCTTTGTAATAATAATCTTGCTCCAAGATTAAAATAGAATGACCTTTAAAATGGTCAAAAATCGCTTTCGTTACACTCGTTTTACCTGATCCCGAACCACCAGCAATTCCAATTACAACAGGCTTATTCGTCCCCATTCGACTACCACTCTTTCTTATTGAAGTATGCTTTTGCGCATCATATTATTCACATACACTCGTTGATCCACTTTGAATTTCACGATTTGCAACGGATGTCTCGCTGCATCTAATTCGTTTCCATCCTCATCCCAAATTTTCTCCACCGTTTGTGTAAAGTTTTCTATTTCTGGCCCAAAGAACTCCACTTCATGTCCTGGTTTGAAATGATTACGTTGCTCAATCGTTACGATGCCCGTTTCTTCATTATAATCTAACACTAAACCAGCAAAATCATACGTTGTTTTCTTACTATGATTTCCAAACATTTGCTCTTGATGTCCTGGAACCCCTTCAAAGAATGCAGGAGCTGTATCACGATTTGCACATTTATCCAGCTCATCTAACCATTCTTGTTTAAACTCAAAGTTATCAGGATCCGCACAATATGCATCAATTACTTTACGATATACTGTCGCTACAGTCGCTACGTAATGGATTGATTTCATACGTCCTTCAACCTTTAAACTATCAATTCCAATTTCAATCATTTTCGGAATTGATAAAATTAAATTTAAGTCTTTTGGACTCATTGCAAAATGAGCATCTTCTTCTTGGAATAAAGGAAGCTCTTTTGCATCTTTATGTTGTGATACTGTTTGAACTAAATCATAGTCCCAGCGACAAGATTGACAACAACCACCACGGTTAGAGTCACGCGCTGTCATATGGTTACTTAACGTACATCTTCCTGAATATGCGATACACATTGCACCATGGACGAATGCCTCAATTTCAATATCCACTTTTTCTTTAATTTCTTTCATCTCTTCATAGCTTGCTTCACGAGCTAATACAAGACGATGTAAACCTTCTTCTTTCCAATACTGTGCTGCTTTCCAGTTGGATAGTGATTGTTGTGTACTTAAATGCACCTCAACAGAAGGCGCTACACGTTTACAAGTCTCAATAATAAGTGGATCAGCAACGATAATTCCCGTTACGCCAGCTTTTTCAATCCCTTTTAAATATTCCTCTAGCCCGTCCATATTTTCATTATGTGCAAAGATATTTGTTGTTACATATATTTTTGCTCCATATTTCTTTGCAAATTCCACACCTTCTGCCATTTCTTCCAGTGTAAAGTTACCTGCATTCGAACGAAGACCAAATTCTTGTCCACCTAAATATACAGCATCTGCCCCGTAATGGATAGCTACTTTTAATTTTTCTAAGTTACCCGCAGGGATTAACAGTTCAGGTTTCTTCACAATAACACGTTTGCCATCGATCACTCGTGAAATTTCTTGTACAGTCATTTCCTACACCCTCCTCGTTTAGTAAACCGTCTCTTTAAAAAAGAATCCTGTATCTAACGGACGATTTACCGGTTGCATTTCTTCTATCTCTTTATATAAATCGTCTTTCACGTCATAATACGCATCACGATCTTCTACACATAAATCAATTGCTTTACGATATTTCTTCGTTACCTCAATAATGTATTCAGAGCTTTTTAGTACACCATCAACTTTTAAGCTATCGATTTCAGCATCAATTAGCTCTTCTAACTCATCAATGAAACAAATATCGTTTGGACTCATAATGTGAGTACCATTTTCATCTTCATAAATTGGATATTTATTGTTACGCTCTGGGTCATATAAGAACATATTCTCTTCATATTTTTTCTTTTCAATGTCAAGATGACGTCCTTGATACTCAAAGTAGTTTCCTACTAATGAACGCTTCGATTGGAACATACAAGTCATACCGTGAATTTGTACTTCAAGTTCCACTTCTGCATTTTCTTTTAATTCAACAATTTCATCTAAGCTAAGCTCACGAGCTAATACAGCACGTTTTGCTCCTTTTTGTCCCCAGTAGTTACAAGTAAACCAGTTTGTTGCTGTTGTTTCTGTATTCCAGTGCAATTGCATATTTGGTGCAACTTCGCGAACCGCCATTAATACCGCTGGATCTCCGAAAACAATTGCATCTACATGTACTTCGTTTAAAAATGTAACATAATCTGTTAAGTCTTCAACTTTATCATTGTGGAACATCGCGTTCATTGCTACGTATACTTTTACACTATTTTCATGTGCAATCTTCACAGCCTGTTTCACATCTTCACGTGAAAATTCCCCTGCTAAACGTAAACCAAACTTTTGCTCACCGATCATTACCGCATCCGCTCCTGCTTTCGCAAGAGGTTCGATATCCGCCACTGCTTTTGGCGTTACTAACAATTCAGGTTTCTTCATACCTTGGTCACCCTCTCTTTTTACTAACAGCTACTCCATCACCAATTGGGAAAATCGTTGTATCATATCCTTCATGGTTCATAAGCCATTCATTGTACGTCTTAATACGACGGATTAAACCACGTGTACGTCTGTTTTCAATTTTCTCTTTAGTCGTTACAAGGCCATGGTACATAACATTATCTGAAATAATTACGCCACCAGGATTTAATAACGGTTCATATAAGTCAAAAAAGCGACGATATTGTCCTTTTGCTGCATCAATAAAAATAACGTCAAATGTTCCATGTTCTTCTACTTGCTCGCCTGTTTCTAACGCATCACCGTAAATAACGGAAATACGCTCTTTAACTGGTGAACGTTCTATATATTCAAGTGCTTTTTCATATCGCTCGCGATTGCGCTCAACTGTCACAATGCGAGAATTTGGAATAGCTTGCATCATACGAATGCTAGAATAGCCAATTGCTGTACCAAGCTCTAAAATGCTTTTCGGTCCAATTAAACGTAAAAATTGCAACATAAATTCCATTCCAAGTCGATCCATAATCGGCACATGGTTTTCTTTCGCATAGTCTTCCATTTCAAGAATTAATTTATCTTTCGGATCAATAAATGATAATAGGTACTCGTTAACTGCATCCTCCATAATGGTCCTCCTTATTTACATGGAGAAGTGCCTCTATGACGTCTTTTCACACATAGAATGCAATAAAAATACAAGCCAGCTTTACCCTTAGCTTGTACGTCCCGTTTTGATATTAAAAACGATTCTTCTGCCAGTTTTTAACCCGATATATTTTACCACAAAAAAGAGGGATGTGCGACCTTTTTCGCTATCCCTCCCCATTTCACTGTTTTTTCGTAATATATTTTTGCTTTAATGCATTATGCTCTTCCAATGTTTTCGCATAGTACACTTCACCAGTTGGTGCAGCTAAGAAATAATAATAATCTGTTTGAGCAGGCTCTAACGCCGCTTCCACTGAATGTTTGCCAGAGTTTGCAATCGGACCAACTGGCAATCCTTTTACAACATACGTATTGTACGGTGAGTTTATCTTTAAATCCTCGTATAGTACACGTTGCTTATGCTTTCCAAGTGCGTATAATACCGTTGGATCCGTTTGCAGAGGCATACCCTTTGCTAAACGATTATAAAAGACACTAGAGATCTTTTGACGATCTGTAAAGCCTGTTGCCTCTTCTTCAATCAGTGAAGACAATGTTAAAAGCTGATGAACATCCCAGTTTTTCGCTTTCATTTTTGCCTCGTTTTGAACGATGATTGCATTCGTCTTCTCAAGCATAGAAATTACAATTTCTTCTAACGACGTATCTTTTTTATAGAAAGAGTATGTCGCAGGATATAAATAACCTTCTAATGGATATTTAATATTGCTATCAAAGATTTTATCCGTTAACAACTTCGGATACTTTTGCTGCATTTTTTGAATAAACGCTTTATCGTTTAGTTGACGTACGACATCATCTTTATTCCACTTTAATTCGGTTGCAACCGTTTCTGCAATTTCAGTTACTTGCGCACCTTCTTTTATCGTCACTTTATAAAGTGCTGGACGATGTACGTTACCTGATGACATTTGCTCAATAACATCTTTCGCACTCATTGAAGGATTTAATAAATATGTACCTGCTTGTAAATTTTTAGATTTAGCCTTTGTATAAAAACTAAAAACTGTACCGTTTTTCACAGCACCTTTTTCTTCTAAAATCTCACCAATTTTACTAGTAGATGATCCCTTTGGAATTTCTACTTCAATCTCTTTTTTATTCCCGCTATCAACTGGTCCTAATGCGGATGAAATATACGCATAGACTGAACCACAAACTAAAAGCAGTGCAATAATCGAAAATAAAAAAATGCGTCTACGCTTCTTTTTCACTTGATTCTCTACCAAAACTCTTCCTCCTTATTCAATTGTAGGCCATATGTACATTTTTCTATACAACACAATGAAAAATCACAATAAACGTACCTATCATTTTTGACAGATAGTTTATTTTTCTACAATCCGTCTCATTATACTACAAAGGATTGCGCAGTTTCGACAAAAAATCTTTCATTTTACATATAAAAAAGGTAGACGATATATCGTCCACCTCTTCAGTACTTATTATTCAGCTTCTTGCTCATCAGCTAGAGTGTTGAACATTTCTTGTACCATTTCCCACTCTTCTTCAGATTCGATTGGAAGTAAAGTTCCGCCCTCTTCTTCATTTTGCTCATAAGCCATTGCATCATAAATTTGGTCTCCATCTTCGTCTACTTCACCGATTGGAGAGAAGACTACGTATGATTTTTTGCCAAATTTTTCAGCGTCAAAAGTGAAAATAATTTCACATAAATGTTCGTTACCTTTTTCGTCTACAATTGTAATTTGATTTTCTTCCATTTTGGTCACCTCTTATTTACTATCTAAAAATCCTTGTAAGATTACGACTGCAGCCATCTTATCAATTACTTGCTTTCGCTTCTTACGGCTTACATCGGCTGAAATGAGCAGACGTTCCGCTGCCATTGTTGACAAACGCTCGTCCCACATTACAACGTCTAATTGTAACAGCTCTCGTAGGTTTTCTGCAAATTGTTGGCATGCTTCACCACGCGGGCCAATTGTACCATTCATATTTTTAGGTAAACCTACTACTATCTTGTCCACATCGTACTGTTTTACTAACTCAGAAATGCGGTCAAAACCAAATTGACCTCGTTCTTCGTTAATCTTAATTGTTTCAAGTCCTTGCGCTGTCCAGCCCATCTCGTCGCTAATTGCAACTCCGACTGTTTTTGTACCTACATCTAAACCTAATATCCGCATAAATTACTCCTCACGATGATGTTTCAAGTAAGACTTCACAAGCTCTTCAATTAATTCATCACGCTCAAGCTTGCGAATGATGCTTCGTGCATCTTTATGGCGAGGTATGTATGCTGGGTCTCCACTTAATAAGTAACCGACGATTTGGTTAATCGGATTATAGCCTTTTTCTTGAAGTGCATCATACACAGTTAAAAGTACATCATTTACATGGACACTCTGTTTTTCATCTTGAATGCTAAACTTCATTGTTTTATCAAAACCGTCCATTTCAAGCACCTCACTTATATAGTAAGTATAGGGAGAAGAACTTCTCCTCTCCCTACCATTGTACACTACTATCTCTTTATTTTGAAACAGATTTAACGTACTCTTGCACAAACGCTAAAGCTTCCTCAACTTGCGCTGGGTTTTTACCGCCCGCTTGTGCCATATCAGGACGGCCACCACCGCCACCGCCACAACGAGAAGCTACTTCTTTCACAAGTTTACCAGCATGGTATCCTTGGCTAATTAAATCTTTCGTTACGCCAGCTAAAATGTTTACTTTATCATCATTTACAGACGCTAATACGACAACTGCAGATTGTAATTTATTTTTCAGGTCATCCATCATTGTACGTAAGTTGTTCATATCTGCAACATTTACTTTTGCCGCTAATACGTTCACACCATCAACTGTCATTACTGAATCAGTTAAGTTTCCAGCTTCAATGTTACTTAATTTTGCTGCAAGAGATTCATTTTCTTTTTGAAGTTGTTTTACTTCAGCAAATAAACCATCTACTCTTGTTAAAATATCTTTCGGATTTGTTTTCATTTTTCCTGCTGCTTCTTTTAATAAACCTACTTGATCGTTCATTAATTCGTATGCAGACTTACCAGTTACCGCCTCAATACGACGAGTTCCTGCACCGATACCAGACTCAGCAACGATTTTGAAAATACCGATAGAAGCTGTGTTATCCACGTGACAACCGCCGCAAAGCTCTAAGCTGTAATCCCCAACTTGTACAACGCGTACAACATCACCGTATTTTTCACCGAATAATGCCATTGCACCCATTTCTTTCGCTTCTTCGATTGCTTTTTGAGAAATCTCAACATCAATACTTTCCCAAATTTTCTCGTTTACCATACGCTCAATTTTTTCTAATTCGTCAGCTTGTACTTGACCGAAGTGAGAGAAGTCAAAGCGTAAACGTTCAGAAGTTACAAGAGAACCTGCTTGGTTAACGTGCGTTCCAAGTACATCTTTTAAAGCTTGGTGTAGTAAGTGAGTTGCTGTATGGTTTTTCACAACGCTACCACGGTTTTTCGTATCGATAATAGCTTTCACAGCTGCATCTTTCGTTAATGTACCTTCTTCAACAACAACTTTGTGCAAGTTTTGGCCGTTTGGTGCTTTTTGTACGTCTTTTACAAGAACTTTCACACCGTCAGCAAGAAGGTAACCACGGTCTGCAATTTGTCCACCGCTCTCAGCATAGAATGGTGTTACATCAAGCATTAATTGTCCTTCTTCACCAGCTTGTAAGCTGTCTGTATATTCGCCGTTTTTCACAAGTGCAACAACGTTACTTTCTGTCGCAACTGTACCGTAACCAACGAATTCGCTCGCTACTTTCACTTCTCCAAGGACACCGCCTTGAACTTGCATAGAATCAACGTCTTGACGAGCAGCACGTGCGCGCTCACGTTGTTTTTCCATTTCATTTTCAAAGCCTTCATGATCAACTGTCATACCAGCTTCTTCTGCATATTCTTCTGTTAATTCAATTGGGAAACCGTATGTGTCATATAAACGGAACGCATCTACTCCAGAAATAACAGTTGTTTTTTCTTCTTTTGCTTTTGCGATAACTTCAGCTAAAATTGCTTCACCATCATGAAGTGTTTCGTGGAAACGCTCTTCTTCATTCTTCACAACTTTTGCGATGAAATCTTTCTTTTCAAGTACTTCTGGATAGAAGTCTTTCATTACTTCTCCAACAACCGGTACTAATTCAAACATGAACGGACGGTTGATGTTTAATTTCTTAGAGTAACGAACAGCACGGCGTAATAAACGACGTAATACATAACCACGACCTTCGTTAGATGGAAGAGCGCCGTCACCAACAGCGAATGTTACTGTACGGATATGGTCAGCGATTACTTTAAACGCCATATCTTTTTCTAAGTCACCATTACGATATTTCTCACCAGAGATTGTTTCTGTTGCGCCAATCATTGGCATGAATAAGTCTGTGTCAAAGTTTGTAGGCACATCTTGAACGATAGATGTCATACGCTCTAGACCCATCCCTGTATCGATGTTTTTCTTAGGAAGTGGTGTATATGAACCGTCTGGATTATGATTAAATTGAGAGAATACAAGGTTCCATACTTCTAAGTAACGCTCGTTTTCTCCGCCTGGATATAATTCTGGGTCACTAAAGTCATTACCGTAAGCTTCTCCGCGGTCATAGAAAATCTCTGTATTCGGTCCACTTGGTCCTTCACCGATATCCCAGAAGTTTTCTTCTAAACGGATGATGCGCTCTTTTGGAACGCCCATTTTCTCATTCCAAATTGTGAATGCTTCTTCATCTTCTGGATGGATTGTAACTGATAGTAATTCTTTATCGAATCCGATCCATTTGTCGCTCGTTAAGAATTCCCAAGCCCAAGTAATTGCTTCTTCTTTAAAGTAATCACCGATTGAGAAGTTTCCTAACATTTCAAAGAATGTATGGTGACGAGCTGTTTTCCCTACGTTTTCAATATCGTTTGTACGAATTGATTTTTGAGCATTTGTAATACGTGGATTTTGTGGGATTACACGTCCATCAAAATATTTTTTTAATGTTGCTACACCACTGTTAATCCATAAAAGAGATGGGTCCTCATGTGGAACTAGTGATGCACTAGGTTCTACTGCATGCCCTTTTTCTTGGAAAAAGTCTAAAAACATTTGACGAATTTGTGCGCCTGTTAGTTGTTTCATTGTATTTTCCTCCTTAAATATAAAAAACTCCCGCCCCTATAAAAGGGACGAGAGTTAACTCGCGATACCACCCTAATTATGAATTGATTATAACAATCAATTCATCACCTCATGGTGCCGTAACGTGGCAAGACGGCAGTGATTAGCTGCTCTCAGGATTAGCTTTCTGTTACCCTTCATTTAAAGCTTCTTTCAGCCATATGGAAGCTTCTCTCTATAAATGGACTGTAACATACTTGTTCCGTCATTGATTTAATGTATTATATGACTAAATATAATAGAATTCTCTTAAGTTTGTCAATGTAGATAATCATTTATATTATATCAATTGCTTATTAAGCATAGCTATTCTACTATTCATTCTTAACAGCTTTTCATATATTATGCATGTATTACTAAATTGTACTACTCTCGTGCACTTTTCTGAATATTTTATTTTTGTTATAATCAAATTATCAATAATAAAGGGGCGATCATAATGACAACCTTATTGAATAAAGCTAAAAATATGTTAACGACTGACGAAATAATATTATTTTATGCGGCCTGTTCATTAGATATATTTATTTATCGTTCCGTTGCAAGGCCAGGATTGTTAATTTTAACGGACAAACGACTCTTTTTCTATGGACCAGATGTAAGTAAGAACCCATTATTTGAAGAGTACTCTTTCGTAAAAATTTCTAATCTAAAAGAACAAAAGCGTCTTTTCAACAATCAAATTATCTTTATGTATGATAATGAATGGAAAAGAATAAAACATATTCAAACAAATGATGTAAGCTCTCTCGTTCAACAAATAAACAAGCAACTCTCTAAATAAGGAAAGCCCTCTACTTTTATAAATAGAGGGCTTTCCTATTACGCATCTTCTTTTTTCCAAAGAGGCCTTACATGAACGATTACTGTACGAATGACAGCTAAAACAGGAACTGATATTAATAACCCTACAATTCCTGCCACTTCTCCCCCAACTAATAATGCAAGCATAATAATAACAGGATGCATGCGAAGCGACTTACCAACGATATAAGGGGATAAAATGTTACTTTCAACGAATTGTAAAATAGCAATCGTAATCCCCGCTTTAATAAGTAAACTCGTTGATACCGTTGCCGCAATCATTAATGTCGGGATCGCTCCTAAAATAGGACCAAAGTACGGTATTATATCTGTCACCCCAATAATAATCCCGAGTAACAATGGATATTTCATACCGATAAACCAAAAGGAAAGAGCAGAGACGCCCCCTAATACTAAGCAAACAAATAATTGTCCTCGAATATAACTCCCAAGTGATTTATCAATTTCTTTCGCCAGCATTTGCCCTGTATTACGCCACTTACTTGGGACAAGTTTCCAAAAGATATGATAAAACTCACCGTAATCTTTTAATATGTAAAATACAATGAACGGAATTAAGAAAATAATGAGTAACGAATCTAGTACACCACGAGCTGTGCTCATCACTTTATTTAAAAGTGCTTGTATCTTCGTTTCTACCCCGACAAAAATTTGTTTCACCTTTTCATGAATAAAGGACGGGAAATTCGCTGTTTGTTCCGTAACGCCATCCATCCAAGAATCATACATTTTTGTAAACTGCGGGAATTGTTCATTGATTTCTTGTAATTGCTTAATTACAACTGGCGTTCCTTTATAAATGCCATAACCAATTCCGCCAAAGAAAAGGATGTAAATGAGCAAAATAGCGAGTGTGCGTGGCATCCCTTCCTTATGAATTTTTTCAATTAAAGGATGCAATAAATACGCAATAAAACACGCAATAAGAAACGGTGTAATGGCCACTTTACATACAAAAATAATCGGTGCCCATAGCGGCTTAATTTTTAGAAAGACGAGCAAACAAAGAAATACAAGTAACAATAATCCTAAACGATATATCCAAATTATTTTAAGATTCTTCACACGAAAAACCTCCTCCACCTTTATTTTGAAAATAAATAGGGTAGGTTATGTGCGAAAGTTTTAAAATCTTTTCATGTAGACCATACTGTTTTGTAAAGACGTACATATACATAACATAACAAGGACAACCACCCCTGAGAATGCAGCGTGAAACAATATAATCAGGAGGGCTCATAATGGTTTTATTTATGCTCGTATTATCAGCACTTTTTATGATTCTTGAATGGATTTGTATCGGGTTTGGTATTTGGAAAGGTTTCTTTATTCGTTCCTCACGAAAAGAAAGAGCGAAGCAATTATTTCATTACGGCATGCTTGGTGTTGGATGTTACGGCCTATCTTATCTCTTCTCTGAAATCGGACTTTTATATTTGCATACAAGTGCATAAAAAAACTCCCTTATGATGAAGGGAGTTTTTTATGCTTATAAATAAGATTTAATCATCTTACGTGCTTTTTTCATATTGCGTTTTGAGAACATATCTTGTTTGCGAGCATATTGATATGCTGCCGCTCCAACACCTAATGCGATTAATGAATTGCGTAGATTCAAAGTAAATCCCCCTTTTCGTTATCCGATCGTTCTTTCATTCTCATCAAATAAATCATCAAGAGAGCTTAATGAACCATCTTCTTCTACTTGATGCGTATGGATTTTCCCTTTTGAAACCGATAATTCGATATAACAATTCCAGCAATAAAATTGGTTGACACCTATTTTTCCAATGTCTTTCCCTTTGCAATTTGGACAAATGAACATATGGCTTTCATCTCCTTACATTCTCCCAGATTCTATTCGCCATTATGTCCAAACCGCATTCATTTATACATTGCTGGAGCCTTTCAACGTTATACGTTTGAAAGTTTCACTATATAATTTCACCTTGTTACATGAAATCATACGGTGAAATGTTTTCCACGTCCATTTCTTCGCCATTTACCGTTACCATCTGTACTTCTCCTTGTGCTTCTTGCAATCGACTAGCTAAAGTCGTTTGACGCATTGCATCATCAAGGCGATTTACACCAGACTGGAAAGCAGCTTCCTCTCCGCAAATAATAAGGAACTTCTTGCTTCTTGTAATACCTGTATAAATTAAATTACGACGTAACATACGATTGTAACTTTTTACTATCGGCATAATCACAATCGGAAACTCACTACCTTGCGATTTATGAATCGAACAGCAATAGGCATGCGTAATTTGATTTAAATCTGGCTTTGTATACGTTACTTCAATTCCATCAAATGAAACGATAATCATATCCTGTTGCTCAACGTTCTCTTTCGCATAAAACACCGAAACAATTTCGCCGATATCACCATTAAACACTTGGCTCTCCGGCTGATTAACGAGCTGCAATACTTTATCGCCTCGTCGGTATACAACATCACCGTAAGCAATTTCTTTACTTTTTTCCCTTTTCGGATTAAACACTTCTTGTAACGCTTCGTTTAATACATTAATACCGGCAGGTCCACGATACATCGGAGCCAATACTTGTACATCTCTTGCGCTAAACCCTTTTGTCTTAGCATTCTCACAAACCTTCTTAACAACCTCAACAATTTGAGCTCCTGTACAACCGATAAATGAACGATCTTTTTGGTTTTGCGCTAAATCTGGAGGAAGCGTTCCATTTTTTATCGCATGGGCAAGTTGAATAACTGATGAGCCTTCCGCTTGACGATAAATTTCAGTAAGCTTTACCGTTGGAACTGCACCTGCATTCAATAAATCTTTCAACACTTGACCAGGTCCTACAGATGGCAACTGATCTTCATCGCCTACAACGATAACTTGAATGTTAGTCGGCAATGACTTAAACAGCTGATTGGCAAGCCAAATGTCAACCATTGAAAATTCATCAATAATGAGCAATTTTCCTTGTACCGGATCCGTTTCATTACGCTGGAAAGACCCTTCTGGCGTCCAGCCAAGTAAACGGTGAATTGTACAAGCTGGTAGCCCTGTTGATTCACTCATTCGCTTCGCTGCTCTTCCTGTTGGAGCCGTTAATAATATCGGAAATGGATTATCATCACTGTATTCATTCAGATTTAACGATAGCCCGTGAAGTGACGCATACATTTCAACAATCCCTTTAATAACTGTTGTTTTCCCTGTCCCTGGTCCACCTGTCAGTAACATCATCGGTTTATGAAGTGCCGTTTGAATTGCTTCTTGCTGAAGCGGTGCATACTGCACATTCAGTTGTTCTTCAATTTCACCTAACGTCTTTAACACTTCTGCTTCAGGAAATGAAGGTGTTTCCTCTTGATTCATAAGCCTACGAATAGACTTTACAACACCTTTTTCAGAGTAGAATAACGATGCTAAATATATCCGTTCTTCTTCTATGATGACTTTCCCTTCACTTTGCATCATTTCAATGCAACCTATAATGTCTTCCTCTGTCACTCTTCCTTCTTGATTATTTAAAAGTGACATCGTTTCTCTTACAAGTTGATCTTTTCCCATATAAACATGGCCAAGTTGCAATGATACATTTTCTAACGTATAAAAACATCCCGCACGTACACGATCATCATGATTACCCGATATCCCTAACGCACGTCCTATATCATCCGCTCTTCCAAAACCAATTCCGTCCACTTCTTCAATAAGTTGATATGGATTATTACGAATTACTTCTAATGTCATCTCTTTATATTGCTGGTAAATTTTAATAGAAAGCTTCGTTCCAAAACCGTAACCATTTAAAAAGCTCATTACTTTCTCTAGCCCTTGATGTTCAACAATTGTCTCATAAATTTCTTGTGCTTTTTGCTTGTTGACAACACCATTTAAAGCCTCAGGATCATCCATAATTTTAGAAATAGCATGTTCCCCAAGATGGTCCACAATTTTTTCAGCTGTACGCTTTCCTATCCCTTTAAATAAATCACTCGCTAAATATTGCACCATACCAGCTTTTGTTTGCGGCAATTCTTTCTTAAATGTTTCAACTAAATATTGTTTCCCATACTTCGGATGGTCTTTAAAATGTCCTGTCAATGTAAACACTTCATCTTCATGCATGCGGGGAAAATGACCGTTTATCATTACTTTTTTTTCGTCGTACGTTTCATTCGTTTCAATGACTTTCATACTGACAACGGAATAGAGGTTTTCTTCGTTGTGGAAAATGGTATGAAGAACTTGCGCTTTTATAAACTTTTTCTCTTCTTCAAACAAATCCATTGCATGTTGATTTCCCATCTTTCCTCTCCTTTCCGGTTTCGTTTCGATTTAATGGGCAGTACATCCCCCACCTATTTAGATGAGGGATAACTACCCATTAACTATATTTTCATCTTATTCAGCTTCTTGCTCTAATAAACGAACACCATTACCAGCTAAAAAGTGATCTGGTTGAATTTCAATTGCTTTCTTAAATAAAACAAGAGCCTTCTCGTTATTTTCTTCAAATACGTACGCAACGCCTAAATTATAATACGCATCCGCATGCTCTTCATCCATTTCTAATACCTTTTCAAAATAAGGTTTCGCTTCTTGAATATGTTCTAATCGCGCAAAGCAAAGTCCACACTGGAACATAGCTTCTACATCATTTTCATCTAATTCTGTTGCTCTTTGTAAAAACGGCAGTGCAAGACGATCATTTCCAAGTTGCACATGCGTAATACCTAGCATAAATGTTACATCAGCTGATTGTAAGCCAGCCTGCATCGCTTGTTCAAATACAGCTTTAGCTTCTGCAAATTGCTCTTGACCGTAATATACATTACCTAATCCATAATAAGCAGCCGCAGATTTATCATCTAGCTCTAATGCACGTTTATAAAATAAAATCGCTCTCTCACTGTCACCAAGTACATCTAATAAGTTTGCAAAATTAATGTATCCAAGCGCATCTTTCGGATTTTCTTCGATTGCTTCTGTGAAATTTTTAGCAGCTTCTTCCCAGTTTCCTTCTTGCATATATTGAATACCTGTTTCAAGTTTGTTTGACATGTCCTTCACCTCTACAACAAATTATAACAAAGAATGTATTTTCCAAGCGAACGAAAATTCGCTTTATGTAAAAGAAACCTCTAACCGCGAATCGGCAGAGGCTTCTCGTTTTATCCTAAATAATCCAATTTCTTACCGCTACGGTACACTTCATCAATTGTAGCACCGCCTAAGCACTCATCTCCATCATAGAAAACAACTGCTTGTCCTGGTGTAATTGCACGAATTGGTTCGTCACAAAGAATACGAACTGTATTTTCATCAACGATTTGAACCGTTACTTTATTGTCTTCTTGACGGTATCGGAATTTCGCTGTGCATTTAAATTCTTTTTCTTTCGCTTCATTACTTACCCAGCCGATATTCGTAGCAATAACTTCATCACCATATAGAAGTTCGTTATGGAATCCTTGATCAACATATAAAATGTTTTCTTTTAAGTTTTTCCCAACAGCAAACCATGGATCACCGTTACCACCAATACCAAGGCCATGACGTTGTCCAATTGTATAGTACATTAAACCGTCATGCTTTCCTTTCACTTCGCCAGATAATGTTTGCATCACACCTGGTTGTGCTGGTAAATAGTTACTTAAGAAATCTTTAAAGTTACGCTCACCAATGAAGCAAATACCAGTACTATCTTTCTTCGCCGCTGTCGCTAAACCAGCTTCTTTCGCCATTTCACGAATTTGTGGTTTCTTCAGTTCACCAAGCGGGAACATTGTTTTTGATAATTGCTCTTGGCTTAATTGATTTAAGAAATACGTTTGGTCTTTATTATCATCAACGCCGCGAAGCATTTTAAATTCGCCGTCCATATAGGCAACGCGTGCATAATGACCTGTTGCTACATAATCAGCACCAAGCGCAATGGCATGCTCTAAAAATGCTTTAAATTTAATTTCTTTATTACACATTACATCTGGGTTTGGTGTACGACCAGCTCGGTATTCATCTAAGAAGTACGTAAATACTTTATCCCAGTATTGTTTTTCAAAGTTTACTGCATAATACGGAATACCAATTTGGTTACACACTTCGATTACATCATTGTAATCTTCTGTTGCTGTGCAGACGCCATTCTCATCTGTGTCATCCCAGTTTTTCATAAAAATTCCGATTACATCATAACCTTGCTCTTTTAATAAAAGAGCTGCTACAGATGAATCGACGCCACCGGACATCCCGATGACAACACGTGTTTCTTGAGGTAGTTTGTTCATCATGTCACCTCCCATGCTAATTTTGTGTTAATCGCTTCACGATTTTCACTGTTTCGTACGCCGCTTTCTCAATTTGCTCTTTCGTATTTCCAAGTCCGAAACTAAAGCGTACGGATGAACGTATTTGATCGGAGTCTTTTCCGAACATCGCTACTAATACATGTGATGGATCAATCGAACCAGCTGTACAAGCCGAACCACTTGACACTGCAATGCCAGCTAAGTCTAAGTTCACAAGAAACGGTTCAATGTTCATTCCTGTAAAACTAATATTAAGCACATGTGGTAAGCGATATTCTAAGTTTCCGTTTACCTCGAAAGTAATGTCTTCATTTTTGAAGACAGATACCATTATATCTTTAAACTCTTCATATTGGGCATTTTTTTGCTCACGAGTTTTTTCAGCTAACAAAATAGCATGCTGGAGTCCGGCGATACTCGGTACATTTTCCGTACCAGCACGGCGTTTTCTTTCTTGCTCCCCGCCTATTAATAACGGTTCAAATTTCACGTTTGCACCAGCGTATAAGAACCCGACACCTTTTGGCCCGTTAATTTTATGAGCTGAAATCGATAATAAATCAATGCCGAACTCTTTTACATCTATTTCTATTAAACCGTAAGCTTGTACCGCATCTGTATGGAAATAAGCTTGATGCTCTTTTAACAACTTACCTATTTCCGCAATTGGTTGCATCGTCCCAACTTCATTATTCCCAAACATAACGGATACGAGAATTGTCTCTGCTGTTAATGCCTTTTGTATGTCAGAAATTTGAACGCGCCCTGTTTCATCAACAGGTAAATATGTCACTTCAAACCCTTCACGCTCTAACAATTCACACGTATGCAAAATCGCATGATGTTCAATTTGCGTCGTTATAATATGGTTACCTTTATGACGGTTCGCACGTGCTACACCGATAAGCGCTAAATTATCAGCTTCTGTACCACCGCTCGTAAATATAATTTCATTCGGATTCGCATGAATGCTACGTGCACACGCGCGTCTTGCCTCATCTACTGCATGGCGCGTTTGACGTCCATAAAAGTGAATACTAGACGGATTTCCGAATGTTTCTGTCATATATGGAATCATCTTTTCGACCACTTCTGGGTGAGTCGGAGATGTCGCAGCATGATCTAAGTAAATGCGTTCCATTAAATCTCCTTCTTTCCAAATCGTTTCACAAGGAATTAAATGTAAAACATATAGCCCCCGTGATTTTCTTCCTCATAACGTACTAAATCTTCTAACGTTGTACTATCTAACACTTCTTGCACCACATCACGAACACGCATCCATAATTGGCGTTGTGCTGGTTCTTCTTCTTCTATCATTTCTACAACACTAATCGGACCCTCTAATACACGGATTACATCACCAGCTGTAATGTTAGCCGGTTGATCTGATAATACATATCCACCATATGCCCCGCGCGTACTCTTTACTAGACGAGCGTTACGAAGTGGTGAAATTAATTGCTCTAAATAATGTTCCGATAAATCATGTGCCTGCGCAATTGATTTTAAGGAAATTGGACCTTCACCAAACTTTTTTGCAAGATCGATCATAATTGTTAAGCCGTAACGGCCTTTCGTTGAAATCTTCATCTATTTTGCACCTCTTTTCAAATTTTCACTTCTATTGGTTATATCTTATTTATAAAAGAACACAATTTAAAATCCTATGAAATTATAGCATAATATAGTATTATAAGAAATTTCAACTTGTGTATCAAAATGATAACATAAAATCACATTGAAAAACTCGGAAATTATTACAATTGAAAGAAAAATGAAAATATTCACATTCATTTTTCCCACAAAACAGCATCCTATTTCAAATTCCACTAAAAAAAATGATACGATAGAAAGAGATTATACTTTAAGGGAGACGGTAAAAATGAAACAACCACTCGCACATCGAATGCGCCCTACAAATATTCAAGAAATTATCGGACAACAACATTTAGTTGGTGAAGGAAAGATTTTATGGCGAATGGTCCAAGCAAATCATTTTCAATCTATGATTTTATATGGCCCTCCAGGCACTGGAAAAACATCCATTGCGAGCGCAATTGCAGGCAGTACCGGAACCCCTTTTCGCCTATTAAATGCTGTTACTCATAATAAAAAAGATATGGAAGTTGTCGTACAAGAAGCAAAGATGCATCGACACCTCGTTTTAATTTTAGATGAAGTACACCGTCTAGATAAAGCAAAACAGGATTTTCTATTACCTCATTTAGAAAGCGGACTTCTTACCTTAATTGGGGCAACGACGAGTAATCCGTTCCATGCTATTAATTCTGCTATTCGAAGTCGTTGTCAAATCTTCGAATTACACGCTTTAACAGAAGATGATCTTTTAATCGGCTTAAAACGAGCACTTGAAGATAAAGAAAAAGGTCTTGGAGAATATGATGTAACGGTTACGCCTGAAGCATTACATCACTTTGCAAATGCATCAGGCGGAGATATGCGTTCCGCTTATAATGCACTTGAACTAGCTGTATTATCTAGCTTTACAACGGATGATAAAGCTGCGGAAATCACGCTAGAAATCGCAGAAGAATGCTTGCAAAAAAAGAGCTTCGTTCACGATAAAGGTGGAGATGCTCATTATGACGTATTATCGGCATTTCAAAAATCGGTGCGCGGAAGTGATGTAAATGCAGCACTTCATTATTTAGCACGCCTTATTGAAGCAGGTGATTTGCAAAGCATTGGTAGACGTCTTCTTATTATGGCATATGAAGATATCGGACTTGCTAGCCCGCAAGCCGGACCGCGTACGCTAGCAGCTATAGAATCAGCTGAACGAGTAGGATTCCCAGAGGCACGCATACCACTTGCAAATGCTGTTATCGAGCTTTGCCTATCACCAAAATCAAACTCAGCTTATAAAGCACTTGATGCTGCATTATACGATTTACGGAACGGTCAAACAGGCGACATCCCAGGTCATTTAAAAGATAGTCATTACAAAGGCGCAGAATCACTTGGAAGAGGCATTGGATACTTATACCCACACGACCATCCAAATGGTTGGGTACAGCAACAATACTTACCTGATAAAATAAAAAACAAACAATATTATAAGCCGAAAACGACAGGGAAATTTGAGCAAGCACTTTCTACTGTATATGAAAGATTACAAAGTTCGAATAAAACGAAAAATAAAGGGTAACATAAGCGAAAACGTCACCATTATGGAGGTTTCGCTTATGAAAACACGTCAAGATGCATGGACAAAAGAAGACGATCTCCTTTTAGCAGAAACTGTTTTACGACATATTCGCAGCGGCAGTACACAAATAAAAGCATTCGATGAAGTCGGCGATGCATTGAACCGCACTTCAGCAGCTTGCGGCTTTAGATGGAATGCTGAAGTAAGATCGAATTACGAAGATGCTGTGCAGCTTGCGAAAAAACAACGTAAAGAATTAAAGCGTTCTGAAGCTAAAATAGAAAAAGAGCATTTCACGAAAACGAAACAACTCGTAATCGATGCCGAGTTTTCAGAAGATATTATGCCAAACAAGCAGGATCTTACAATGCAACATGTCATCTCATTTTTGCAAAACTTAGAGCATACCAACCCTTCGCTCACAAAGTTACAAACTGAAAATGAAGTATTACAAGCTCAGCTCACGACTTTGAAAAAAACGAATCATGAACTGGAAGCAAAATTAGCGGTACTCTCAAAAAAACAACAAGCAATCGAAGAAGATTATGCAATGCTTGTTAGAATTATGGACCGTGCTCGAAAACTCGTTTCGGTTGAAGAACAAGAAGAACAGATTGCTCCCATTTTCAAAACAGATCAAAATGGAAATTTAGATATTATTTATTCTGCAGAGAATTAAAAACAGGGACGTCACTTTTTTGACTGAGTGGCATCCCTGTTTTTATTCGTTAAAGAGTATATTGGTACATGAAATTATATCGACGATTCGACAAGGAATATCGATTTACTGACAAAAATTGACGAAATATCCCTCCCTGTTATACAAGGAAAATATCGATACATATTGGATATTTTTTACTAAAATGGTATTATAAACATATATTTTTAAAGGGAACTGGTTACTATTTCTTTAATAGTCTTCAAAATAACACTCGGTATTCTCGTCCTAACTTTAGCTCTTTTCACTATTAACAGTTTAAAAAAGACGTCCGCCTATACATCAGATAAATATGATCATTACTTACTAGCATTGCTTACATTTGAACTAGTAGTAATGCAAATATCCCTATTTCTTTAATACATATAAAAAAGCATATATCCAAAATGGATATATGCTTTTCTTTTATTCTTGCCCTACACGTTTCACTTCTACATTTTTAATGCGTTCACGTACAACGTGACTTGCCATAATTAAGCCTGCCACAGATGGTACAAATGCATTTGATGAAGGCGGTAATTTCGCTTTACGAATTTTTGCATTTTCGTCTGGTACGATTTCTTTCCGTACTTCTTCACGAATTACGATTGGGTTTTCATCAGAGAAGACAACTTTTACACCTTTTTTAATACCCTCTTTACGAAGTTTCGTACGAATGACTTTCGCAATTGGATCTGTATGTGTTTTAGAGATATCTGCAATACGGAAACGGGTTGGGTCCATTTTGTTTGCTGCACCCATACTTGAGATAATTTTAATTTTACGACGTAAACATTGTTTAATTAAATGAATTTTGAACGTAATCGTATCAGATGCATCCACTACGAAGTCTAAACCGTATTTAAAGAACTCTTCATATGTTTCATCTGTGTAAAACATTTCTAGTCCAATTACTTCACACTCTGGGTTAATATCTGCGATACGCTCTTTCATTAATTCTACTTTTGAACGTCCTACAGTAGATACTAAAGCGTGAATTTGACGGTTTACGTTTGTAATATCTACAACATCTTTATCAACTAATACAAGACGTCCAACGCCAGAACGCGCCAACGCTTCAGCTGCAAAAGAACCTACGCCGCCAATTCCTAAAATACCGACTGTACTATTTTTTAATATTTCAAGTCCTTCTTTACCGAAGGCTAATTCATTACGTGAAAATTGATGTAACATTCAGCTCTACACTCCTATTACAAAAATGGTCTACCATGTATTCTAGCGTTTTTCCGACTATTTGTATAGAAAAAGTTATAGAATTCCTAAAAATACATATTTCGAAAATGAAGACATAATGTAAACCGACTTTTATTTCTTCCTAAATACACGTTTAAAAAGGAGGATTTAGAGAACCGAGCAGATCGAGGCACGTATGCTAGGAGGAGCGCAGTGTAGGAGTACTACTCGGGCACCGGACTAGCATACGTAACGATGAGATGCGACAGTTATCTAAACCGGATTTTTTAAACTTCCTAAATACACGTTTAAAAAGGAGGATTTAGAGAACCGAGCAAATCGAGGCACGTATGCTAGGAGGAGCGCAGTGTAGGAGTACTACTCGAGCACCGGACTAGCATACGTAACGATGAGATGCGACAGTTATCTAAACCGGACTTTTTAAACTTCCTCTCAAAAAAAGTCTAGATGGCTATAGTATAACCACCTAGACTTTTTTCTTACTTCTCTTCTTTTAAGCTTAATTTTAAGTTTAACTCTTCAAGCTGTGCTTCAGCAACTGGACTTGGAGCTTCTGTTAATAAGCAGCTTGCGCTTGCTGTTTTCGGGAATGCAATTGTGTCGCGAAGGTTCGTACGTCCTGCAAGTAACATAACAAGACGGTCTAAACCTAATGCGATACCGCCGTGTGGTGGCGTACCGTATTCGAATGCTTCTAATAAGAATCCGAATTGCTCTTGTGCTTCTTCTTGTGAGAATCCAAGTGCTTTGAACATTTTTTCTTGTACGTCACGCTCGTAAATACGAAGTGACCCACCACCAAGCTCGTAACCGTTTAATACAAGGTCATATGCTTGTGCACGTGCTTTTTCTGGTGCTGTTTCTAGTAGCTCAACGTCTTCACGGAATGGCATTGTGAATGGGTGGTGAGCTGCGAAGTAACGATCTGCATCTTCATCGTACTCAAGAAGTGGCCAATCCGTTACCCATAGGAAGTTATATTTACTTTCGTCAATTAACTCAAGCTCTTTACCTAGACGTAAACGAAGTGCGCCTAAGCTATCCGCAACAACGCTCTTCTTATCTGCTACGAATAGTAATAAGTCACCAGCAGTAGCTTCTAATGTGCTCATTAACACATTTGCATCTTCTTCACTGAAGAATTTCGCAATCGGTCCTTTTAAGCCGTCTTCTTCCACTTTAAGCCAAGCTAAACCTTTTGCACCGTATACTTTCACGAATTCAGTTAATGCATCGATATCTTTACGAGAGTATTTGCTCGCAGCACCTTTTGCATTAATTGCTTTTACTTGTCCGCCGCTTTCTACAGCACTTGTAAACACTTTAAAGCCACAACCTGCTGCAAACTCAGATAAATCTGTTAGTTCCATTTCAAAGCGTGTATCTGGCTTATCAGAACCGTAGCGAGCCATTGCATCAGCATATTTCATACGAGGGAATGGTGCACTCACTTCTACACCTTTTGCATCCTTCATAACTTTCGTCATCATGCGCTCCATCATATCTAATATTTCATCTTGTGTTAAGAATGAAGCTTCGATATCGATTTGCGTGAATTCAGGTTGACGGTCTGCACGTAAATCTTCGTCACGGAAACAGCGTGCTACTTGATAGTAACGCTCAAATCCACCGACCATAAGAAGCTGTTTAAATAGCTGTGGAGACTGTGGTAACGCATAGAATTCACCGTCATGTACACGACTTGGTACTAAATAGTCACGAGCTCCTTCTGGCGTGCTCTTCGTTAAAATTGGTGTTTCTACTTCTAAGAACTCTTCTGTATCTAAGAAATTACGAATTGTTTTTGTTACGTCATGACGCATTTTGAATGTATTGAACATTACAGGACGACGTAAGTCTAAATAACGATATTTTAAACGCACATCTTCTGATGCATCTGTATCATCAGCAATAATGATTGGCGTTGTTTTCGCTGCATTTAATACGTTCACTTTCGTTGCTTGTACTTCAATACGACCAGTTGCCATATTATCATTAATCGCACCTTCACCACGCTCAACAACTGTACCTTCTATGTGTAATACGTATTCGCTACGAATTGTTTCTGCGACTTCTAGTGCTTCTTTTGATGTTTCTGGATTAAATACAACTTGTACAATACCTGTACGGTCACGTAAGTCGATAAAGATTAATCCACCTAAATCACGGCGTTTTTGTACCCAACCTTTTAATTGAACTGTCTGTCCAACTGCTTCTACTGTTACTTTTCCACATGCATGTGTTCTTTCAGCCACTGTAAGTTCCCCCTATATTAATTTCTCTGCTACGTATGAAGCAAATACATCTAATGCTACTTCTTCTTGCTCGCCCGTTGCCATATCTTTTAAGTTAATGATGCCTTTATCTAGCTCATCTTCCCCTAATACAGCTACAAATTTCGCTTTTAGACGATCTGCTGATTTAAATTGTGCTTTCATTTTGCGGTCTAAATAATCTTTTTCAACTGATAATCCAGCTTTTCGAAGATCAAACGCAACTTTTGCAGCATGATCTTTTGCTTTTTCACCAAGCGCTACAACGTAACAATCAATGCTATGTTCAATTGGTAATTCAATGTTTTCCGCTTTTAGCGCCATAATTAAACGTTCAATACTCATCGCAAAACCGATACCTGGCATTTCCGGTCCACCGATTTCTTGTACAAGTCCATTGTAACGTCCACCACCGCTTAATGTAGTGATAGCACCGAAACCTTCTGCCTCACTCATAATTTCAAATACAGTGTGTTGGTAGTAGTCTAAACCACGTACTAAGTTCGGATCTTTTTCAAATGGAACATCCATCATCGTTAATAGTTCTTGAACTTTGTCGTAGTATACTGCTGAATCTTCGTTTAAGTATTCTGTAATAGATGGTGCTGTTCCCATTAATTCATGGTTACGGTCCTTCTTGCAATCTAAAATACGAAGAGGGTTCTTTTCTAAACGAGATTGACAGTCAGAACAGAATTCGCCGATACGTGGCTCAAAGTGTGCGATTAATGCATCGCGGTGTGCTTGACGGCTTGCTGCGTCACCTAAACTGTTTAATACAACTTTAATATTTTTTAAGCCCATGCCGCGGTAAAATTCAACAGCAAGTGCAATTACTTCTGCATCAATTGCAGGATCGTTACTACCGATTGCTTCAATACCGAATTGTACGAATTGACGATAGCGACCTGCTTGTGGTCTTTCGTAACGGAACATTTGACCGATATAGTATAATTTCGTTGGTTGTGTTGCATCACCGAACATTTTGTTTTCAACGTAAGAACGTACAACAGGTGCAGTACCTTCTGGACGCAATGTTAAACTACGCTCTCCACGGTCTTGGAATGAGTACATTTCTTTTTGTACGATATCTGTCGTATCACCAACACCACGTAAAAATAGCTCAGTGTGCTCAAAAATTGGTGTACGAATTTCTTTATAATTGTAACGACGGCAAATTTCGCGTGCTTGCCCTTCGATATACTGCCATAACTCAACAGTGCCTGGAAGAATATCTTGCGTTCCGCGTGGGATTTGAATAGACATATTCAGTTCCTCCTCAAATTGTTTTAATCTTAATAAAAATAAAAAAACTCCCGCCTCTACTGTTTGAACAGTAGGGACGAGAGTATTATACCCGTGGTGCCACCCTAATTGAAGCACGTATGCTTCCACTTTTTTAATAACGCTTAAATGTGCGTTCATCCCTACTAAGCGTATATGCCGTTCAAGTTGAAACCTCTAGAGTGTCATTCAATCAGTCATCATGTAGAAATGTTTTCAGCCTAAGACATTTCTTCTCTTTCCATGTGTGTCTCATTTACTCTTCTCTATCAACGGTTATATTCATATGTAAATATAAAATTACTATACGTTTGTTCAGTAGGATTGTCAAGTGCTCTAAGAGCGTTCAATCTGCTTCTTTAGACGCTTTACATCTTGAAGAGAAATCCCAAACTCAGAAGCAAGCTCCATCGAAGTATTGTTTTGCTCTTTTGAAATAAAATCATGAAAATTCACGTTAAACAGTTGATTTGCACCATTTGTAACAGAATGCCCTTTTTCATTCATACGCATACGTATATCCCTCACATTCAATATGGATGTTTTACTTTTTATTGTTCCATATTGATTAAAGAGTTATACATAAGCGAAAAAGCTATTCATTCCAAAGAAATCCGCGGGGGTTATTGCCCACAAATAGCGAGATAAATGAACAAAACATACAAAAATGTATAAAAAAGAGAGGATGATATCATCCCCTCTTCTCAAGTAACATTATTTACTATCCACAATTAAGGTCACCGGACCATCATTGATTAATGAAACATCCATCATTGCTCCGAACTTCCCTGTCTCTACATGCAATCCTTGCTTACGAACTTCTTCATTAAAGAAATCATATAAACGTTCTGCATAGTCAGGTTTAGCAGCATCCATAAAGTTCGGACGTCTTCCCTTGCGGCAATCTCCGTATAATGTGAATTGCGAAATTGATAGAACTTGTCCTTCTACATCAAGTATAGAATGATTCATCTTTCCGCTCTCATCTTCAAAAATACGTAAGTTCGCAATTTTTTCTGCAATGTAAGTTACATCTTTTTCTGTATCTTCATGCGTAATGCCAACTAGCAATGTTAAACCGAACGGAATTTGTCCTACGATCTCACCGTCTACTGTGACAGACGCTTCTTTTGATCGTTGTAAAACAACTCTCATCTTTTCTACACTCCCTATTAATGCATCATGCGTCGTACTGCATAAATTTCCGGAACACGTTTAATGCGTTCTACTACTTTTTTCAAGTGTTGTAAGTTACGAATAGAGATTGACATATTAATTGTCGCCATCTTATTACGGTCACTTCTACCAGAAACTGCCGAAATGTACGTTTTCGTCTCTGTAACAGCTTGTAATACTTCATTTAATAAACCACGGCGATCGTAACCTGAAATTTCAATATCAACGTTATACTCAATTTCTTTTTCAGGGCTACCTTCCCACTCTACTTCTAATAAACGTTCTATAGCTTCTTCTGTATGAACATTTACACAATCACGGCGGTGAATCGATACGCCTCGGCCTTTCGTAATATACCCAACGATATCATCGCCTGGTACTGGGTTACAGCATTTTGATAAACGAATTAATAAATTATCCGCACCACTTACTTTAACGCCAGAATCCCATTTTCGAATTTTCATCGGTTTACGAACTTCTTTAACTTCAACAATCTCTTCTTCTTCACGTTGCTTACGGAACTTGTCCGTCAGTCGTGTAACAATTTGTGATGCAGTGATGCCATTATATCCAACTGCTGCAAACATATCTTCTTCATTTGCAAAATTGAATTTTTCAGCAACACGTTTTAAATTATCAGGAGCTAATACTTCTTTCATCTCATACTCTAGGCTACGCACTTCTTTCTCAACAAGTTCACGGCCTTTTTCAATATTTTCATCTCTACGTTGCTTCTTAAAGAATTGACGTATTTTATTTTTCGCATGAGATGTTTGAGCAAGTTTCACCCAGTCTTGACTTGGTCCATACGAATGTTTCGATGTTAAAATCTCAATGATGTCACCTGTTTTTAATTTATAATCAAGCGTCACCATTTTCCCGTTTACTTTTGCACCAATTGTTTTATTCCCAATCTCTGAATGCACACGATATGCAAAGTCAATCGGAACAGATCCAAGTGGTAATTCCATTACATCGCCTTTCGGTGTAAAGACGAATACCATGTCAGAGAATAAATCAATTTTTAATGACTCCATAAACTCTTCTGCATTAGAAGCTTCATTTTGCCATTCTAATATTTGACGGAACCATGTCAGTTTCTTCTCTAATGTACCCGTTGTTTCTGCTGTTTTTCCTTCTTTATACGCCCAGTGTGCCGCGATTCCGAATTCTGCAATCTCATGCATTTCTTTCGTACGAATTTGTACTTCAAGTGGATCACCTTTTGGCCCAATTACAGTCGTATGAAGAGATTGATATAGGTTTGCTTTCGGCATTGCTATATAATCTTTAAAACGCCCTGGCATCGGCTTCCAACACGTATGAATAATTCCAAGTACCGCATAACAATCTTTAATACTATTTACAACGACACGTACAGCTAATAAATCGTAAATTTCATTGAACTGTTTATTTTGCAGTGCCATTTTACGATAAATGCTGTAAATATGTTTTGGTCTTCCAGAAATTTCAGGTTGAATTGCAACTTCGTCTAATTTCTCACGAATACCAGTCATTACTTCGTCTAAATACTCTTCACGTTCTGCACGTTTACGCTTCATTAAATTTACAATACGATAATATTGTTGCGGATTTAAGTAGCGAAGTGACGTATCCTCTAGCTCCCATTTAATAGTACTAATTCCGAGTCTATGTGCTAAAGGTGCAAAGATTTCTAACGTTTCATTCGCAATGCGACGCTGCTTCTCTTGAGGCAAATGTTTCAATGTACGCATGTTATGAAGACGGTCAGCTAGTTTAATTAAAATAACTCGAATATCTTGAGCCATTGCAATAAACATTTTGCGATGGTTTTCTGCTTGTTGTTGCTCATGAGATTTATATTTAATCTTTCCGAGCTTTGTCACACCATCAACAAGCATAGCAATTTCTTTATTAAATTCCCGTTCAATATCTTCTAATGTAACCTCTGTATCTTCTACTACATCATGTAAGAAACCTGCCGATACTGTAGCTGGATCCATGTGTAAATCAACTAAAATACCTGCAACTTGAATTGGATGAATAATGTATGGTTCACCCGATTTTCTGTATTGTTCGCTATGCGCATCGCGTGCATATTCATAGGCACGTGCTACTAGCTCAATATCTTCATCTACTAAATATTGACTTGCTTTCTCGAGTACCTGTTCAGCTGTTAGTACCTGCTCATTTGCCATCGAATCACCTTTTATTGAAAATTGACTTTATCTTTAATTAAATAGAATAAATTATATTCTATCATTATAACCCAATGATTGTGAATTGTGAAAAGGAAAAGATTTTACTGACATTTCACCATAATTTTTTGTTCAATTATACAAAAGTACCCGCTCCTCTCCAAGAGATTCACGGGTACTTTTTATCACCGTAGTTTTACTATATAGTGATTAGTATTTTTCTAATACTAATACATCGTAACCATCTAACATTTTACGACCATCTAAGTAAGTAAGTTCTACTAAGAATGCAATTCCTGCTACAATTCCGCCTAGCTCTTCAACTAACTTAATTGTCGCTTCAATTGTTCCACCTGTAGCTAATAAGTCATCTGTAATTAATACGCGTTGACCTGGCTTAATTGCATCTTTATGGATTGTTAAAACATCTTTACCATATTCTTTACCGTAGTCAACTGTAATTACTTCACGTGGTAATTTTCCTAATTTACGAACTGGCGCAAATCCTACTTCTAACGCATAAGAAACTGGGCAACCGATAATGAAACCACGAGCTTCTGGTCCTACTACAAGATCGATGTCTCTCTCTTTTGCATACTCAACGATTGCATCTGTTGCCGCTTTGTATGCTTTACCGTCGTTCATTAACGGTGTAATGTCTTTAAACACAATACCTTCTTTTGGATAATCCGGTACAATTGCGATATGTTGCTTGAAATCCATATTTCTGAATCCTCCTCAGATCTAAAAGGTTTGTAAATACAAATCCTTTACCCTAACTGTTCTACTTCTTTATGATTACGAATCGTTTCAAACCATGTATATAGTTGCTGATATGTGCTATAAACCAATTCTTTTTCTAATTGTAAGTGGTTCATTTTCTCACGATATGTGTTCGATTCAATTAAATCACGCTTTTGTTTTTTGTCTGCCATAAAAATGACGCCATCTTTTATTGTAACAAATTCTAACTCAAAAAACACCTGTGTCATGAAATTTACTGTATCTTTTGACCAACCTTTATGTTGACATAGTTGCGCACCATATTGTCTTAAAGAAAATGGTGATTTTTGGCTCAAGAACGAATAGTACCATTTAAAGTGTTCTCTCGTTGGAACAGTACTAAATAAATGATTATTCTCTTGGTAAAATAGTGTATAAATTCGCGATGGGAAACCAGCTTTAAATAGCTCCCGTAATTCATCTGTTCCTTTTGGTAAATCAAGGAACACGACGTATTGGTCATCTAACTCCGTTACTTCTGATGCATGCATCATATGCTCTTTATAGTCTTCTAAAGAAAATTTATTCAATACCTCTTCAGAAAAATACACCATCTTTACTTTTTCTTTCGGAAGTTCTGCTACATTCGCTTCTACGTTACGCATACTACGCCAATCAAATAATTGCCATGCCTCTACAGCAATATCTTGTACCATTAATTGCGGCTTCTTAAAATTATTCCATTCATTGATAGATGCTTCACCTATTACAGATACTTTTGCAAGTGGAGAAATTTCTTTCGCATACGCACCAAAACCAAATCCGATTGTATCCAGTGTTGCTTGTCCATCACGAAGAGCCATTTTCAAATGAGAACCGTCAGATCCGATTGCTCGAATACTTTCTAGTTCTGCATCCTTAACCGCAATACGTGGTTTTGGATTTCCAACACCAAATGGCGCTAACTTTTGCATATCTTCAATTGCTGCAAGTGTTACATCCTCCACCTTACAAAAGACATCAACTGATGTAATTGGAATAAAATCTTCTTCCGTTAAAATTGTATCTGCTTGTTCATTTAAGCGGCGGCGTAATTCATCTACATCATTCATATGTAGCGTCATTCCCGCTGCCATCGGATGCCCTCCGAAGTGTGGCAATAACTCTCTACAATCTGACAAGTTTGCAAACAAATCAAATCCCGCAATACTACGTGCTGAACCTTTTGCCGTTTCTTTCACAGGATCAATGCTTAATACAATCGTCGGACGATAAAAACGTTCAACTAATTTAGAAGCGACAATTCCAATGACACCCGGATTCCATCCTTCTTTTGCAAGCACTAATACTTTATTTTCTTCAGGCGGGAATTTATTTTCCACTTCAGCGATAGCTTCTTCTGTAATTTGCTTTACAATATCTTTTCGTAATTTGTTCAACTCATCAATTTCTTCAGCAAGCTCTTTCGCTTCTTCTGGATCCTCTGATAATAAAAGATGTACAGCTGGCGTAGCATCTTCTAAACGTCCAACAGCATTAATACGAGGTGCAATTGAGAAGCCAATACTCTCTTCTGTAATTTCACTTTGCGAAACGTTAGCAACTTTAAATAGCGCCTTTAGTCCGATATTTTTCGTCATGCGCATATGTTTTAAACCACGCTTCACTAGCAATCTATTTTCGCCGTGAAGTGATACTAAATCAGCTACTGTACCAATTACTGCAATTTCTAATAAATGTTCTGGTACACGGCCTAATAGTGCATGTGCAACCTTAAACGCAACACCTACACCAGCTAAATAGTGAAACGGATACACACCGCCATCTAATTTTGGATGAATAATCGCAAGTGCTTCTGGCAATTCTGGTGGTGGCTCATGGTGATCCGTAATAATAAGATCTATTCCAAGTTCCTTCGCTACCTTCGCTTCATGTACCGCTGCGATACCAGTATCGACAGTAATAATTAGTGAGAATCCTGCGCTATGCGCCCAACGGAATGCTTCTTCGTTTGGTCCATAACCTTCTGTAAAACGGTTTGGAATATAAAATTCTACGTCTGCACCTAATTCTTGCAAGGCAAGGTATAAAACAGTCGTACTACTTACTCCGTCCGCATCGTAGTCACCAAATATTAATATTTGCTCTCCATTCTGAATCGCCTTATTTACACGTTCTACCGTTCTATCCATTCCTTCTAATAAAAATGGATCATGAAATTCTTGATTTTCTGTATTTAAAAAATCTAAAATCTTATCTTCTGTATCTAATCCTCTGCCGAGGAATAACGAAACGACAAGTGGTGATAATTGTAATTTACTTGCTAATTCACTCACTCGTTCGCCATTGTATTCTTTTTCTTTCCAACGCGTCTTCGGTTGTAACACGAAATCACCCCTTAACCTGTTCATTATACAAGACAGATTAAGGGGTGACAATATCATGCAAACTACGATGCAATATCTGTATACTAAAATGTTACTAATGTTTAATTTGGAGAATACGGATTTATATGTACAAACACATTTTGTACGTTATCTTGTTTCATAAGCGTTTCTTTCACATGCTTTCCAATGCGGTGCCCTTCTTCTACAGTAATGTACGGATCTACTGAAACTTTAATATCAACAATAACATAATGTCCATGCTCCCTTGCATATAAAGAACCAATCTTTTTGACACCATCTATTTGAAGCACTGCTTCCCTAAGCGGAATAACGTCTTCTTCATGAAGAACATGATCCAGCGTTGCATGAATTGCTTCTGCCCCAATACTCCACGCCATTTTTGCAACAAGAAGTGAAACGAATAATCCTGCAATTGGATCGGCATATACAAGCCAATCTAACCCGAACTTACCACCGAGAATCGCTGCACAAATACCAATTAAAGCTGCAATTGAAGAAAATACATCCGAACGGTGCTCATATGCATTTGCAATAATTGCATCACTATTTACCCTCTTCCCTAATCGGAATTTATATTGAAACATCCCTTCCTTCACGATAATCGAAAGAACAACAGCAAAAATCGTAATTCCTTTCGGTGGTTCTAGTTCCTGCGAAAAAGCTTTTATAGACGAAATCGCTATCTCGATTCCCACAATAAATAATAATACTGCAACAATAATCGCTGAAATCGATTCCGCTTTACCATGACCATACGGATGATCTTCATCGGGCGGCTGCTTTGCTGCTCGCAATCCAAACAGTACAGCTAGTGAACCAATTACATCTGACGCAGAATGTACAGCATCCGCTAATAACGCTTTACTGTTCCCAATATAACCAATTACCGCCTTTACAATCGCCAATATAATATTACCAACGATCCCGACGATAGCACCAAACTCGGCCTGTTTAAAACGTTCATCTTTTTCCATCATTAAAATCCCTTCTTTTCTTAACCTATCTTTTTATCCCACTTTAATGGGCAGTAAGACCCCCACCTCAAAATNNAATAATCAGTGGGGGATGAAAAAAACCCCCACTGATTAAAGTTTCACTTTATTGTAACAAAAACAGCGATAACATCCCCACTTTCTTCCACTTTACCATTTGAAAGTTGCTATCTTATTGTATCCACAAACGAAAAAAGAGATGCCTCATAAAGAGACATCATCTTTTTTATACTTGCGGTTCAGATTCTACTTTCTCAACCTTTTTCTTGTTTTTGCCCTTTTTCAAACGACGGTTTTCAAGCATTAACCAAATTTGAGAAGCAACGAAAACAGAAGAATACGTACCTACAACTAATCCAACAAGTAACGCAAACGAGAAGTTACGTAGTGACTCACTACCGAAGATAAGCAGTGCAATTACTGGGAATAACACAGTTAATACAGTATTAATCGAACGACCAAGCGTTTGACGAATACTTGCATTTACGATTTCTTCTAAGTCTTTTATATCACGTACTCGTTTTTTCTGTTTGTATAATTCACGGTTTCTATCAAATGTAACGATCGAGTCATTAATAGAATAACCGATGATTGTTAATACCGCAGCGATAAACGTTAAGTCTACCTCTAATTGGAAAATACTAAATATAACAACCATAACGAATGCGTCATGTAATAATGCAAGTACTGCAGATAATGCGTACGTAAATCGGAATCGAATACTTACGTATAAAATGATAACCGCAGAAGCGATTAATACTGCGATAAATGCATTTCGTGCAATTTCTTTCCCAATTGTCGGTGAAACTGTACTTACGTTTGGATCTGTACCATATTTATCGTGGAAGAATGTTTTTGTTTTCGCAATTTCATCTTTTGATAGAACGCCTAATGTACGAACTGCGAATCCTTTATTGTCCTCTCCAGTCGGTACAATATTTTCTTCCTTCACATCAATTTTCAATTCTTTAAAATCTTTATAAACATCAGATACAGTAACTGCTTGTTTTGATTGTAAGTCGATACGTGTACCACTCGCAAAGTCAATACCAAGATTCAATTTGAAAATTGGCAAGATAATTGCACCTGCAATTACAACTACAATCGAGAAGATAAGGAATTTATGACCGATATTTACGAAGTTAATACGATCAAATCTTGTCGGTGGATGTACTACACCTTTTGTTAACGGAATAATTTCCTTTTGTTTCACACCAAAGTATCCTGGTTTTTTATCGAAGTAACGGCTCTTTACTAGTAAACTTAGTAAGAAACGAGTACCGAATACGTTCGTAATGAAACCGACTAAAATACTTACGATTAAACTTGTTGCGAACCCTTTTACAGAACTATTACCGTAAACGAATAACACACCAGCTGCTGCAAGTGTTGTAATGTTCGCATCTAAAATCGTTGCTAATGAACGATGGTTACCAGCACGGAATGCTGACATCATTGACTTACCAATTTTTAGCTCTTCTTTCAGTCTCTCGTACGTAATAATATTCGCATCAACTGCGATACCTACTCCGAGCACTAACGCCGCAATACCTGGCAGCGTAAGAACTGCATGCATCCAGTTAAAGACAAGTAACGTAACGAAAATGTATAGACCTAACATAATAACCGCTACAAGTCCTGGTAAACGGTAGAATACAAGCATAAATAAGAAAATAAGAGCGATACCAATCGCACTAGCGAAAATCGTTTGCTCTAACGCTTGTTGACCAAACTTCGCTCCAACAGATGTTGAATACATTTCTTTTAAATCAACAGGAAGTGCACCTGCATTTAATAAAGATGAAAGTTGTTTCGCACTTTCAACTGTGAAGTTTCCACCTACGATAGATACTTCAGCTTGGTTAAATACTTGGTTTACTGTTGCTGCTGATAAGAACCTCGGATTCGGTTTTGCAGATTCTGCTTTGTACGAATCTTTTCCTTCTTCAAAATCAAGCCAAATTACCATTAAATTTGTTGGTGGTGGCATTTTTGAAATTTTTTCAGTTACTTCACGGAATTTTTCAGCGCTCTTTAGTGTAAGACCTACGCTCGCACGGCCTTGCTCATCAAATGTTTGCTTCGCTCCGCCGCCTTTTAAATCCGTTCCGTCCATAAGAAGATTATCATCTACATCACGGAATGTTAATTTCGCTTGTGTTGATAACATTTCACGTGCTTTTTGCTGATCTTGTACACCAGCAAGCTGTACACGAATTCGGTCCTGCCCTTCGATTTGAATGTTCGGCTCACTTACACCGAGAACATTGACACGATTCTCAAGAGCACCTACTGTACTTACAAGTACGTCTCGATCGATTTTGTCACCTTTTTTGGCTGGTTTTACTTCATACAGAATTTCAAAACCACCGCGAAGGTCTAGTCCTAGACTAATTCCTTTTGCTATGTCTTTTCCTGCCGCACCAATTACTCCACCGATTAATAAAACGATGAGGAAAAAGGCGGCAATTCTCGTACCACGCTTTGCCATATGTACCCTCTTTCCGCTACTAACACTTTAAATAAATCTCTTACGATTCACTTTTACACGTGTGCATACGTCTAGTTAGTAGACTTCCTTTCTATAATTTTGCTAGCTCATCACTAGCCATGCCGGTAAGTTTTCACAATACCTGCACTTTCATTATTTGTTTTCTCTCTTCACTACCTCCTTTATATATGATCTTAGACATAATTATTTCCTGATTATCAATACCTATCATTATACTGCAAAAGGAAGAACAAACCAATTGCAGTCGGTTATTTATTTTCATATTCATCAAATGACCAAAGTGGCGCTTGATATGCTTCAACAGTTAAATATGTCATATATTCATTAGCACTTACGGTTAATACGTCATTAACTAATTCATACAATCTAACATCGCTGTCTATCTTCTTCCACTTTTTCACTTTAAGAAACTTCCAAATGTCATCATCTGTCACTCTGTCGTAGCCGAACATTTGAAACTCTTCTACTTTACTTTCTAAAACGACTTGTAACTGTCCGCGGTATGATTCTACCAAAGCCTCTCTATCTAACATATATAACATCTCCTTCTTATTTCGCACGAAAAGTCGCTTTTATTCCCGCTCTAATGGACAGCAATAACTACTTTCAAGAGCACTCTCTTAAATGCTTGTCATTCTTGTCTCGTACGTGCATATAAATTATTGTAAATCATTCCATTGATTTTGAGAAGGTAGGAGAAGACCATGACGAGACAAAGCTTTTTAAAAGGCGCATTTATTTTAATGATAGCCGGCTTTATTACCAAGATCCTAGGATTTATTAACCGTATTGTAATGGCACGTATTTTAGGGGAAGAAGGCGTTGGCCTTTATATGATGGCTGTCCCTACATTTATTCTAGCAATTACATTAACACAAATTGGTCTTCCTGTCGCAATCGCAAAATTTGTAGCAGAAGCGGAAGCTGTGAACGATAAACAAAAAGTTAAAAAAATATTAACAGTATCATTAGCTGTTACATCCGTTATTAGTATCATTTTAACAATTGGAATTATGCTCCTCACACCTATTTTAGCAAAAACATTATTAACTGATGAACGAACATACTATCCATTAATGGCCATTTTACCTGTCGTTCCTGTTATTGCTGTTTCTTCTGTTTTACGCGGTTATTTCCAAGGGAAACAAAATATGAAGCCTAGCGCTTACGCCCAAGTTATAGAACAAGTTGTCCGCATTACAATTATCGCTATATGTATTCAATTATTTTTACCTTACGGCGTAGAATATGCTGCAGCCGGCGCTATGTTATCAGCCGTTCTCGGTGAAGTTGCATCGTTATTATTTTTACTCACTTTATTCCAGCGTGAAAAACATTTATCTATACGCTCTGGATTTTTCACTACTGTAAAGGAAAGCAAGGGAACATTTTATTCTCTTATGGATATTGCACTTCCAACTACAGGAAGTCGCTTAATTGGTTCCGTTTCCTATTTTTTTGAACCTATCGTCGTTATGCAAAGCTTAGCGATTGCCGGCGTTGCTGCTTCCGTCGCAACCCAGCAATACGGTATATTAAACGGGTATGCCTTCCCACTTCTTTCACTGCCAGCCTTTATTACATATGCTCTTTCTACAGCACTCGTTCCATCCATTAGTGAAGCAATGGCCAAAAGACAACATAAATTAGTGGAACACCGCTTGCAACAAGCTCTGCGTATCTCATTAATTACTGGCGGCTGGTCAGTTGTTATATTATACGTATTCGCTTCTCCTGTTTTAACTCTTATGTATGGATCAGATAGTGCAACAGCATTCATCCAGCTCCTTGCACCTTGCTTTTTATTTCATTATTTCCAAAGTCCACTTACCTCTGTTTTACAAGCTTTAAACTTAGCACGAGCCGCCATGATGAATACATTTATTGGCGCAATCGTGAAATTAATCGTTATTTTTGTACTAGCTTCAAGGCCAGAGTTTCAAATGATGGGAGTTGCCCTTGCTATCGCTGCAAATATAGTAACAGTAACTTTTCTCCATTACGCTACTGTTTTAAAGAAAATTACATTCACCATTTATGCAAAAGACTACATTTTCGGCGGACTTGCCATCGGTATTGCAGGCTCTTTCGGTTTTTACCTTCATAAGTATATGATTTTCTCTCATTCACTTGGCATACAAACATTATGGGAAATCACTTTAACAACACTCGTTTATACTGTGCTCCTCTTCATTTTCAAACTCATTCGAAAAGAAGAGTTAAGCCGCCTTCCTATCATTCGAAAGCTTTCATTTTTGAAGTGAACGGGCTTACTATGTCGTATAGTAAGCCTCTAGCTTTCTTTCGAATCAACAAAAAATTCTCCATTTTGAAAGCTGCAATATAAAATTTTTGTTGTATCGTTATAACCTAAGTTTTTTAATTTCCCAATAAGCCATTCATCTGTATGTTCAATCATTTGTAAATGACTAGATTGAATTTCTCCATCAATAATAAGCGGAAGAGTAAACTGCAATGCATCCTGCCCGCCTTTTTGTTTTTGAAAAACAGATAACTTCCCAGATGGTTCTAAAATAGCATATTCTACATCCCTAATATCTCCGACTCCCTGCTCCCTTAATTGCATCATTAAATCATCTATATTATATCGCTGGTTTCTCATCTTTTTTTCATCAATTTTTCCAGCATTAATAATAATCGCTGGTTCTCCTTCTATCAAATGTCGAAACCGCTGAAACTTTAATGAAATGACTGACAAAATGATTTGTATACACATAAGAAAGGTCATCGGAACTAATTGATGCCAAAGTGATTTGTCGGTATTTTCAATTGCTACTACAGCCATTTCACCGAGCATAATAAATACGACTAAATCTAATACACTTAATTCTCCTATCTCACGTTTACCCATAAGGCGAAAGATAATTAAAATGATAATATACAAAAGCATCGTCCGGCCAATTACCGATATCCATTCCATTTCTACATCTCCTTTTTTACATATAGGCTCCCCTTTAAAAAAGAAACTAGTCTAACTTAGGCAAAAGGAAAATATGCTTGTATTAAAAAGGGGGAATGTATAAATGGATGGAACAAAAAAATTATCAACTGCAATCGGCTTCGGTATCGTTACCCTATTAATTCTTGCAACAGTTACTAGCATGATTATGGCTCTTTTATTAAAATTTACAGATATGAATGAGGGCACATTAGCTGTTACTATTTTTATAATAGCTCTTTTATCTATGCTTATATCCGGATTTACTGCCGGCAAAAAAGCACAAGGAAAAGGTTGGCTAGTAGGCTTCTCAACAGGACTTACATTCACTATACTTGTTTTTTTAGTTAACTATTTAGGCTTCTCTCAAACTTTATCGAACTCACAGTTACTTTACCAATTAGCCTTAATGGGTGCGAGTACACTCGGTGGTATTTTCGGTGTAAATATGTCCAAACAAAACACCTAAAAAAGGCCCTGCACATTACATGCAGGGCCTTCCTCATTAGTTTTTCACAACTTCACGAATCGCATTGCGATCAAAAGTTAAGTGTGAACCACCAGATTTAATAACGATTTTCGTATCATCTACTGATTCGATTGTACCGTGTAAACCACCGATTGTTACGATAGCATCACCTTTTGCTAACTCACTTTGCATTTGAGCAACTGCTTTTTGACGTTTTTGTTGCGGGCGAATTAATAAGAAATAGAAAATCGCAAACATCGCAACAATCATAACGATATTCATCATACCTGGATTCATCTTTTTGTTCCTCCTTTTAAATTATGTATTAGAAGTTTTTAGCATTCGGTTTATTAAAGCCATACTGTTCAAAGAACTCTTCGCGGAAATCGCCAAGACGGTCTTCACGAATAGCTTGTCTCACCTGCTCCATTAAGTTTAACAGAAAATGAAGGTTGTGATAAGACGTTAAACGAATTCCAAACGTTTCATCACATTTCATTAAGTGACGAATGTACGCACGAGAGTAATTTTTACATGTATAGCAATCACAATTTGGATCAAGCGGACCGAAGTCTCTTGCGAATTTCGCATTTTTTACAACTAAACGGCCTTCACTTGTCATACATGTACCATTTCGAGCGATACGAGTTGGAAGTACGCAGTCAAACATATCAATACCGCGAATTGCACCGTCGATTAATGAGTCAGGAGAACCTACTCCCATTAAGTAACGTGGCTTATTATCTGGAAGAAGTGGTGTTGTAAATTCAAGTACACGGTTCATAATATCTTTCGGCTCACCTACAGATAAACCACCTACAGCGTAACCAGGGAAGTCCATTGAAACAAGGTCTTTTGCACTTTGGCGACGAAGCTCTTCGAACTCTCCGCCTTGTACAATACCGAATAAACCTTGATCTTGTGGACGTTCATGCGCTTTTAAACAACGCTCTGCCCAGCGGCTTGTACGCTCTACAGACTTCTTCATATATTCAAAAGTTGCTGGGAATGGAGGACATTCATCAAATGCCATCATAATATCTGATCCTAATGCATTTTGAATTTCCATCGCTTTTTCTGGTGATAGGAATAGTTTATCTCCATTTAAGTGATTACGGAAGTGAACGCCTTCCTCTTCAATACGACGGAAGTCACTTAAACTGAATACTTGGAAACCACCAGAGTCCGTTAAGATTGCACGATCCCAGTTCATAAATTTATGCAAACCGCCTGCTTCACGAATAATTTCGTGACCTGGGCGTAGCCATAAATGATACGTATTACTTAAAATAATGCCAGAATCCATTGCTTTTAATTCTTCTGGTGACATTGTCTTAACTGTTGCAAGTGTACCAACTGGCATAAATGTCGGTGTATCAAATGAACCGTGCGGCGTATGTACACGTCCTAAACGCGCACCCGTTTGTTTACAAGTTTTAATAAATTCATAACGAATTGCTGTCATAATTTACTCCTTTTATTTGTTTCTCATTTTAGCGTGAGATGCAACGAACATTGCATCACCGAAGCTAAAGAAACGATATTTTTCTTTTACTGCTTCATTATAAGCATGCAGTACATTATCTCTGTTTGCAAATGCACTTACAAGCATAATTAATGTTGATTTCGGTAAATGGAAGTTTGTAATTAAACCATCAATTGCTTTAAATTCATAACCTGGGTACATAAAAATATCTGTCCAGCCAGAAGCAGCACAAAGCTTGCCATCATGATCTGTCGCAATTGTTTCTAACGTACGAGTTGAAGTCGTACCTACCGTAATAATACGTCCACCACTCTCTTTCACACGATTTAATAATGCTGCTGTCTCTTCAGACATATGGTAATATTCTGCGTGCATATGGTGTTCTTCAATCGTATCGGCAGAAACTGGTCTAAATGTTCCAAGCCCTACGTGAAGTGTAATGAAAGCTAACTCGACGCCTTTTTGTTTTAACTTCTCTAGTAATTCTTCTGTAAAGTGAAGTCCTGCCGTCGGCGCTGCTGCTGAACCAATTTCTTTCGCATATACTGTTTGATAGCGATCGCGATCTTCTAGCGTCTCTTTAATATATGGAGGAAGTGGCATTTCTCCAAGTTCATCTAAAATTTCATAGAAGATGCCGTCATATGAAAATTCAAGCTGACGTCCACCTTGATCTGCAGTTCCTGTACAAGTTGCTTTTAATTTCCCTTCGCCAAAAGAGATAACTGTTCCTTCTTTTACACGTTTCGCTGGCTTAACAAGCGTTTCCCACTTATCGCCTTCTTCTTGTTTTAGTAGAAGCACCTCAATATGCGCGCCTGTATCTTCTTTCACACCGTGCAAACGAGCTGGCATTACTTTCGTTTCATTTAAAACTAAGCAATCCCCCTCATGTAAGTAAGAAAGAATGTCCGTAAAATGTTTATGCTCAATATCCCCTGTTTCGCGGTCTAACACCATTAATCTTGATGTTTCACGCTCTTCTAATGGGACTTGTGCAATAAGTTCTTCTGGTAAATGAAAATCAAACAGATTAATATCCATAACTATATCCACCTATTTCTTATTTAAATCGATTTATTATATACATAATAAAAGATAATACAATACTTAACACAATACATGTAATGATAGGAAAATAAAAGGTAACGTTTCCTTTTTTCACAAAAATATCGCCTGGAAGTCTTCCAATGAACTTCCAAGCTAATCCAACAACAATAAGTAAGATACCCGCTGTAATAAGCAATTTTGGCATCTCCGTCATACTTTTGGCATCTCCATTCCGAAATGCTCATATGCAAGCGGCGTTACAATTCGGCCTCTTGGCGTTCGTTGTAAAAAGCCTATTTGTAATAAATACGGCTCATACACATCTTCAATGGTATGGGCTTCTTCCCCAATCGTTGCGGAAACCGTTTCTAGCCCAACTGGGCCACCGCGGAATTTCTCAATAATACCAAGCAATAATTTATGATCGATATGATCTAGACCTAATTTATCTACTTGCAGTAGTTCTAACGCCATTTGAGTAATTTCCATCGTAACTGTTCCGTTACCACGAACTTGTGCAAAATCTCGTACACGTCGTAATAAACGATTCGCAATACGAGGTGTACCACGAGCACGTCTTGCAATTTCTAGTGCAGCTAACGAATCAATTTCAACTTCAAACACTTCTGCTGTACGTTCAACAATCTCAGAAAGCTGATCTACTGTGTAATATTCTAATCTTGAAAGTACACCGAAACGGTCACGAAGCGGCGCTGATAATGCCCCCGCACGCGTTGTTGCTCCAACTAATGTAAATGGCGGTAAATCTAAACGTACAGACCTTGCTGACGGTCCTTTTCCAATTACAATATCAAGGCAAAAATCTTCCATCGCAGGATATAGTACTTCTTCAATTGATCTATGCAAACGATGAATTTCATCAATAAATAATACATCCCCTGGCTGAAGCGCTGTTAATACGGCTGCTAAATCTCCCGGCCTTTCAATTGCTGGACCTGAAGTTGTTCTAACATTTACGCCCATTTCATTGGCAATAATATTAGCAAGCGTCGTTTTACCAAGTCCTGGTGGTCCATATAGTAGCACGTGATCTAACGTTTCTTCGCGCATTTTCGCCGCTTCAATAAACACTTCTAAATTATGTTTCGCTTTATCTTGGCCAATATACTGACGGAGCGTCTGTGGCCGTAATGAATATTCTAAATCCGCATCTTCATATGCAGATTCCCCTGAAAGGAGACGTTCGTCCATTATACTCACCTCTTACCATTTAGTAAAAGACTAAGTGCCTTTTTAATATACTGATCCGTCGTTAATGATTCTTTTAATAGCTCTGGTACAACGCGAGAAACTTCTCGTTCTGCGTATCCAAGTGCGCGCAGAGCTTCCAGCGCCTCATCAAGCTCAGCTGACGAACCTTTCTTCTCATCAAAACGTTCTTCGTCTGAGAATAAATCAACAAATGCATCTGGTACAACGTCTGCTAGTTTTCCTTTTAAATCTAAAATCATTTGGCGCGCTGTTTTCTTTCCGACTCCCGGGAACTTCACTAAAAACTTCTCGTCTTCATGTTCAATTGCTTGAACGACCTGTCCGGTTTGACCAGAAGCTAATATCGCAAGAGCACCTTTTGGTCCAATACCAGACACACCTAACAACTTTGTAAATAATAAACGCTCTTCACGTGTTTTAAACCCGTAAAGTGCCATAATATCTTCTCTCACATAATGATATGTATAGACACGGATTTCTTGCTTACTTCTTTGAAATACATACGGATTCGGTGTGAAAATTTGATAACCAATTCCATTATGATCAATTACGACATATTCCGGCCCTACATACTCCACGTAACCTGTAACATATTCAAACAAAATACGATCTCTCCCTCTTAAATCATGTATTCCATTTTAACATATTTAATGATAGAAAAGCGAGACTACCCCAACAAATGTTCTCTGTTTGAAACTTCTGTTATTTTCCATTGACAGAAAGCATAAAGCACCTTAATATACAGAAGTCGATAATGATTATCAATACTAATTAAAGGGGTTACATCAGGATGAAACAAAAGCTATTTATTTTATTTACGATTATGCTAGTTGTTCTTTCTATCGTCGGCTGTTCTTCTCAAAAAGAAGAAGCAAAAACAAAAGAACAACCGAAAACAAAAGTTGTAAAACACGCTAAAGGGAAAGCGACAATTCCAGTAAATCCAAAGAGAATTGTTGACTTATCTGGATCAACAGAAGAATTATTACTTCTTGGACACAAACCTGTTGGTACAGCAAATACATATAAAGATAAAATCCAAAATCATTTAACAGAGAAATTAGATGGTGTAAAAGCAGTAGGTTGGTATTGGGCACCTAAAGTTGATTTAGAAGCTGTTACTGCTTTAAAACCAGACTTAATTATTTTAAACAATCGTCAATTGAAGATTTATGACCAATTAGAAAAGGTTGCACCGACAGTTGTTTTAGAAACAAACTTAGAAGACTGGCGCGGTAAGTTTAAAGAAGTAGGTAAACTATTCGACGAAGAAAAGAAAGCAGACAAATGGATTGCAGACTACGATAAAAAAGCAGACTCTTTATCTAAAAAAATTAAAGAGAAAACAAAAGATGAGAACTTTATGTTCGTCGCAGTTACACCACAAAACTTCCGCGTATACGGTAGCTTCGGATACGGTGACATCATCTTTAACGACTTAAAACTTCCAGCAACAAAAGGTACAGATTTAAAACAAACGATGGCACAAGTATCGCTAGAAGGTCTTGTTGCATTCCAACCTGATCAAATGTTCGTTGTAAACTTCGGCGGCGAAGCTGATAAAGTTTACGAAGACTACAAAAACAGTTCTGTTTGGAAAGACAATAAAGCAGTAAAAAACAATCATGTATATGAAGTATCCAACGAAATTTTCAATACGAAAGCTTTCAATCCAATCGGAAAAGATACGCTAATCGATGAAATCGCAAAACAAATTTTAGATAAAAACAAGTAAAAAAAGCAGCTCACCATGAGCTGCTTTTTTTCTTACTTTGTACTGCGTACTGCTTCATTTTTTCAATCGTCTTCACAAAACCTTCTTTTGATTTAATTCGAATGCCACGCTTCAATTTCGCACGCTCATAACTCTCAAGCTTTTTCATATCAATTTGGAAGAAGGAATGAATCGCATTATCACTTTTCGGTACACCTTTAAAAATTTGTAATATCCCTTCCTCTGACACGCCAAAATAACCACTCGTCTTTAATAACGGAGAAATATCATCAACTTTCTTTTGTAGTACAATTTGTACATCATCACGATCAACGAGCTGCCATTCTTTATACTGCTGTAAAAACTTTTCTAAATCCGCTACTTTTTCTGTAAAGATTTCCTCACTTACTTCTCCATCAACATACATACGCTCTAATAAAATTGTAACTTCCGGCTCTTTTTCTGTTATTTTTGGTACTGGCCCTTCCGCCTTCACATTCGTTTCATAAAAGAAACAAAACATCATAACGAAAGCTTGCATCGCAATCAGTATCCATCTCATTTCCGTTCACCTCTTTTAGGCAAGATCAAACTTTCATTAGTAGTTTTTCCGGAAATGGGGGTTTTATCCCTAATTCATAGATTACTCTCATTAAGACTTATAGAGTGCAATGATTTCTACCTATTTCGAAACGCATTGATTACGCGAAAACTTTTTTATATCTTTATTTGATTGTACCGTCGCTATATAAACCCCAATTAATACGATTATCATCCCAACTATTTGTTGCCACGTAACAGCTGCTCCATACAATACAACTGATATACCCGTAGCCACAATAGGAGTTAAATTTAAATACATACTCGCTTTGCTTGCACCTAGTTCTTCTACCCCTTTATTAAACACGATATATCCAACTAACGTCCCGCATACGACCATATACAGCATTTCTATCCATCCCTGTAAAGAGAGTGTCGCAACCTTTCTCCATCCATCTTCATATAAAGAAAGGCCTACTAAAAACACAGTACCCAATACCGTCATACTCATTGTAGTTAACAAAGGAGAGACACCACTCATAACTTTTTTTCCTGTTAAACTATATAACACCCCACAGGTTAAAGCAGCTATAAATAAAAGATCTCCCTTATTAAACGACAAAGACATAAGTATATTCATTGAACCACCCGTAATAACAACTATTACACCGACAAGAGACAAAGCTAAACTTATTCCGACTTTTATACTCCAAGACTCTTTAAAAAACAATATTGCTCCCAATGTTACAAAAACGGGCATTGTAGCAATAATAAGCGAGCCATTCAGAGTAGAAGTATAGTTAAGTCCCATAAAGAAAAAAACATTGTAGCCAAAAATACCTGTTAACGATACGAATAACAGTCCCTTCCAATTCTTTAATAACAAACTTGTATTCCACTCAGATTTCATAAACACTATGCCTATTAAAATACAACCCGCTAAACCAAAACGAATTGTTGCCGCAGTAATCGGTGGAATTTCAGTAATAACATGCTCTGCTGTCGCAAAAGACCCACCCCAAAATAAAGGAACAAGTAACATAATGACATACATACGATTTATTTTTTTCATTTTTATTACCCCTTTCAAGTAAACAGGTTTAAAAGTTTAAACTTGTTTACTTGTTAGTTAAAAAAAATTAATAATTCGATTCTATTGCTTGAAGTAAATCCTTCACCTGTTTTAAAAATTCTCCGGCTATTATAGAATAAAAAATTTCTTTCCCATGTCGATCCGCTACAATTAGTTCTGCTTGCCTTAAAATTTTCAAATGATGCGAAACAGCTGGTCTAGAAATCCCCATTTTATCTGTTATTTGCGTTACATTCATCTGTTTGTTTTCTAATAACAGCATAATAATTTGCTGACGATTCTCATCTCCTAATGCCTGAAATATAGGTGTTACGACCTGAAATTTTTCTAATACAACTTCTGTATTTCTACATTCAAACTTCTCCATATCCTATTCATCCCAACCTTTTATATATAAAAAACATGTAATATATTACCATTAAATAGTAACTCTTTCATTCACAATTGTAAATAACTTTATTTTCAGATTTTTATTCCGATAAAAAAAGGGAAGATTGGATTTCTCCATTCTTCCCTTTAGATTCATATAAAATGAAAGACGCCTGCAAAGCAGGCGTCTTGATGCGTTTACGGCGAGAGACCAGGCGACCACATTCGCGTGTTTAGCACTTAAGCATATCTCTCGTCTTACGTAAATTAGCTCATCGCTTTGCTAATATAACATTAATAAAGTATAAGTGCAACATGTTTATAAAAATATTTCATTTCCTCTTTCATCCAAATGAATTATATGTAAATTATAAATTGATAAATGCAACATATATGTTACAATCAATATAACAGCGAAATTATAATAAACAGGAGATGGATATTGTGAAAAAAATAAAGGATGAACGCCTCATTCTACAAACGTTAAAAAACATACGTATTGCCTTTCTTTTTCAATCACTTGGTATAATTGGAATTTTAGGCTATATCGGATTCACTGAAGGAATGGACCAAATTACGAAATCTCCATTATGGCTATTATTTATTCTTACGAGTATCGTACTTAGTTATTTACAGTTAAGTGTTTCAATTGATGTAGAAGAAAGCGAAAAGGAAATAAAATTAACTCCTTATTACAAAATTGTTTTACGTTCTCTTATTATAGGAATCGTTATGGCTATTATTTATATTATTTTCAGTCCAGAAAGCCCCCTATTTGAAGCTATTTTAACAGGTGGTATTCTCTTCATATGTTTTTTAGGTTCTTATTCCGTTAGTTATTTCATTAAAAAACGTCGTTTACAAGACGAAGATGAATAAAGAGGAAGGGCTCCCCCTTCCTCTTTTGTTTCGCTATCGCATAGTACCAGTTAAACCGTAACGGATGTCTCGGAACATATTTGTTATGTCACGGTTGAAATCGTTTGTAACTGTACCGTTACGCAGTCGTGTACTCATTGCATCGACACGTGTAAACATGTCATTTCTTACAGAAACATATACGTTTCTGTTTCCAACTTCATTTGCAACAGCTTGACGAACTTCATTTGCAAGCGCTGTTTCATTCGATACTGGATTACGTGGTTTTACTGCAATCGCTACATCATTTCCGTATACAACTGTAGACACACGGTCTACGTTATTCATACGTTTCACACGATTTGTAATTCTTTCTGCTGTTTTACCATCATTGTTAATGTATGAATTGTTCATTGTAATATTACGTGTTGGATGCGGATTAGCAATTTGACCATTGTAATTTACATCGCGGTAATAATTGTTATATCCTGTACCGTTACGACCATTTCTATATGTTACATAATCTGTATAACGATCGTTACGCGTTACATTATCACGATATTGGTGTGTATCATTATAAGATGTACGCTCGTAATTGTAGTTACGTCCATCCATTGCATTGTTATCTTTTGGTGTACCACATGCAGCTAGTGCACTGGTAACTAACAAAGAAGCAGCAATCACTTTTACTTTCGTATTCAATACAAAAACCCCCTCTGTTAGAATGAGCTTCTCTTCTGAAAAGCTCCCTCTTATGATGAGTAACAGAGAAGGTTTTTACACTGTTAATATTTCACTGGGAATTTTCTAACATTAGGTGTAAATCTTCCTGTTTCAGAACGACTCTACATACAAAAAAGATGGGAATAACCCCACCTTTTTTTAAACTTCTTCTTCATCCTCTTCTTCTGAAACTGGCTCCCCAAATACATTTGGTGGATCTGGTTGGTAATACATCGTTCCTGGTTGTGGTGCATATGCCGATTGAGTTGGTTGATAATATAAAGGATTTGCGTATTGTGGCCCTCCAGGTTGTGGACTATATAACCTACTCTCTCCTCCACACCCACAATCTTCCTCTCCTTGCACGAGCGGCGGCATATTATTATCCATTGGCATCATATTTGGATTTGGCATAGACGTGTACTGCGGTCCAAATGGTGCACCTTGCTGATACGGCATTTGATATGGGTTTGGTTGTTGATAATACGGATTCGGTGGCATCATAGGTTGTTGGTATGGCATTTGATATGGCATCATATTCGGTGGTTGATTATTATCCATGCTCGGCATCATGTTTGGCATCTGATTGTTATCCATGATTGGCATCATGTTTGGCATTTGATTGTTATCCATGATTGGCATCATGTTTGGTATTTGATTGTTATCCATGATCGGCATCATGTTTGGCATTTGATTGTTATCCATGATTGGCATGATATT
>NZ_NVEC01000063.1:24885-35371 GCF_002571225.1 Bacillus sp. AFS059628 | reverse complement strand
TAAAGTTTCACTTTATATTACACAGTAAATAAAGAAGGTCAGCGTACAAAAATTGATTCGAGCTGTATACACTTTGCTTCAACTGGAAGTAGAAGCGAAAATTCGTGGGAATTTCCAGTTGCAAACTTAGAAGTAACTCGTACAGCATGTTCTCAAAAATTTTCAACCAATGGCAGAGAGGTACCAGAGAATCAAGAACATCCTGCTGAAAAGAAGATGAGAGATTTAATGCAGCATGTACAAGAACAGTATATGAATAAAGTGAAATAGTTATTATGTTAGATCACAGAAATTTAAAAGTGGTGAAAATTGAAGAGAATAGTAGTAAATGGAGGAGCAAATTATGCAGCAAATTAAAAAAATAGGAAACTCATTTTGGTATATGACACCTGTTTCTGAAACAGATAGACCTATATTAGGAATGGTAGTTGGAAAAGAAAAAACGTTAATGATAGATGCAGGGAATTCAGAAGAACATGCACAATTATTTTTAGAAATGCTAAAAGAACAAAATGTATCAAATCCGGATTTCGTAGCATTAACGCATTGGCACTGGGATCATATTTTTGGATTGCCTGTACTACAAAATGCATTAACTATTGCGCATGCTGAAACGAAAAAAGAAATGCAATCACTAGTATTTTATGAATGGACAGATGAAGCGTTGGACGCACGCGTAAAAGAGGGTACTGAAATTGCATTTTGTGCGGATTGCATCAAAAAAGAGTTTGAAGAAAAAGAGAGGAATATTAAAATTATTCCTCCAACCTTAACGTTCCAGGATCAAATTGAATTAGACCTTGGTGAAGTGACATGCGTGTTAAAACATGTCGGCGGAGATCATGCACATGATTCAGTTGTTATTTACGTGAAAGAGGAAAAGATATTATTTTTAGGAGACTGTATATATGCAGATATCTTTTCTTCAAAGTGGAACTATACGACGCAACGAACGTTTAAATTAATAGAAGAGTTGGAGTCGTTTGATGCTGAAACATATATTCTTTCTCATGGTACAGCTATAAGTCGGGATGAACTTTTACAAGAGCTGTATTTGCTAAAAACAGTAGGAACATATACAGAAGTTCATAAAGGCGATGAAGAGAATATAAAGGAAGCGTATAAACGAGACGTAAATAGAGAATTAAATGAAGATGAAATAGAAACAATAACGTTTTTTGTAAATGGTTATGAAATGAATAAACTGTAAAACACAACATGAATCAAATATAATTAAATTGCACAAAAAGAGTATTGAAATGTAATTCAATACTCTTTTTAATAGTTAAATATGTAGTTTTAACCAAATTCTAAATATGGGAGTTCATCGTCTGAAGCAATGTCATTCTATCTATTTTTCGTATAGATAGAGGTTCAAGTAGAGGCTTTCTTTGCTAATTCAGTTATATAGTTAAAAAATCCATTGTGGTTTACATCATATACTACATTTACAGGTCGTCCATCAACAGTTTCCATTGTACGCCCCTGGCTAGGTCCATTTGTATGAACAATACTATTAATTGTTTGTAATTTTGCAAGATCAGATTTTCCTACAAACGCAGCAGTTAATACATCCCATAAATAGTAAGTAGAGTTCGTTGAGAAGTGAACGAGAGGAGGGACCATTGCATAGCATTGACCAAGAAAATCAATTCCAATATATTTTCTCTCTGTTGCCCAACGTTCACGTATGTCTATAGTTAATGGAACTTGGTTTGTACTTTCTAACGTTACTAAGACGATTTCAATTTTTGATTCCCATACACGTGCTACTGCCTCAGGATCCCAAAATGAATTCCACTCAGCTGTTCCATCATGTTCTGGTTCATGTACATTGCCGGCAGTACGAAATGTGCCTCCCATCCAAATAAGACGTTCAATTTTTTCTTTGATTACTGGTGCTTCATATAGTGCACGCGCTAAATCGGTAAGAGGACCCGTAAATAATAAAGTTGTTTTCTCTTCAGTTTGTAGTAAAGTTTCAATTAAATGATGATGTGCAGGTTTTTCTGCTACGGGTGTTACAACTTTTCCAGACTCATTTAAAATTGGTAAAGCATCTACATAAAATGCATGCATCCGCCAATCTTTTGGAAATGGATTTTGGGCACGGGAATTTGATGCGGCTACTTCAATATTTCCTTTGCCGAAGCGATCAATAATTTTGCGACTTGCAGACATTGCTGGTTCTAAATAGCAATCTGCAGGGATAACTGAAACCCCTGTAAGCTTGACATTATCCATCTGAAGTAATAAAAATAGTGAAATTAAATCATCTATACCACCATCATGATTAAAGTACACTTTTTTCATCATTGTAATCTCCATCCTATATGATTTAGTTAGGAACTAAATATAAACTTCGGAAAAATCATCAATAATTTCCATTACTTCAATTTTTCCATTGATTAGTAACTCAGGAAGTTCATTACTGACGTTTCCTTTCCAATACTCTCTAGCTTGTTCAATTTTTTGAGAGAAAGGAATACCGTCTTCTTTCGGTAAAAGATTTCCGTTGCCTTCAAACCAATTTCCTATCACTCGTAGTTTAACAATCTGCAAAACTTCTCGATTATAGGAATCAAATAATGCTTTCCATTTTAAAGCATCTTCATAGCTCCTTGCAGCATATAAACAAGACAACCTTGACGGATAATCAGGATACTCTTGTAGCCTAACCATCTCCACAATTGTTTCTCTAACGGCTCTAATTGTTTGATCCATATAATCCATAATTACTGTAGCATTTTCATTCTTTATATGTAATTCTTCATTTGTATAATGTTCTTTTAAAATTTGGATTGCATCTTTACCGTTAGAATTTAAATGTTCTCTTTCAAAAAAGAAATGAAATAGGGTATTCTTTTGATTTTTATCGAAATGCATGATTTGTCCAATCTTCATTTTTTTCTTTGTTACGATGTGATATGCGCAAAACTCTTGTTCATACATAGTTATCCTCCTAGTAGTAATGTAATTCAATGTTACATATAATAATTCAACATTGAAATATATAAAACCTTTATAAGTAAAAGTGCGAATTTGAGCAGAAAGGAAAGAAAATATGATAACGCTTTAAATTTGTTCACAAAATGTTCACTTACGAAGAGGTTTCCATAATCGATATAATGACAAAGACTTAAACAGAAAGGATGATAGAAATTGCCAACAACAAGAAAGGAAAACCTCCAGTTTGGTATGATGATGTGCCTTGGGATGGTTATTGTAATGACGTTTTATAATTTATTGATGAACGGAACAGGGGGACAAATTCATATTAAGGAGATCGCATTAGAACTAATAATTGGCTTCATTATTGCACTATTAATTGAAATATGTATCGTTGGACCTTGTGCGAAAAAACTTGTCTTCGCGTTACCATTTGATAAATCGAAAAAAGTAAATGTTATTATTGCGATGGCGACAGCTATGGTTATTGGAATGGTTTTCTTCATGTCGTTTTATGGTATGGCTATGATGTATTCGCATAATGGGTTACATGGTGAATCATTCGTTTCAATGTATTTCTCGATTTTTATTAAAAACTTCATTATGGCGTATCCATTACAATTAATTATTATGGGGCCGCTTGTGCGTTTCTTATTTGGAAAGTTTGTTTTGAAGAATAAATCTGTTAATGTAGCATAAACTAATATATATATATATATATATATATTAGTTTATAAAAAATATATAATATTAATTCGATCTATTGAATGATTGTTGCATGCTGATTTATAAAATACGTTTAGTTAGGTTAAAAATTTGTAAAAATAAAAGGGCATTAAGAGTCAAAAGAAAAAATATAAGTATGGCTATGTGAGAGAATGAGATTTTAAAGCGAAACAGTAATATTAGAAAGAGGGTTGCAATTGCAACTCTCTTTCCACACTTCTATAAGATTTTCCATATCTTGGAATATGATATATATAAGAGTAAGTGTAAAGAAATCAAATGATTATATGTGCATTGATAGGTTTATTGCTTCGATTGAACCAACTCAAAAAAGGATTGTACGTTTTGTGGATTTGAAAAATTGTCAAATACAATAAAATCGTCTTTATAGTTCATAGTTATTTTTTTGATAAAGGGGATCGCAGACATTTCTAGCACTATCCCATCTGTATGATTGAAATTTTGTATCTCGGTGTATAGAAATTCCCATTTTAGTCCTTTTCCAAACATGGCATCAGAGCAGAACAATAATTTTTTATTTGTAGCAACTAAAATACCAGATCGGCTCATATAACCAAAATTTATTACGCAGTAGAGTGTAGAAAGAATATTTTCCTCATTGTTTAAGTATTTTTTTATTGTACTTAGATTTGCCTTCATAAGTAGGTCTCCTTATCGTTGAAAGAAAATTTTATAGTTATTAAATTTATTTTATCATATATTATTCTTAATAAATTTATAATCGTATAAGTAGAAAAAATTTCGCTAGAATGGGAATGTGTAGTGCTGACTTTTAGGTAAAGGATGAGAAGAGAGCCCGTATCAGTTTCTTGTACAATAAAAAACAAAGAATAGTGGTATATGTGTGTAATATGGCGTAAATACATTCTAGATAAAAGGTAAACGAAATTAGATTTTATACTTTGAACCGTTTTAATGGAAGCGGGAACCGATTCAATCACTTCCCGATAGTTGAGTTTTTGTAATGAAGTAGATGATTGTAAGTAATGGTTTTAGAAAAGGAGAATATGACCGGAAATTAAAATATTACTAAATATACGTAACTAATGAATACAATGTCTTTTTCAGTTATTATGATGTAAATAATTTTATGATAAAATCTTTTACATAATAAAATAAAGGGGTAGTATTCAATGGGTTATTTCTCAAATGGTTTATTAGTTCTGTTTGTGCTTATCGTATGCAGTTGTATAATTTTTGGTTGATCATATAATGAGAGTCTTATACAAAGGAAGTTATCTTAAGTGAGATAACTTCTTTTTATTTTATGTTAAGAAGGAATTATCTTGTTCTTATGGAAGTTTGTATAAATTAATTTCATATTAAAGATAATTGTATGAAATAAAAACAAAGGAGAAAATAAGGAGTATTTACATGAATAATAGTATAAATTACAAAATAGAACACCCAACAAATTTCAATGGATTATTAACTGTATATGAATCTTTAGGATGGAATTCTCTTCAATTAACGGTTAACGAGTTAGAACAAATGTGTAAACAAAGTTGGTATGCGATATATGCTTTTGATGATAAGAAGCTAGTAGGGATGGGGCGTATTATATCAGATGGTGTAATAACAGGCGTTATTTGTGGTGTTTGTGTATTACCAGAGTATCAGTCCATCGGTATTGGAAAAGAAATAGTAGAACGATTAATCCATCACTGCGAACAAAACAAGGTTATTCCCCAACTTATGTGTGTGGAAAGTTGCAATCTTATTATGAATCTATAGGGTTTCAGGCATTTTCTATTGGGATGAAAAAACATATTATAAGATAGTAGAGCTTTATATTTCCAGTTTACTCGTACATATCTTCACACTTCAGGATAAAGGAGAGTTGCTATATGGAGATTGCTAAAGGGGTAGAAATGTTACAACTTGAGTTTCAAGAATTTATTATTCACCCAATTCTTTTATGGGATGATGAAATGGCAGTTTTAATAGATACTGGTTTTCCTGGACAATTTGAAGATATACAAGTAGGGATGGAAAAGGTTGGGGTATCATTTGAGAAGTTAAAAGTTGTGATTTTGACGCATCAGGATATAGATCATATAGGTAGTCTTCCGCAATTATTGCAACACTGTGGAAGTAATATTAAAGTTTATGCGCACGAGTTAGATAAGCCATATATTGAGGGGAATTTACCTTTATTGAAGGATGGAAAAATTGAGAGTCCACCAAAAGGAAAAGTGAGTAATACTGTGATTGACGGGCAAGAACTTCCGTATTGCGGTGGGATACTAATTCTACATACTCCAGGGCATACGCCGGGTCATATTAGTTTATACTTGAAACAAAGTAAAACTCTTATTGCAGGAGACTCGATGTATAGTGTGAATGGAAAGTTAGGAGGAATTCACACCCCAACAACTTTAAATATTAAAGAAGCACAGCAGTCTTTGAAGAAGTATTTAAATTTAGATATTGAATCTGTAGTTTGTTATCATGGTGGATTAAGTAAGGGGAATATAAATATTCAAATTCAAAAGTTGTAAAGATAGGAAGTGAAATTTTTTTGTTAAATAGTGCTAAAATATAATTTAATTACGAGTATATAAATAATAAAAAAGCATGTTTGANNTCAAACATGCTTTTTTATTAAATGGAATCTATTCATATTAACGGCCTAATCCGTTCCAATAAAAAGAAACAATTTCTTGTGCTAATTCATCTATATTTGTAAGAATAGGATTGTGATTCTCATCTTTAAAATTCCCAATTGATAATAAAGATACGAATGCATGAGCCACAAACTTAGCGTTTCCTTTTGGGATTTCTCCAATTTGCATCGCGTTATCGAGTGCTTTTTCTAATACTTCATACATGTTGTCTTCAGCATTTTTTAATTGTTTTAATTGTTCTTCAGATAACGATAGCTTTGCATCTTTCATAAAATTCTTCATATCAATATCCATTGTTGCGTGTAAGTAGACTTTAGCAAAGTCCAATAACCTTTCTTTTAAAGTTTTATTTGTAGAAAGGATTTGAGACATATTCTCGCGTATACGTACCATCATTTGAATCATAGTAGCGGTAAATAAATCTGCTTTTGTTGAATAGTAATAGTAGACGGTTGCTTTCGTAACACCACAAACTTTTGCGACTTCATCCATAGAAACGACTTGATAATTTTGAGTAAGAAATAGCCGAGTTGCCACTTCCAAAATGGTTTCTTTTGTAGATTTTGTATTTTTATTTTGACGAGGCCTTCCAAGAGGACGTTGTTTTTGTTCCAAATCTATTCGCTCCTGACATGTATTGTTGAGATAATTATAACACAAATTTTTATTCATTCTTGATTAATTAACCGACCAGTATATATAATTAATAGTGGAAGAGAAAAGGAAGGTGGGGTTTTTATGAAAAAGCACCCGTTACATATGTTAGGGAGGCTTGTAGCAGGGAAGCATACACAATGGATAACTTTATCGGTATGGATTCTTATTACATTAGTACTTTCATTTACGTTACCACAAGTAAATAGTACGAAAGAACCGAATCCGAAAAATTTACCTGAAACAGCTATGTCGCAGCAAGCGGAAGCACTTATGAAAAAAGAGTTTCCGAATAATGCCGGGAATCCTTTATTAGTAGTATGGTATAGAGATGGTGGATTACAGTCGCAGGATTATAAACTCATACAAGACGTTTATAAAGAGTTAAAAGCTAGTCCTTTAAAGGAGCAATCAACATTACCACCATTTGATAAAATCCCGGAACAAGTATTATCAAAAAGTGCATCAAAAGATGGTACATCATTTGTTACACCAGTATTCTTTAACAAGGCTGCTGGAACAGATATATTAAAAGGAAATCTTGATGATTTAAGAAAGATAGTGAATAGTAAGGTGGATGTAGATCCATTTAAACAAAAAATAAGTGATTCTGGGTTACATGTTCGATTATCTGGACCAGTAGGCATTCAAACAGATGCAGTTAGTTTGTTTAGTCAAGCAGACGTGAAATTATTAATTGCAACTGTACTACTCGTATTAGTCCTATTAATTTTACTGTATCGTTCACCAATTTTAGCAATTTTACCTTTACTTGTTGTTGGCTTTGCATACGGTATTATTAGTCCGACGCTTGGGTTTTTAGCTGATCACGGATGGATTAAAGTAGATGCACAGGCGATATCAATTATGACTGTACTATTGTTTGGTGCTGGAACGGATTATTGTCTATTTTTAATTTCGAGATATCGGGAATACTTGCTAGAAGAAGAAAGTAAATATAAGGCATTGCAACTTGCAATTAAAGCTTCTGGCGGAGCAATTATAATGAGTGCATTAACTGTTGTACTTGGATTAGGAACATTATTACTTGCTCATTATGGTGCCTTTCATCGATTTGCAGTGCCATTTAGTGTAGCTGTATTCATAATGGGAATTGCTGCTTTAACGATTTTACCAGCGTTATTATTAATTTTCGGTAGAACTGCATTCTTCCCATTTATACCGAGAACAACTTCGATGAATGAAGAATTAGCAAGAAGGAAAAAGAAAGTAGTAAAAGTTAAAAAATCAAAAGGCGCCTTTAGTAAAAAACTTGGGGATATTGTAGTACGAAGACCGTGGACAATAATTATGCTCACTGTATTTGTATTAGGTGGATTGGCATCATTTGTACCACGTATTCAATACACATACGACTTATTAGAATCGTTTCCTAAAGATATGCCTTCACGCGAAGGGTTTACGTTAATTAGTGATCATTTTTCAGCTGGTGAACTAGCGCCAGTAAAAGTTGTTGTTGATACGAAAGGAAAAGAGCTTCCTATAAAAGCAGAACTAGAGAAAATTTCTTTTGTAAATACAGTTAAAGATCCAAAAGAGGGTAAAGAAAATAAGCAAATACAAATGTATGAGATTTCCTTAGCTGAAAATCCATACTCAATTGAAGCGTTAGATCAAATCCCTAAATTGAAAAACAGTGTAGAAAAAGTATTAAAAGATGCTGGGATTAGTAATGCAGAAGATCAACTATGGATTGGCGGAGAAACAGCTTCATTATATGATACTAAGCAAATTACGGAACGTGATGAAGCAGTTATTATTCCAGTAATGATTAGTATTATAGCTTTATTATTACTGGTTTACTTACGATCAATTGTTGCGATGATTTATTTAATTGTAACTGTTGTATTATCGTTCTTCTCAGCACTAGGAGCAGGGTGGCTATTACTTCATTATGGTATGGGAGCACCGGCCATTCAAGGTGCGATACCGTTATACGCATTCGTATTTTTAGTTGCTTTAGGTGAAGATTATAATATCTTTATGGTTTCAGAAATATGGAAAAACAGAAAAACACAAAATCATTTGGATGCAGTGAAAAATGGGGTTATACAAACAGGTAGTGTCATTACATCAGCAGGTTTAATTTTAGCAGGAACTTTTGCGGTATTAGGTACACTTCCAATTCAAGTTCTTGTTCAATTTGGTATTGTAACTGCAATTGGTGTACTACTAGATACATTTATTGTTAGACCGTTACTTGTACCAGCAATTACAGTTGTTCTAGGACGCTTTGCTTTTTGGCCAGGAAAGCTTTCAAGAAAGAGTGAAGAAGTACAAAAGATGGATGTATAGTTAAGAAAGCCAAGGATAATTTTCCTTGGCTTTTTTCTATGTAGTACATTAATTTTTTGAAGTCAAATCTTCAGTTTCAGCGTGATCAGCATCTTCAATAGCAGTTTCTGGCATTCCATATAAGCCGTTCATTGCTTGTTCTTCGATATTAAGATTTGCAGTATTATTATTTTGAATAGGTGTAGCGTTTTCGGTAACATTTTCTTTTTTATTATTCATGTAGGCATCCTCCAAATTTCATTTGATTTATGTATAGTATGTGGTTGGATTTCTAGAAATATGTGAATAGATTTTTGCATATGTTATATAATTAAATAAAAACTTGAGGATAAATTTAAATTGTAAGGAGTGAATAGGTGTGGTGAAAACAAGAAAGTTAGCCTTCTAAAATAAAATGACATTTTAGGAGGCTATTGAAATGAGGTTTCATATAATTGACAGAGAAAATTGGAATAGAGAGCAGTATTTTGAACATTATTTAAAGTTGAAATGTACGTTTAGTATGACTGTGAATGTTGATATCACGAGGTTATTAAAGGAATTACATCAAAAGGGAATAAAATTTTATCCCGTTTTTATATATTTAATTTCTAAAGTAGTAAATAATCATAAAGAATTTCGAACATCTTTTAATGATGAAGGGGCTTTAGGATATTGGGAGAAAATGATCCCAAGTTATACAATCTTCCATAAAGATGATAAATCTTTTTCAAGTATATGGACGGATTATTCTAGTGATTTTCACATTTTCTATAAAAACTATGAAGAGGATATGAGGTTGTATACTAATGTTCATGGTCTCTTCACGAAAGAAAACATTCCTCCCAATGTTTTTCCGATTTCTAGCATACCTTGGGGTAGTTTTACTGGATTTAATCTAAATATTAATAATGATGGTGATTTTCTATTACCGATTATAACTTGTGGGAAATATTTTAACGAAGAGAATAAGGTTATGCTACCAGTTTCATTGCAAGTACATCATTCGGTTTGTGATGGGTATCATGCGAGTCGATTTATAGAAGATTTACAGAAGTTAAGTAATAGTTGCAACGAGTGGCTTAAGTAATATTTAATTATACACAATTGAACATGAATAAAGGAAGAGAACATGTTTATATATAGCATGGTCTCTTTTTATTTATCCCGCATTAACGGGCAGTAAGACCCCCACTCAAAATACAGCGGAAGCA
>NZ_NVEC01000063.1:0-24869 GCF_002571225.1 Bacillus sp. AFS059628 | reverse complement strand
AGTGGGGGATGAACAAAACCTCCACTGATTAAAGTTTCACTTTATTAATACGAAGTAACAGTGGAAAATATAGGTTGATATGTAGTTTAATAGTAAATATAGTTATTAATTTTAATTTTCTTTATTTTGTAACTATATATTGCGTAAAACTTCTTATCTTGTAACAATGAAGGGGAAAACAAAAATGACAATAATATCTATAGAAAAAGCTACAATTTTAGATGCTGAAAAGTTAACAGAAATAATGACAAAAACATTTGATGAAGAAGCAAAACGATGGCTATGCGGTCAAGGTAATGGTATTGACTATAACATCCAACCACCTGGCTATTCTTCAGTAGAAATGATGAAATATTCGATTGAAGAGCTGGATTGTTACAAAGTGATAATGGATGAAAAAATAATCGGGGGAATTATAGTTACAAACTCCGGTAAGTCATACGGTCGAATTGATCGTATTTTTGTAGATCCTGTTTATCAAGGAAAAGGAATTGGATCACATGTTATTAAATTAATAGAAGAGGAATATCCAAGCATAAGGATTTGGGATCTCGAAACATCTAGTAGACAACTTAATAATCATCATTTTTATAAAAAAATGGGCTATGAAATAACTTTTAAATCTGAAGATGAGTATTGTTATGTAAAAAGAATAACTGTAGAGTCAGCTGAAGAGAACCTAATAAAAAATAAAGATATGAAAAATAGCCAATACGAAAACTGTAATCTTGCAAATACAGAGTATTATCAAGTGAATTTAAAAAACGGTTCTTTTGTTGGTAGCGATATGATGAATATGAAGATGAGTAATTGTAATGTGAGTCAATCAAATTTTAGAAATATAAATTTTAGAAATTCTTCATATGCAGATTTAAATCTTTCTGGTAGTAAATTTGATTTTGTGACTTTAGGTGGAGTTCAATTTAAAGATACAAGTCTCGGAGAAGATAAAGATCCTATTTCATTTAATAGATGTGATTTAGAAGGTAGTACGATTAGTAATAGTAATCTGAAAAATATTGAAATAGAAAATTGTGATATATCCGGTATGAAAATAAATGGTATTCCAGTTGAAAATCTACTTGAGTTATATAATAAAGTAAAAAGTTAACCTGTAATTGGTTTAGATAAGGCGTTCGTAAATCAGATGATACACTGAAATAATTGTGTAAAAATAACATAAAGAAACATAGAAGAGAAGGAATTTCACCTAGAGGTCTAGAATGGAAAGAAAACTGTACTGTAATGAATATGGAGGGAAGAAATTATGGGGATCAAAGTAAGAGCGGTAGAAATTCAAGATGCTAGAGCAATTCATCGTATATGCATACAAGATGATGTTTTACCTTATATGATTTTCTTACCTAGCATGCGTGTAGAGGCAATGGAAAATAGAATTCGTAATTTAGCGCCAAATCAATTTGAATTTGTTGCAGAGTATGATGGAGAAGTTGTTGGATTTGTTGGATTAACCCAAAGCCCTGGACGTAGATCTCATTCAGGGGATTTGTTTATAGGGGTAGATAGTGAATATCATAATAAAGGCATTGGAAAAGCGCTTCTTACAAAAATGCTTGATTTGGCTGATAATTGGCTAATGCTAGAGCGAGTGGAACTAGGTGTTTTAGAAACAAATTCGAAAGCGAAGTCGCTATATGAAAAATTTGGATTTGTAGAAGAGGGAGTAAAGATAGGGAATTTGAAGGCTCACGGAAAGTTTATTAATGAAATTATGATGAGTCGTTTTAGACCTGATGGTTTAATTGTACATAATGGATAGTGAAAAGCATGACATTATACTGTCATGCTTTTTTTGTTAGTTGCGATTCGGCAGTTTTGGTTGCATTAAAAATAATGCTAAACCAATAAAAATAACTGCAATGCCTAGTCCTTGTTGTAAAGAAATCGTTTCGTTTAATATAAAGTACGCTAGTATACAAGTTCCAATCGTTTCTCCTAAAATGCTCATAGAGATAACAGTAGCGCTCATCCATTTTAATAACCAATTGAATATTGTTTGACCTAAAATTGTTGCAACAAACGCTAAGCCAATAAAACACAACCAAGTTTGAGCAGAGTAATGGATGAAAGATTCTTGCTGCATGTAAGCAAATATACCAAGAAAACAGGCGCTACTTCCATAACTAATTACCGAATATGGTATAAGTGATACATCTTTACGAACATGTTGGCTAATGAAAAAGTAAGCTGTAATAATTCCGGCCGCAATAAACGCTAAAATATCTCCGTATAAAGCTTCTCCGCTACTTTGGAAGTCTTGCCATCCAATGATGATACTTCCAGAAATAGCGATGAGGCAACCAATAACTGCGCCTTTCGTAAATCTCTCTTTAAATAGAAAATAACCGCCAACCATTGAAAATAAAGGTTGTAACGTTACGATAACTGTAGAACTTGCTACAGAAGTATATTGTAAGGATTCAAACCAAAGTACATAATGTGCTGCCAAAAATAAGCCAGATATGAATCCGAATCCCCATTGTCTCCTTGTTACTGTTTTTAGCTCGCTTCGATTATTTTTATTAAAAAGTAACAAGGGTAACAGAATTAGTGCAGCAAAGAATAAGCGATAAAAAGCAATGATAGCCGCAGGAGCATCGGCTAATTTTACAAAAATCGCTGAAGTTGATAAGGCGAATACGCCGAAAAATAAGATGAAATATGAATGAATAGGTGATTTCACAGTTTGTTCCTCCGATACAATGTTTATTATAATGAACTTAATGCGATATAATGTACAAAAGTAAGTATATAAGTCCTTGAGGCGATAGGAAAGAATTATTTGCCTTTGTTTACTATGTCAGCACAAAGGCAATGAAAGATGCAATATGATGGACGAAAGGAAGTTTTACTATGATACATGATAGAATTGGACAAACTGTATTAAGTTATCGTAAGAAAAATAATATGACAATTCGAGAATTTGCTAATTATGCAGGGATTAGTACTTCATTAATTAGTCAAATTGAACGAGGAAATGCGAATCCTTCTTTAAGTGTATTGGAATTAATTGCGAAAGCATTAAATGTTCCACTATTTACACTTTTTATTAATGAGATTGATACAGATTCTCTCATATCTAAGAAAAAAGATCGAAAAAAAGTATATCGGGAAAATAATGATCACATTGTATATGATGTATTAACACCGGATTTTATGAAGGCGCGTATTGAAATGTTAATGATGGATTTAAATAAACAAGCAAAAACAACGGAAAGTCACTATTCACATGAAGATAAGGAAGAGATTGCTGTTGTTATGAAAGGGGAAGTGTATGTGGAGTTAGAAGGAAAAGAATATTTTTTAGAAGAAGGTGATGTTGTACGTATTCCGCCAAATGTAAAACATCGTTTTTTGAATAAAAGTGATGAATCTAATCATATTTTATTTGTATTGACACCATCTTTAGGATGAGTATAAAGTGATTTTTATTACGGAGGATAGAAAGGTGGTCTTTCAATTATTGCTCAATGTAAAAAACAAACAAATGATATTTGGCATGCACATTTCGGACATGTCTTTAAATTTTCATTTAGTTATTTTGATCATATTAAGAGGGCTCCAAAATATAAAGATATAACATTAGAGAAATTCCGATTTGTTATTCATACGTAATGATGTCTAATGAATTGGAAAAAGAGTTAGTTTTTTGTTGATAGTATATTATTTTTATATTTGTAAGATTTTACATACGTATTTTACTTTTACTAATTCTGTAAATAGGCTATACTAAAATACATACATTTTAGTATTGGAGAGAGAAGTAAAACGACATGGAATTAGTGAAATTGGAAAAAGTAATTGAAATAAAGAAAGAAGAACTTTTATATTTAGTATCGGATTACGGAATTCAACATGAAAAAGTATTGGCATTAAGTCAAGAAATAGACAAATTGATTAATTACTTTATGTTTTTAAAATAGAAAGAACTATGACATGATGTGAAAATGTTATAGTTCTTTTTTATTTGGAAATTCAAATGTATATTCTATATACTAATAATAGATAGAATATTCTGTTTTAGGGGAGAGGGATACATGATATTACATACGTACATTTCAGGCGAAGGAGAACCAATTGTGCTTTTACACTCTGGTGGTATGACAGGTTTAGTAGAATATGAAGAGCAGGTAGCATTTTTTCGAGAAAAAAATTATCAAGTCATTCGTCCTGATTTAAGAGGGCATGGAAAGTCAGGGGGGACATTGGAGAATTATTTTCTAAGTTCCGTAAAGGATTTACATGATACGTTAATGCATTTACGAATTGATAAATGTCATATAGCTGGTGTTTCACTGGGAGGATTAATCGCTTTACTATTTGCAAAAAACTATCCAGATAGAGTGAAAACATTAACTTTTTCAGGTATCTTTCCAGTTAAGAGAGAAAATTGGGAGGAGTCTCAGGAGTATGAAGCGAAGTGTCATCAGCAATTGATGGAAAATGAAGAGGTTGTAACTTATATGAATCAAATTCATGAAAAAAGTGATTGGAAAGCATTGCTTGAATCGTGGCAAGTTAAAGATTGGTACCCATTCGACGAAACTGGTGATGTAGCTAATCTTCAAGTACCTACACTTTGTATTGCTGGGGGAGATTCAGAAGATGAAGTTGTAGCTGCTACAACGTTCAAACAATTAAACGACAATATTCATATTGCTGTTATTCCGTTTGCTGGTCATTTAGTACATAATGATCAACCGGAAATCTATTCGAATATATTGTCTAATTTCTTACAGAATACGCAAGCTGCTAGTCGAATATAAGGACTTTTGGGTATAATAAGAAAGGAATTATTAATTGTATCGGTTAGGAGCGCAGCACATATGAAAACAGTTGTGGTTATCGGTGGAGGTATAACGGGACTTTCTACTATGTTTTATTTAGAAAAATTGAAAAAGGATAATAATATCGATTTAAATTTAATCCTTGTAGAAAAAGAAGAGTACTTAGGTGGTAAAATCCATAGTGTAGAAGAAAAGGATTTTATTATGGAATCAGGAGCAGATTCTATTGTTGCTCGTAATGAACATGTTATGCCACTTGTAAAAGATTTAAATTTAGAAGAAGAAATGGTGTATAATGAAACGGGTATTTCTTACATATATTCTGATAATATTTTACATCCAATCCCTTCAGATACTATATTTGGGATACCGATGAGTGCCCGATCATTGTTTAGCAGTACGTTAGTATCAACAAAAGGGAAGATTGTTGCTTTAAAAGATTTCATAACGAAAAATAAAGAGTTTACAAAAGATACTTCACTTGCTGTATTTTTAGAAAGCTTTTTAGGGAAAGAATTAGTGGAAAGACAAATTGCTCCGGTGCTTTCAGGTGTATATTCTGGTAAATTGAATGAACTTACTATGGCATCGACATTACCGTATTTACTGGATTATAAAAATAAATATGGAAGTATTATTAAAGGTTTTGAAGAGAATAAAAAACAGTTTCAATCAGCAGGAAACAAAAAATTCGTATCATTTAAAGGTGGACTATCTACGATTATCGATCGTTTAGAAGAAGTGCTGACTGAGACAGTTGTTAAGAAAGGTACTGTAACGACAGCTGTAAGAAAACAAGGTGATCACTATGAAATTTCCTTTGCAAATCATGAATCAATCCAAGCTGATTATGTTGTCTTGGCAGCTCCGCATGATATCGCAGAATCTTTATTACAGTGTAATGAGTTAAATGAGCAGTTTCATACATTTAAAAACTCATCTCTTATAAGCATTTACTTAGGATTTGACATACTAGATGAACAATTACCAGCGGACGGCACAGGATTTATCGTAACGGAAAATAGTGATTTGCATTGTGATGCTTGTACATGGACAAGCCGGAAGTGGAAACATACATCTAAAAAACAAAAGTTATTAGTACGAATGTTTTATAAGAGTACCAATCCAGTATATGAAACGATTAAAAATTATAGTGAAGAAGAATTGGTACGAGTCGCTTTATATGATATTGAAAAGAGTCTTGGAATTAAAGGTGAACCAGAAGTAGTTGAAGTTACAAATTGGAAAGATTTAATGCCGAAATATCATTTAGAACATAACCAAGCGGTTCAAACATTACAAAAAAAAATGACGGATCTTTATTCGAATGTATACTTAGCTGGCGCTTCATATTACGGTGTCGGAATTGGTGCATGTATTGGAAATGGAAAGAACACTGCAAATGAAATAATTGCAACATTAAAGGAACCGTCAAAATAGAATACATATATAAATAAAATGTCCCTCCAATATACTGAAGGGACATTTTATTTATCCCACTTTAATGGGCAGTAAGACCCCACTGATTAAAGTTTCACTTTATTTCACTTGAATGGAGATTTTTTTATTAGTTGTATTATTCTCAGTAATCGTTAATGTTATATTTCCGGACTCTTTAAATGAATAGGGTGAGAGTTGATAAAGTTCTTTTATACCGTGTTTCTCTTTTAATGTATTAGCAGGAAGCAATACTATGTTCGGTTTCCATGATTCTTGTTTACCTGAAGGATAGTTTACTATTATTTCTGGATTATTTAATTGTATTTGTTGCCAAGAGACAAAATGTAGTTCAACTGCTGTATCTTTTTTTAGTAACTCTTCTGAGAAATATCCAAGTTCTCCAATATTACCGAAAACAGTAAAGTTTTGATTTTGAACTTCGATATCTAAATGTTTAGGTTGATATGTTGCTGCGTGATAGATTCCGTAGGAAAGTGAAAGAGTGGCGGCGATTAAAATGCTGATTGAAAATGTTTTAAAGCTATTACCTTTAAAACTAGTCATCATGAATGAGTTGGGGACGAATTTTTTGCAAATAAAAATATGAGTAATATGAGCAAGAGGGATAAGCCGATGAATATATACATAGAAAATTTACACCTCCGCAATAAAGTTATAACTATATTTTACCATAAATGTATGGGTTAGGGTGTTGTTTTAGAAGGGAAAAGTGAGCAAGGATTCGAATTTATAAGACATATTATTAGGAGCGGAGTGATGGAAATAATACAATTAATTTTAAAACTAGAGAATAAAGAGATGATCATAGTATTTTGATTATCTCTTTATTCTCTAGTCATATAAAAGTAAGAAGGGTTACTCTTAGTTCGTATTGAATTAAGAGAATAAGCTTCTCTTGAAATATTTGATTAATGGGACATTAAGGACTTTCCTAATTTAAAATATTTTTTCTGCTATAATGAATGAGTAGAAAGAAAGGAATGATTCTATGGCATTTCCTATATTAGAAACTGAACGTTTGCGTTTAGTTGAAATAGAACAATCTTATTGTCAAAAAATATATGAAATCTTTTCGTTGGATGAGGTAACATGTTATTACGGTATGAATTCTTTTACAGAGTTTGGACAAGCTTCACGTATGATTGAATCTTTTTCAAAAAATTATTTCGAGAAAAAGGCGATACGATGGGGGATTGTATTAAAAGAAACAAATACTTTAGTAGGTACAATTGGGTTAAATAATTTACAACTATGGAGTAAACGATCTGAAATTGGATATGATTTACATCCTCATTATTGGGGGAATGGTTATGCTTCAGAAGCGGCCGGGGAAATTATTCGTTATGGATTTCAAGATTTAGGCTTATTTAGAATTGGAGCTATTACATACCCTGAAAATGTTACTTCTTGTAAAATGTTATCTAAAATAGGCTTTCATAAGGAAGGGCTATTACGTGGATATATTCATCAAGGAAATAAGCAACATGATGCACTGCTGTATTCTATAGTTCGAACGGATGTAGAGGAAATAAATTTATAACAAAAAACCCCTCTTTTAAAAGAGGGGTTAAGTAAAAGTTAACCTAACTTAGGTAATAAACGTTCTCCGCTTTTCATGCTACTTTTACATAAAGGGCATTTAGGCTCTTCTTCAAATGAAAAGTTCTTTCTCATCCATCCTAAACAATCCTCTGCTTCACATTCCCAAACAGGGGTTTGTTCTGGTGGTACTTCTGCTACATCGTTCTTTCGATTGCGATACATGTAACCACTCCTTTTATGTAAAAAATTTTAGTTATATATTAAAAAGGTTGTTAACCGTGCTGGTAACAACCTTTTTATTGTTTGAATTATAGCTTTACAACGTTTTTAGCTTGAGGTCCACGGTTACCGTCTTCAACTTCGAAGCTAACTTCTTGACCTTCGTCAAGAGATTTGAAGCCGTCGCCAGTGATAGCTGAGAAGTGAACGAATACGTCGTTACCGCCTTCAACTTCGATGAAACCGAAACCTTTTTCGCTGTTAAACCATTTTACTTTACCTGTTAATGTCATGGTAATGCCTCCTAAAATTTAAAAAGATTACAATATGATCGGCCTTATTTGAATGAAAAATAAAAGTTCACATATTATCAAAAACCCATAAGGAGTATAAAATGTTCCTGATTGATACTTGATAATATGCAAAGAAAATATATTGTTAAATTGACCTTAATTACTATCTTACAACAAATGGTGAGAAATAGCAAGTGCTGGTAATACCAGTGAATAATCTTGGTGATAATAGTAAAACGCACAAAGTCATCTCTTTTATTTATATATTATGCCTAATTTGGTTTTATGCTAAACAGAGAACATTTTTTGGAACTTTGTATTATAGAAACGATATATAGTATTGATATATTTGTTATGGAGGCGAGAATATTGCAATTTACTCAATTTAAAATAATTGAAGCAGCTAAAGAAGGCAGAAGAAAAGTTCATCCTGTATTCGCTGTTATACTTGCAATTGTATTTTTAACTTTAGGTGAATTGTTTATGTTATTTATGCTGTTTTTGCCGAAAGCAAAAACACTTTTAATGAAGGCGATTTATAGTGATATTGAGATGATATTGACGTTTGGCGGGGCTATATTTTTTGTTTTTTTATGGATTAGATTGGTAGAGAAAAGATCAATTTTATCCATTGGCTTTTGGAGAAACGAGTGGATTAGAAAATATTTGAGAGGTGCATTATTAGGTTTTCTTTTCATTTCAATACCAGTCTTGCTACTTTTAATAACAGGAAATGTACAACTAGAAATGCAAAGAATTACACCGACTGCCATACTTGGAATTGCAGGATCTTTAGTTGCTTTTTTAATACAAGGCGCAACAGAAGAAATCGTTGTTCGAGGCTGGTTATTTCCAGTCCTTTCCGTTAGAAGTCGTATATGGATTGGGATTGTTGTTACTTCTTTTTTATTTGGTTTTCTTCATTTACTAAATCCAGGTATTACAATTCTTTCAATATCGAATATAATATTAGTTGGTGTATTTGCAGCTTTTTACGTTTTGAAAGACAGTAGTCTTTGGGGGATATGTGCATGGCATTCCATTTGGAATTGGGCACAATATAACGTATTTGGTTTTGCAGTTAGTGGAATGACAATGTATTCTACACCACTTTTTAAACCTGTCACAAACGGATCGGAATTCCTTCATGGAGGTTCGTTCGGGATTGAGGGGAGTATCATAACGACAATATTGCTTTCGATCGCTTCAATTGTTTTATGGAGACAGTTATGGGGGAGAAAAGTGAAGCAAAGAGATTAACTTAATGAAGGTGGGAGAAATTATGGGGATTATAGCGTTTGAGGGAGCAAGTGCGGTTGGTAAGAGCACTACGTGTCGTGAGTTAGAAAAAAATTATGGTGCTTACATTATACCTGAAGTGAATGTATTATTTGAAAGACCAAAAAACGAACATAGAACATGGTATCTTGAAAAGCAAGTAGAGCGCTGGAAAAGAGCAGTGCAGAAGTCAAAGCAATATGAATTAGTAATACTTGATGGCGATATTTATCAGCCACTTAGTTATAATTGGTGTTTCCATTTTGAAATATTTGATCAGCCATTATCTTTAATAGAAAACTTTTATAAAGAAAAGCTGATCAATAAGGAAATTGGTTTTCCTGATCAATATTTTTATTTATATACAAATAATGAAGAACTGAGAAAACGGAAAGAATCTGACGAGACAAAAAGAAGAAGAAACTTTGAAAAACATTTACATATATCAAAATCGTTTCAACGTTATTATGAAAATTTAAATACCGTTACAGACGGGTACTGCAAAATGATTGACGCGAAAAGTGTAAAATCGAATGAATTAGAAATTGTAAATAGTTTGAACTGTTTACATGTGTGTGAAGAGAGCCGTTTTGATGTTTCGAGGTTAGATGCGATTACGAAATGGTTAAAAGAACAACGTGCATAAAAACAACGAGCGCCTTATAAGGCGCTCGTTGTTTTTATGTATTATATATTGAATTTAAAATTTGTAAGTTTGCTTTTTCATTTTTTTTAATAGCATTTTTATATTTAGCTAGAAAGAGCTGAGAAGGGTAAACGGGTAGTTCCCCACAAATATCGATACCATAGACATTTTTATTCTTAATAAGAGAATGAATGCATTTTAAAAGTGTAGAGAGTTTCATTTGCCCTTGATCCCAATTCGTAATAGTTACTTTTGAGTCTAAAACATCTTTATCGATGCTTACATATATAGTGCTTGTATGAATATGCGAAAGTATTGTATGTGTAGATACTTCGTTTGACGTATCTATTGGGAACACTTCTACGCATGAATAATCATTGGAATGAATTGTTAAAGAAGAAGGTCCAATCATAATTACTTTCTTTAATTTCGGGTTATTTTGAAGAGCGAACGATACCCATGACCCGCAAGAAATAAGAGTATGTTCCTTTTCTTCTTTTAAGTTCATGTCAGTGTGATGATCAAATAAAATAAGGGTAAATGGCTCAACTATTTCTTTTAGTAGTAAATAAGATACATAATGATAATTTCCAGAACCGATAAAAGTGACTCCTTTTTGCTTTCTACGGTTTAACTCCTGTTTTATCCGCATTAAAGAAGGAGGCTCGCAATACAGGTTTGCGTGCTCTAAATAACTAAAATCAATATCTTCATGTGAATAAGAATGAAGTATATTTTGTAATAAGTATGTATCATCAAAGTTTAAAAAAGTTAAACCGCTATACAATAAACTCATATTTATTCATCTCCTTTATATGTAGGCTAGCATATATTTTTATGAATTTAAAACGAAATGCTTAGAGGTGGATGTGCATTTGAAAAAGATGGGGAATTTTTACAGAATAATCTTTCAATTTATAAAGAAAAGAAATATAATATGAGGAAATATATATGTGGTTGAGGAAATAGAGACTATGTAATAAATGAAAATGAGACTTGAAATGGAATTGAGAAAAAAGTAGGTAAAGATTAACTACCTACAAAAGCTCAGTTAATTCAACGAATAATTAATTTTTTAAGTTATTATTTGTGAAAGGGGAATTAACGTAAGTATGAAAAAGATTATTATTTCAGATCTTGATGGGACTTTATTAAGAAGTGATAAAACAATTTCAGAGAAATCTATAAATATTTTAAGGGAATGCAAAAATAATGGAGACGAATTGATTTTTGCTACAGCAAGGCCACCAAGAGCTATAAAACAGTATATCCCCAACGTGTTAAAGAGTGAGATTATAATTTGTTATAACGGGGCTTTAGTTCTTAAAGGTAATGATATTTTATATGAAATGAAGATTTCTAAAAATAACATTTTAGAAATTATAGAAATAGCAAAAAAGTATCATCTTCATGAGATTTGTCTTGAAATAGGTGATAAGTTGTATTCAAATTTTGATGTTACTGATTATTTTGGTAATGTACCATGTGAAATTATGGATGTAAGAGAGTTAAACTTTGAAAAAGCTTCTAAAGCAATTATTTGTACTAAAAGCTCAATAAACAAGGAGTTCATTAAAGAATTGCCTCGTGAATGCAAGGCGGTAATTACAGATGACGGGACATTATGTCAAATTATGCATGCAGATGTTTCAAAATGGAATAGTATTCAACATGTTCTACAGCACTTAAATCGAGACGTCTCTGAAGTAATTGCCTTTGGAGATGACTACAATGATATGGAAATGATAGAGAAGTGTGGGATTGGTGTAGCGATGAGCAACGCTGTTGAGGAATTAAAGACAGTCGCTAAATTTATTGCTAAAAGTAATGATGAGGATGGAGTTGCTATATTTTTAGAAAGTGAAAGTTATGTTTATGTAAAATAGTATGAAAAAATAAATTACGGTAGGTTGTGAAAAAAAGAGATGCTATATCTGTTTTTGATAAACAGATTATTATGAATGGGGCATGTGGGAGGAAACAAGCAAGATGAAAACATTATTTAAAATAATAGGTATTATAGCTGGTATGGCGGTAATTGGCGTAGGTGTAACATATGGTATGCTGTATTATTTGAATAATAGTAAACCAGCTGCGAAAAAGGTATCACCAGCCGCGCCGGCTGCAGAAGTACTAGCTGATAGCAATGTAAAAGCTGAAGATGCAAAGCTTTTAGAAAATGGCAATCATTCATTACCGAATAGTGGTTTTAATAAAAATTTTAAATGGACAGATGAAAATATACAGACAGCATTACATGAAATGGCACATCAAAAAACGAAAGCTGATCAAAAGTGGGGTTATATTTTTATTACACAAGAACGAATTGAAAGTTTGCTTGATATTGTAAAGAGTAATGATCTTGTACAAGGAAATACATATGCAGACATTTTAGAGAGGTGGAAACAAGGGAAATATGAAAAGATGGACGCGGATCACAATAAGGTTTGGAAACTACAAAGCGGGAATTTAGGTGAAGGTAAAGGAGTAATGTCAGAAGCGGAACAAAAAGAATTAATTAATCAAGTGTTTATGCAAAAAGGTACCTATTCAGGCAGTAAATTAATTGCAGGCGGGGGACAGACTAATAAATAAGATAATGTTGGAGGAGAGTAATTGCTTTTTAGGCAGTTACTCTTTTTTGTGTGCACTTTTTAGTTTTTCTCTAGTAAGGAAAGAAACGATTGTAAAACGGGTGAAATCCATCTAGATTTATGATAGATTACATGGCTTTGAATAATTGCTGGTGTTTCAATAGGATGAAAATAGAGTTGCTCTTTTTCACAACTTTCTTGTACAACGATGTAAGGAAGAATTGAAATTCCTAACTCACACATGACAGATTGTTTAATGACTTCAACGTTGGAAGTTTCAAATGTTTTAGCTGGAATATTTCCGCTTTGACGTAAAAAACGATCTACCATCGGTCTATAGCCGCAGCTTTGTTCTGTAAAGATAAATTGAGTATCATTTAATAAACAAAATGGATTCGAGTGTGTAGAGTAATGGGGAGGTAAAATCCATCCAAATGTCTCATTACAAAAAGTACGCGTAATAAAATCATTATGTTCCATACTTTCTCCAATTATGAAAATAACATCTGATTCTCCTTCACGCAGCTTATTCAGTGCTTGTTTGTTTGTAGTTGTTTCCAGTACGATATTTACTTTCGGATTTTCCTGTTTGTAAGTATGTAATAATTGTGGTAATCGGTACACTGCTAATGATTCGTTAGATGTAATACTTAATGTTCCCTCTAAATTATCACTATTTTGAGGGATTTCTTGTGCTTTTTCATAAATAGCAAGTAACTCTAGGGCATAAGGATGAAATTGATGACCTGCTTTTGTAAGAAGTACTTTTTTCCCTAATCGATCAAAAAGAGGGAGGTGTAAATCGTTTTCTAATGCTTTCATATGCGCTGTTACAGTAGATTGCGCATAACCTAACGCATGAGCTGCTTTAGAAAAATTACCATACTTAACGATGGCACAAAAAGTTTTAACATGTCTCATTTCCATAAGCGATCCCTCTTTTATTATCATGATTTGTGAATGATTATATCACATATTTCAATTTTCCAAATGATTAAATTCTTTATAAAATGAAATTATAGAAAGATTCATTTAAGTTATATTGGAGGAGAAATGATGATCAAAAAGGGCTATCATGTAGCTGTAGTTGGTGCTACAGGTGCAGTAGGACAGAAAATTATTGAACTGTTAGAAAAAGAAACTAAATTTAATATAGTTAAAGTGACATTACTTTCGTCAAAACGATCCGCTGGCAAGGTAGTTCAATTCAAAGGACGAGAGATAATAATACAAGAGGCAAAAGCAACTAGCTTTGAAGGGGTAGATATTGCCTTTTTTAGTGCAGGAGGAGAAGTTTCTAAACAATTTGTTAATCATGCAGTGTCTAGTGGTGCAATCGTAATTGACAATACGAGTGAATACCGAATGGCGCGTGATGTACCACTCGTTGTTCCAGAAGTAAATGCTCACGCATTAAAGGAGCATAACGGTATCATAGCAGTTCCGAATTGTTCAGCATTACAGATGGTAACAGCTCTTTAGCCAATACGAAAATCATTTGGTGTAGAACGAATTATCGTTTCAACGTATCAAGCTGTATCAGGATCAGGAATTCATGCAATTCAAGAATTAAAAGAACAGGCTAAGTCAATGCTTGCAGTTGAAGAGGTTAAGAGTACGATATTACCTGTGAAAAAAGATAAAAAGCATTATCCAATTGCATTTAATGTACTGCCACAAGTAGATATATTTACAGATAATGATTATACATTTGAAGAAGTAAAAATGATTCAAGAAACGAAGAAAATTTTGGAGGATCAAAACTTGAAAATGGCAGCAACTTGTGTGCGTGTTCCAGTTGTTTCAGGACATTCAGAATCTGTTTATATTGAGCTTGAAAAAGAAGCTACCGTTGCAGAAATAAGAGAAGTACTGCTAGATGCACCAGGTGTTATATTACAAGATAATCCTAATGCACAGCTGTATCCAATGCCGTTATATGCAGAAGGGAAAATAGACACATTTGTCGGGAGAATTAGAAAAGACCCTGATACGCCAAAAGGGTTCCATCTTTGGATTGTTTCCGATAATTTATTAAAAGGTGCTGCTTGGAACTCAGTTCAAATTGCAGAAACGTTGGTAGAGGAAGGTATTATTTAGTATAGAATTAAACAAGTACTATAAGAACTAGGAAACTATAGATTCCTAGTTCTTACTTTTGTGGAAATTTAATATAAATTAGTTTTTATAGAGTTTTTATAAATATCTATCTTATTCGCGGGAAATATTAACGTTTTAGGTTCTTTATTAATAGTAAGATTTATATGAATTGTTACAGGTAGTTCAAGCGTTTTTACTACATCTTCTAAAGCAATATACTCACCTTCTGTTTCATTATAGTAAACAACAGATCTAATTAATACCTCTTCATGTTCTATATCAATTTCGCACATCATAGGGAATTTTTCATCATTATGTAAGAATAATTCGCCTAGTACTATTGAACCGTTTAGCTCTTCTGTAAAGTTAGTTGTTGCCGCTGGTTTCACCCATGTTTCATCATATTCTTCGTTTTCTTCTTCATCTATTGCCCATTCCCATATAGGGTTTTGTTTCAAATCTTCAATTGTTAGTTCAGCAATCGGTTTGCAATTGCTCATAAATATGTTCTCCTTTTGTACTGTAAAATAAGTTTTTATTACAATAATTAATTGATTACTTATAAGTGGACTCAATATAGAATTTTGCTCATTTAATATTAAACTACTTTATTTTGAAATAAAGCTATTACGGTAATAGTAACAAGTGTCTAGATTTCTATCAAATAATTATTAGAAGAGATTTTTAAATGGGATGGTGTTAAGGAGGATAGTAAAAAACATCAAGAATGAATAAAATTCATTTGGTATGATATGGATATAATCAATGCGAGGGGGAAATGTGATGTATGAAGTAAAGGGGTATTTTTCATCATTAAAAGGAAGTTATTATGATATCGGAAAGCAACAAGGAGAGTTTGTGAAAAATCATCCATATCTTATTCCGCAATTCATACAACAAGAACATATAGTATCAGATAACTATTGGACAGAATCTAGAAATATATTACATCAATATAGTCCTGGAATTAATGAAGAAATTGAAGGTTTTTGTGAAGTATTGAAAATTCCTGCTAAACATATGATGTATTATTATCAAACATTATTAAAAGCAGGATGTAGTCATTGTGTCGTGTTACCTAAAAAAACAGATGCAAAGCACACATATGTACTAAGAAATTATGATTTGTCTCCAAAAATAGATGATATGCGTTTTTGCTCGACGCATGTTGAAGGTGCATATGTGCATAGTGGCTTTTCTACTCAATATTTTGGCCGAACAGAAGGGGTTAACGAGCATGGGTTATCTGTTACATTTTCAGCATGCGGTCAGCCAGTAGGAAATATTGAAGGTTTACGAAAGCCAGCGGTAAGTGGTTTACAATGTTTTGCAGTAATTCGAGTATTATTGGAGAAATGTAAAAATGTGCAGGAGGCGAAATTACTAATAGATGAAATGCCAATTGCAAGTAATATTAATCTAATTGTGGCGGATTCTCTAGACGCAGCGCGTATTGAAATATTTGACGGGTATAAATCCATAACCACAATTGATGAGGAAAGTCATGATTTTATCGTATCAACAAACCATGCGATTAGTTTACCTATTCAAAAATTGAATAATAGAAGATTAGAACAATCAACAAACAGATATCACACATTGTATGAATATTTAAATGAAAGTGAACTGGTGAGTATGGAGTCTTTAAAAGGATTAGTAGAAAAAGAGTATCCTACTGGGCTGACAGTACACAATTATGAAGAATGGTTTGGAACCTTACATTCTGTCTTATTTGATTTACATAATCGTACAATGAATATTTGTTTTGGATCTCCACTTTTTAACGACTGGTACTCATTGAAAGTTGGAGAAAGTCTTCCGTTTTCTAAGGTGAATGTGAACTTAAAAAATAAAACGTATGCTGACTTTTGGAGGGAAGAACGTTATTAATTGATTCCAAAAAGAGAAATGGGGTAATATGGTAATAGTAAGACCTACATACGGGAGGGAATGCCATTGCTAAAAGTTATATTACCGATTGTTCTTATCTTATTTGTTGCCGTTTCAATGTATATTACTTATGAAAAAAGAAAAAAAGCAGGGGTAAAAGGATTGAAGAGTGCGTTAACTTCAATTTGTTTCTTTACATTAGCAATCTTAAATTTGTTTGCATATTGGTTTAACTTTAGCGGGATTTTTATTTGGTTCATTTCAATTGTTTTATTGCTAGATGGAGCATATTTTACGAAATATATTCCAATATCTAAAAAGGTACATTGACATTTATATGAGTTTAAATATTTTGTTTTGAAAAGAGATGATTCTACTAAGTCGTTGTGAAACGGGTTCATAGGATCATCTCTTTTGTTCGTTTAGCTTTGTAAAGAATGCACCGTTCTTTTTAGTTGCTCAATAAACTCTCGAGTTGCAGCACACATATATTTATCTTTTCTATAAATAAGTCCTATTTCTATTGTTGGAGTAGGATTTTCTATTTTAATAGCTCGAATGTTTTTATTTTGTAAAAAGTCTATATATGGTTTTGGTAACGCTGTAATTCCCATTCCTTTTGAAACCATTTGGATTAAAGATTCCATCGTACTAATTTCTAAAATTGGTTTTGGTTTAAAGTTGAATTTTTGACAATGAGATGTAAATAGTTCGGTTAAAAAGAAATTTTTAGGTAAAAGAATGAAAGGGGAGTTCTGTAATTCAGCAATAGATACATGATTACGTTCAGCTAATCGATGACCGGTTGGTACGACTAATGTAAGTTCACTTTTGTATAAGGGGATAGAAATAATCTCCTTATCTTGCACTGGGAGAAATGTAATGCCAATGTCTAGTTCATTTTGTAATAATTTTTCACGAATATCTCCGGTGCGAAGCCCTAATACAGAAAGTTCTATATTGGGATATAAATGATTGAAATTTAAAATAGCTGGTGGTAGTAAGTAATTTACGACGGTTAACAAAGAACCAATTGTTAAGGTACCTTGCTGTAATCCGTTTAAATCTTGAATAGCAGAACGAGCTTGTTCGATTTCATGAAAAATGGTTTTACTATGTAATAATAAAATCCTTCCTGCATCAGTTAAAGATATTTTTTTACCAATGCGATCGAAAAGCGGCACTCCTACTTCATGTTCTAATGCACGTATTTGCTGACTGAGAGAAGGTTGTGAAATATTTAGTTTCTCAGCTGCTTTTGTGAAATGCAATTCTTTTGAAACAGCTAAAAAATATTCAAGTTGTCGTAATTCGATTGGAATCACCTCAAGTGTAATGATAGGTTATACCTATCATTATTATATAAATAATTGGATTGAACAATGATTTTCTGGGTTTTATAATCAACTTTATATTACAGAGGTAATAGTGAAAACAAAATTGAGAATGAAAAGTCATGTTACACCTTTAAAGGAGGAAATATAATGGGTAATGAATATCAATTATTATCTTTAAATATAGGGTTGCCAAAAGAGGTTACATACGGCGGAAAGGTAATTCATACAGGTATAAATAAAAAACAAGTAAAGGAACCGGTGTTTTTATCCTTTGTGAAATTTAATGGGGATGGCCAGGCGGATTTGGTTCATCATGGCGGAGTAGATAAAGCGGTGTGCGTATATTCGGCGGAACATTATGACTACTGGGAAAAGGAGTTGAATCAAGGTCTAGTATATGGAGCATTCGGAGAAAATATAACAATTAGTGATATGCGTGAAGAGAATGTTTGTATTGGTGATACATTTCAAATTGGAGAAGCAATTGTGCAAGTAACGCAGCCAAGACAACCTTGTTTTAAATTAGCAAAGAAATACAATATTCCAAAGTTACCATTATATTTTCAAGAAACAGGATATACAGGGTTTTATTTTCGTGTATTAGAAGAAGGTTGGGTATCACCTGTTAATACATTAAAGTTAATAAAGTCTGATTCGAAAGGTATTACAGTAGCATTTGCTAATCGTATTATGCATAAGGAAAAACAAAATATGGAAGGGTTAAAAAGGGTCTTAGAAGTACGTGCGCTTTCTACAAGTTGGAGAAATACATTTGAAAAGCGAATGAGGGGAGAAGAAATTAATACGAAGGAGAGACTAGAAGGAAAAAAATAATAAAAAATATTTTTTTATAAATAGTGTATTTCTATGAGTAAAAACGAAGTAGAAAGCACTATTTTTATATAATAAACTTATTAATATTCGATAATCTTAATATTTTTTTATTCGACTTATTTTCGAATAGTCAAAACATAAAATTAATTAGACTCTTTTTTTATATTTTATGATAGTATATTGATTGGTAAGACCTATTACATTAAGAGCAGGTCATATAACTAAATCTAATTTGATGGAATTAACGTATGGAGGGACAACATGGGGAATGTTGAAATTTTTAAAAAACTTCTTTTAGCAGAACCGAAAAGAGAGCAGTTATTTCCTTTATTTGAAGAAGTGTTTGGAATTACAATTCAAACGTTGAATGATTTTTCAGAGAGAGGTTATTGGGACGATACATACAAAGCTTTATCATTTTTACATGATGATAAAGCGATTGCAAATGTTGCGGTATTTTCGCTACCATTGCTAGTAAATGGTGAAAGAATAAATGCAGCGGGCATTCAATCGGTAATGACACACCCTAATTTTCGAAGACAAGGACTCATGACACAATTAATGAGTAAAATGATAGAAGAAATCGATAAGAAATGTGAATGTACATTATTGTTTACAGAAAAACCTGAACTATATGCATCATTTGGGTTTAAAGTTGTGCAGGAGTATTTAATGACTATTCTATATAATAAAAAGAATAATAATGATTCTTTACTTAGAAAGTTAGATTATTACATGGAAGAGGATAGAAAGTTAATACATGAAACTATTGATAGTAGCCAAAGACTTTCAAATAATTTTTCAACATTAAACTTCCACCCTTCGTTTTATTTGAATATATATGATTCGGAATGGAATGAGAAATTGTATTATTCAGAGAAACTAGATGCTCTAATTGTGTATGAAGTAGATAATGAAAAGTTGAAATTATATGGAGTATTTGCACCAGTAATTCCAGTTTTAGATGAAATATGCGGGGAAATCGCCGAAAGGTTTACAGAAATCGAATTTTACTTCTCTCCAGATCAATTAGGGATTGAGGATGTACAGTTTACAGAATTACAGTCTAGTAAGTATTTAATGGTTCGAAGTAATAAAGAGTTAGATTTTAAAGGTTATAAATTCCCAGTATTAGCGGAGTTTTAAATATTTGTATAAAGGTTTTATTATGGAGGAATTATGAATATATCATATATACCTAAACATGTTGAGCAGCTCACTATAATGAATGTCCCTGAATATTATAAAATTAATGACAAGCAGGCGTTTATTGTCCGTTCGAAAGCAGAAACAGATTTTTGGCTTAAAACACATTATGGTTTTGAAGTCATGAATGGTCATGTATTTTATAATGAAATGATGACAGACTTTCAAGCTGAAGTACAATTGTGTATGAATCCAAATTCAAAATACGATCAAGCAGGTCTTTTTGTTATGATTTCAGAAAAGTGTTGGTTGAAAACTTCATTAGAGTATATTCCAGATGGCCCTTCTCATTTAGGAGCTGTCGTAACGAATAATGGATATTCTGATTGGTCAACACAAGACTTTCCAACAGAATTAGCTAACGAGCAACTTCGTTTTCGAATTGTTCGTAAACGTGGCGATTATATAATATATGTAAAAAAAAGCTGTCAATGGGAACAAATAAGAATCGCTCATTTGATGGAGGATATAGGGAATGCACCTGTTAAAATAGGTTTTTACACGTGTAGTCCTTCTAAAAACAATGGATTTGAGACTGAGTTTTTAGATTTTACAATTGAAGAGATATAGATGAAAAACCGTATTCTTTCTACTTAAGAATACGGTTTTTCTATTTGCGTAATATAAAGCACATTTATTGACCAGAAAGTCATAAATGCTTATCATTTAATAATGTTAAATATTAATTTACATAATATAATAGAAATAAGAAAGAAATTACAAACTACATCGTTTAAATAAGGAGGGTATGAATTATTAAATGGTAATTTCATAGGAAAAAGGAGATTATGTATGAAATCATTTCGCAAGTTATTACAGTATTTAAAACCATACATGTTCTTCGCTATTATTGGACCGCTATTTATGGTACTTGAGGTTGCGATGGACTTAATTCAACCGACTATTATGCAACATATTATTGATGTTGGGATAGCAAACCGTGATTTGAATTATGTAATAAAAATGGGGCTTCTTATGATAGGAGCTGCAGCACTCGGTTTAGTTGGAGGACTTGGGTGCATGATGTATTCTACAAAAGCAGCAGTTAATTTCGCTACAGACATACGAAAAGATGTATTTGCGAAAATAGAAACATTTTCTAGTGAAAATCGTGATTCATTTGGAACTGGGAAATTATTAACGATTGTGACAAATGATATTACTTCAATTCAATCGGCGATGACGATGACATTACGTGTTCTTGTTCGTGGTCCTTTGTTATTTATAGGAAGTATAATAATTGTTTTTGTAACAGCACGTGAGTTATTTTCTATATTACTCATAGTCGTTCCAATTTTATTGCTTGCGATTATATTTATTGCAAGTAAAGCGAGCGGAACGTTCAAAAAAGTGCAAGAAGCATTAGATAAAGTGAATACAAAGTTGCAAGAAAATTTATCTGGTGTACGTGTTATTAAAGCGTATGTAAGACAAAAATATGAAATCACTCAGTTTGGAAAAGTAAATACAAATTTAACGAAGATAAATATTCGAGCAGTGCAGCTTATTTCTTTAATGATGCCAATCATTATGTTAGTTGTAAGCGGCGGGATTGTCGCAACATTATGGATCGGTGGAGAAAAAGTATTTAATGGAACGCTTCAAGTAGGAGCTATATTAGCGTTTATTAACTATTTGAATATTATTTTAATGTCACTTATGTCTATCAGTATGGTATTTATGCAAATCGCGCGAGCATTTCCGTCCGCGGATCGTGTACAGCAAGTTTTAAATACTGAGGTTGATATTAAGAGTGAAACAAATGCGCTTGTACCTAAGAAAATTGACGGGCAAATTGACTTTAAAAATGTTAGTTATAGTTATACGAAAAATAATGAATATGTTTTAAAAGATATTTCATTTCGCATATGTAAAGGTGAAAAGATAGGGATTATCGGTTCTACAGGGAGTGGTAAATCTACTTTAGCAAAACTGTTACCGCGTTTATATGATGTTGATCAAGGTGAAATATGCATTGATGGAATAAATGTTAAGGCGTATGATTTACAAAAACTTCGTGCTTCTATAGGCTTTGTGCCTCAAAAGGCATTGTTGTTTTCAGGTAGCATAGAAGAGAACTTACGTTATGGTAAAGAAGATGCAACGAAGGAGGAACTTGAAGTAGCAGCTTCAGCAGCTTGTGCGACTGAGTTTATTAATAAGCTAGAAGATTCATATCAATATCATTTAACACAAGGTGCAACGAATTTATCAGGCGGACAAAAACAACGTGTATCAATTGCAAGGGCACTTGTGAGAAAGCCATCTATTCTTATATTAGATGATTCTACATCTGCAGTAGATGCTAAATCAGTATCTAACATTCAATCGGCATTAAGAACAGAATATAAAGGAACAACAACATTATTAATTTCCTCTAAAATTTCATCTATAATAGATGCTGATAAAATTCTCGTTTTAGATAACGGTGAATTAGTAGGTGATGGTACACATGAAGAGCTGTTAGAACAATGTGAGATATATCAAGAAATCTATCTTTCCCAAGGTGGTAATTTATATAAAGAAGGTGGGAAAGAACATGCGTAATTTCCAAGGGCAGTTTGCAAATAAAGGTGGGCGTAACGCGCCTAAGATGGGTAAAGCTAAAAATACAAAAGGAACTGTAATGAGAATATGGAACTATATGGGCTATCAAAAGGCTGCTCTTACGTTCGTTATATTTTTAGTATTTATTACGACATTACTTGGGTTATTAGGTCCGTATTTAATGGGAGTAATTATCGATCAATATATTGTACCGAAAGATTTAAGCGGTACGGCGAGAATGTGTTTGTTACTTATCGCGATTTATGGTGTAACAGTATTGTTAACATGGTTACAAACATTTGTTATGGTTAACGTTGCATTAAAAACGATACAAAAAATACGACAAGATATTTTCGAGAAAATCCAAACGCTTTCTTTACGGTTCTTTGATGTACGTTCTCAAGGGGATTTAATGAGTCGTGTGACAAATGATATAGATAATTTGAATCAAGCGTTAACACAAAGTGTTGTACAAATTATTTCATCAGCATTAACCTTTATAGGTGTAACAATTGCGATGTTCGCATTAGATTGGATTTTAGCAATTGTTACACTAATTACAGTACCTATTATGTTTTTCGTTACAAAAAAATTAGTTGCTTATAGTGGTAAAAACTTTGCAAAGCGTCAAAAAGACTTAGGAGAATTAAATGGTTTTATTGAAGAAGCTATAACTGGAGCGGATGTTACAACGTTATACGGGAAAGAAAAAGAAACTGTACAAAATTTCAATAAAATTAATGAACAACTCAGAATGTCTGCTACGAAGGCGGATACATTTTCAGCTTTTATTTTTCCAAGTATGAACTTTATAAATAACTTAGGTATGGGGCTTGTAATTGGGACTGGATCAGTAATGGTTTTAAATGGAATGACAACAGTAGGTGTCATTGCAGCTTTTATTAATTATTCTCGTCAATTCTCAAGACCGCTTAGTCAATTCGCAACTTTAATGAATACGATTCAATCAGCGGTTGCTGGTGGAGAACGTGTCTTTGAAATTATGGATGAAGTACCAGAAATCCAAAATAAAAAAGATGCGTTCATGGTACAAAATTTACAAGGACATGTTGGACTTGAGAATGTTACATTCGGTTATGAGGAAAATAAAATGATTTTAAAAGAAGTGAGTCTTAAAGCACAGCCAGGGGAGACAATTGCTTTAGTTGGTCCCACAGGATCGGGTAAAACAACAATCATTAATTTACTAACTCGCTTTTACGATATACAGCAAGGGCAAATTCATATCGATGGAAAAAATATAAAAGATTATGATATAAATTCGTTACGAAGTAAAATAGGGGTAGTTTTACAAGATACGTATTTATTTGCCGGGACAATTATGGATAATATCCGTTATGGTCGATTAGATGCTAGCGATGAAGAAGTAATTCATGCAGCTAAGGCAGCATCTGCGCATTCTTTTATAAAGCATTTGCCGAATCAATATGAAACAAAAATTGCATCAGAAGGATCAAATTTAAGTCAAGGACAAAAACAACTTCTTGCGATTGCACGGGCAATTTTAGCAGATGCAGATATATTAATTCTTGATGAAGCAACATCTAATATTGATACGAGAACAGAATTACAAATTCAAGAAGGACTAAAAAATTTAATGAGAGGTCGAACAAGTTTCGTAATCGCTCATCGATTGAAAACGATTGAAAAAGCAGATCAAATCCTTGTTATAAAAGATGGAAGTATTATGGAAAGAGGGAATCATGAATCTCTTATGGAAGATAAAGGTTTTTACTTTGATCTATATACGAGTCAGTTTAAAATTTAATAAAAACTTTAATAAGGTGCGGTTTCTCTAGAACGGAGAAACCGCATTTTTATATTTGTAAACATTACTATCTAAATATTCGTTCACTAAATGTTTTAACTGCGTCTTTCTTGCATACAAAGTAAAACATACGAATGGTGGCAACCTTAATGAGTATTTCACGTTCTATTTAAATGTTTTAATGATTTATTAAAAAAAGACACTGTTTCCAGTGTCCCAACTTACTACGAGAGTTTTATCCCGCATTAACAGGCAGTAAGACCCCCACCTCAAAATTCAGCGGAAGCAAAGAAGTTAGATGGGGGTCGGGCTGCTCGTAAAAGCC
>NZ_NVEC01000062.1 GCF_002571225.1 Bacillus sp. AFS059628 | reverse complement strand
GCGAAAGCAAAGAATTTAGGTGGGGGTCGGGCTGCCCCTAAAAGTCCGATTGGTGAGGGATGATAATCAGTGGGGGATGAAGAACCTCCCATTGATTAAAGTTTCTCACTTTATGCTGCCAATTTTTTGTGTGTAGGATGTTTACGATAACGTCCACGCATTGCATAGGCAATTTGCGGGATAGCAATACCGATTAAAATAAGTGATACACCGAACCATTGTGAAGATAGCACAGCTTCTTTTAAAACGAAGACAGACATAATTGTTGTAACTGGTAATTCTGCGGCACCAAGAATAGTTGCTAAGCCAGAACCAATCTTTGGAATGCCAATTGTAAAGGCGATAGAAGGAATAACGATACTAAATGTTCCTAATCCTAAACCGTATTTCCAAAGTCCTTCAGAAATTGCACCGTTAAAAATAAATGTTGGCGGAAATACGATCATTACTAAAGTTAAAGCGCCTGCCATTAAGAGAACACCGCGCGGTAAGGAAGGTACTTCAACAGCAACTTTTCCGCTCACAAAAATGTATGTTGCAAATGTAACAGCAGATAATAAACCTAATATGATTCCAGTCGTATCAAAATCACCTGCTGATTTTTCTAGTAAACCACTTGATAAAAATGTACCTGCAAGTAAGAAAATAACGGAAATCACCTTTTCTCTTGAAGGTAATGTTTTTGTTGCTACTGCTTCAATAATAATTCCGACCCAAACGAATTGGAATAAAAGTATGATTGCAATAGATGCTGGTACAGTTTTTAATGAAGCATAATAAAAAATTCCTGTGAAACTTGCAGATGTACCTGCAACGAATAAAATTAATGCTTGTTTTAATGGAACACGATGTCTAGAAAATAGAAGTGTAATAGCAAGCAAAATAATCCAACCGAACAAATATTGGCTGCCAATTACCTCTCCAAGTGAAAATCCTTCTGCATATGCAAGTTTAACGAAAATAGCTAAAATCCCATAACTGCACGCTCCTAATAAAACTAAAAGAGAATAACGAAGCATGAAAAATTCCTCCCATCTATATGAACTTGTTCCGTAACGGACATATATAACTAGAGGGAAGTATACAAAATTAAAAATGAAGGGTCAAATAAAAGAAAAGTATGACATTTTATAGAATAATAATAAAAGTATGATATTTATGCATAATCTTGAAATTAGTAATACTAAAAGTATTGTAAAATCAGCTATGTGTTGTATAAAGATAGCATTTGAAAAAAATATTTTTTAGGGAGATAAAAGGGTAGTCCATTATAGTGTGCCAATCATTTGAGAAACTATGTTACCTTTGTTATGTTAATATCAATTAGAGAAGTTTCGTAGTTCAATTGAGATTTCTCTATATAATAGAAGGAAATGAAAACGTTTTTTAGAAACTGTGTGAAAGGGTAGTTTTTCTTATTATCACGTTGGAAAAGTGATTTCACGAATTGTTCATAGTATTTTTATATGTTTTTGCTACAATATGTAAGGAGAGGAGTGGAACAATGCAAGATATTAGTATTTTTTTAGCGTTTGGCGCAGGTTTTTTATCATTTATTTCTCCATGTTGCTTACCGCTTTATCCGGCATTTTTATCGTACATAACAGGTATGTCGGTTTCTGAGTTGAAAGAAGAAAATGCAATGCTTCGCAAAAGAAGTATGATACATACAGCGTTTTTCTTACTTGGATTTTCAATTATATTTATTGCAATTGGATTTGGTACAAGTTTTATTGGAGGCATCTTTACAAATTATAAAGATTTAATTAGACAGTTAGGTGGTATATTTATCATCGTATTTGGTCTTATTATTGTCGGTGTGTTTAAGCCGAAGTTTTTAATGCAAGATCGTAAATTCACGTTTAAAAATCGTCCGAGTGGTTATTTTGGATCTGTTCTAATTGGATTGGCCTTTGCAGCAGGGTGGACGCCGTGTACGGGACCTATTTTAGTATCGGTTATTGGATTAGCAGCAACGAACCCAGAATCAGCGATGATTTATATGATTGCATACATACTTGGATTTGCTATCCCATTTTTCGTACTATCATTCTTTATTACGAAAATGTCTTGGATTAAAAGAAACAGTATGAAGTTCATGAAAATCGGGGGATACGTTATGATTATCATGGGTATTTTCTTATACTTTAACTGGATGACGAAAATTATCGTATATTTCTCAAGTTTATTTGGTGGTTTTAAGGGTTTTTAGTATTATTCTGTGAAAATGTTGGAAATACTAACGGAAAAGCATATAATGAAAGTATATTTTGCATATAGCCACAAAAAAGGATGAGAAAATATGAACATAGTTGTTTTATCCAGTATCGTTGCTGTTTGTATGGCTGTTGGTGCGATGTTTATTCGTTTAAAAGCAGCTAAGAAACCTGCAACATTGAAAAAAATTATACTTCCACCATTTTTTATGAGTACGGGAGCATTGATGTATGTTTTTCCTGAATTTCGATTAACTCCAGCAGAAATGTTAGAAGCAATTGGTGTCGGTTTGTTTTTCTCTATTTTTCTTATTAAAACATCTAAATTTGAAATTAGAGGACAAGAGATTTATTTGAAGCGTTCAAAAGCCTTTGTTTTTATATTAATTGGATTACTTGTCGTGCGAATTGTATTTAAAACATACTTAAGCCAATCTCTTGATTTAGGACAACTTAGTGGCATGTTCTTCTTACTCGCGTTCGCAATGATTGTGTCATGGAGAATTGCGATGTACCGTTCCTTTACGAAATTGCAAAAGGAAATGGAAAAAGAAGATGGTTTTTATAATGAAAAAGATATGAAATTAACTTAAAAACTGTATATGTATAAAATAAAAAGACAGCGNNCGCTGTCTTTTTATTTTATATTGTTAACATCTTCTGTCCCAGCCGCGTCGTATAAAACGTTCCCCATTAAAGAAACAATTTAAATTTGGTGATACAAACGGACCGATAAATGGAATAATATTTGGCTCTGTAGTCTCATCAACAGAAATCGGTGGCTTAGTAGGATCAGGTCTAAGTGTATAGCGAATACGAGTGGTATTTTGAATGAGAGCGTTTCGTGGCTTTGCTGTTACTTGAACGATAAAACGGACAACAACGGATTCACCTGGATTAACAGTTTCAATAAGAATACCAATTGTCGGATTACTTCCAGGACGTGAAACGCAGTTTACTGTTACTGAATTTGGATAGAAAGTAACTTCGGGAGGCAGTGAATCAGTAATGAGTACATTATTTGCAGGAGTAGCGCCATTGTTAGTAAAGGTAAGTGTATATGTGATGAAGTCACCGAGTTCTACACGATTTACATTCGCAGTCTTAATAAATGTGTTTGGCTCATTAGGGTTTACTTCTATCGTAATTGGTGGTGGTGTTGTCGTTGTTGTGATAGGTGGTCTAGTCGGATCAGGTTGAGAAGTGTACGTAATGGAAGCGATATTTGTAATCATTCTATTAGCTGGAAGTGTAATAACCTGTACTTGGAATGAAATAGTTACTGATTCTGTTGGATTACAAATAGACTTGACAGAAGCTAGATTAACAGCCGTAAAATCAGTAGCAGTAAGTTAAAAAAGATTGCTATAATCTAGCAATCTTTTTTATGAGGAGGATTTTGTCAGTAAAGATTCATAATGAGAATAATCAATTTCTTTTTCTTGTAGTTTTTTTACTAAAAATTTATGGTCGCGTTTTGGTGTAGCAATAATATACCCTTTAATAATTAAATCTTGTGTAATTTGAGAGGCTTTTTCTTGTAATGCCAGTTCTCCAATTTTGCCAGCAATTTTTGATTTAGCAACATCTCGAAATAGTTCTGGAACAGGACTTACGAGCTCTTCTAACAATTGTTTTTGTTCGTCATCCCATAAATGCCTAGTTTTATTAATATAGTGCTCTTCCCAATCTAAAATAGACATACCATCTTCTTTTGGTAATCGTTTTAAAAATTTTCTGAACATAAAGTATCCGCCGATAGACATAAGTCCTAATAAAATAACAGTCCATAGCACAATAAACCAACTGAACCATCCTTCGAGCAAGTATATCCCCCCTTAATGATTGCGGTTTTCTATTATTCATATTATAAACAGTGAGATTCATAGAAAGCAAGAACGCTTGGTCATCTTGACCAAGCGTTATCATTTAAACGAAGTATAGTTGTTCTACACATAAATTATTATTATCATCTTCCACATATTCAATGATTAATGTGCCAACTTTACGATCTTTATCTTCAGTTGTGAAAATAGAGTAAGAAGTAAAACGTGCTGTTGATAGGCCACTTATATGTGTAGGTAAAGAAATGTAGTCGTTATCGCGGAAGAATTCCATCAGTTCAATATCCTCAAATTCTTTTCGGTCAACTTGTTTGTTTGTATAGCGGCGTTGAAGTTGTTTTAAAGACTCATTCCAAGAAATTGCTTTTGTATCGTATACCATTGTTCTATCTCCTTACTGTATGTAATCATTAAGAACATACGTTCTAAACTAGTATACTCTTTTTATTAGAAAAGGGAAAGCAAAAAATAATGTAAGCTTGGATTTCCAAGCTTACATTATTGATGCGTCCGTCATAATCTCTAATTTTTATTATAAGTTACATAAGAATAAGAAACAAGATGATATATATTTTGTTGATAGTTTTCATAATTCTGTATATTATAGGTGTACTAAAGTGCAAGGGACTGAGAGGAATGGCGTATGTAATTTCACTCCAAGGACCGATGGCAAGCGGAAAAACAACATTGGCTAAAAGGTTAGAGCGATGTGGGTTTTCGGTTATATATGAAAATCCTTATCCAATTGTAGAAAAGCGAAAGCAATTAAATTTGGATATGAATTCAAAAGAAGGGTTTATAGTAAATCAAAAAATGTTTATAGAAGCAAAAATAAAGGAGTTTCAAAATGCGAAGGGTTCAGTCGTTATTTTTGATCGTGGACCTGAAGATATTGAATTTTATACACTTTTTTATCCAATGATTATAGGGACAGAGTGGGATATAGAAACTGAATTGAAAGATGAATTATATAAATTAAGAGAATGCCGTTCAGATACTATTTTTTATTTAGATGTGACAGAAAAGAATGTATATGATAGAAAAAATAACGATAGGACAAGAAAACGAAGTACATTTGAGGAGCAATTTAAATTAGTAGAAATGGAAAAAGACTGGTATAAACAATTTCCTGTAACTTATGTGGACACGAATAGATTAACAGCGGAAGAATTAGATGTATATTTTATGAGGTGGTTAAAGGAGAGAGGGATATGAAAAAATACTTTTATTTGTATATCCAACATTTGCGGAGTTTGAAATAACGGTAGCTACAGCATTGTTGAAAAATAAATTTGAAATCATTACGGCACAGGGGCATGCATTTGTACCATTTGGAATAGCGATTGCCTCTTATTTTGGGGTAACAAACGAACATAATATAAATTTTTACAGTGGTAAGGGGAATGTGATGATGGAGGAGCTTTTTCCTGAGAATGTATAAAAGCTAGCTAATGCTAGCTTTTTTCTTTTTGACATCGATAAATGGCTAACGTTTTCGGATCGCGCCATATACCGTTATGAAGTAACAATTCATTTTCTACTTCTTCTTTTAGCCATTCCTTCATTTCGGCGTGAAGATGTGTATTATCAGGTATATTTAGCGATGGAAACATGCTAGAAATATAGTTTACAATTGGAGTAGCATGATGAAAAACGAGAGCATTATGAATAACTGCTTCTTCAACAGTTGGAAAAACAGACTGTAATATCTCTTTACCATTTTCCAAACAAAATGGCGTGACTGAAGATGTTGTTTTCGGTAAATCAAATGCGTCTAACATGCGGTTACACATTTCAACTATACGAGGTAATGTAACGTCAGAATTTGTTGTAGCTAAAAGTGAGCCACCAGGACGTATTACTTTATGGAACCCTTGGACTGTTTTTTCAACGTCTTTCATGTGGTATAACATATGTCTTGCGACGATCCAGTCGTAGCAATTAGCTTCGAAAGGAAGTTTACCGGCGTCACCTAGCCTCCATTCAATTATGCTATTCTTTATTGTAGCTTCAGAAAGCATCGTTTTCGATTGATCCAAACCTGTTAAATGTCCTGTATGACCGTTAGTTTGTAAAAGGGAAAGAAAACTCCCGTTAGCGCACCCAACCTCTAATATTTTCTCGTCTCCTTGAAGTTGTAAATGATCCATGACGACTTCATCTAAATTCACATGTTTTTCTTCATAATGTTTATGTGTATCGATACGTGTCTGTAAATGGTTGCTTACGTTGTATTGGCGTTTTACATCATTCATCTTTTCGCATTCCACCTTCGTGCAAAATTGCTGAATTGCGTGCGTTAATACGTCGGTTTTCTTTAAACCTTCGTAATGAAGTGCAGATTCAAACCTTTCAAGTAATTTTTCTTCAATTCGAAAATGAATATCTTTTCGCTTCGTCATTGAAATATCGCCCCTTTGCATCTGTTATTGAGACTATAGCACGCCTGAAAAATTTGTGTAAATCACTTGTGTACACAAATGGAGAAGATGAAAAAAATGTTTGAATGTGAGTTTAAACTATTGACGATTTAACCGTTTTCATATATTCTTAAATTAAGAAATATTCAAATAATTAAAAGAAATGAGAGAGTCACATGCTTCTTCAAGGAACACATCGAATTGGTCGTATGGCCATGCTGTTGGCACTTGCGGATGAGAATGAAAGCCCTGTATTATCTATCCCAAAAGGTTGGAAGTATTGTACGGGGAAAGTTGGTTCGATGAATTCGCAAAAGGTTGTAGCAGCAATGGAAACAGCGGCTAAAAGCAACCAAGTTATTGAAACAGACGTTTACAGAGAAACACATGCACTTTATCATGCAATTATGGAAGCTTTGTACGGAGTGACGAGAGGTCAAATTCAGTTAGCAGACGTTCTTCGTACAGTAGGACTTCGCTTTGCAATTGTGCGCGGTACACCATACGACGGAAAAAAAGAAGGCGAATGGGTTGCTGTTGCATTATATGGAACGATTGGTGCACCTGTAAAAGGATCTGAGCATGAGGCGATTGGTTTAGGAATTAATCACATATGATTTGCCCATAGTCTATTAGTTAGAAGGGGGCCTTACTTTTTTAGGACAGAAGTCTGTCTTAAAAAGATAAGGTCCCCTTTTGCCTTTTTAAGGAGGAAAAAGAATGATTACGTTAACAGGACACACATTGACAATTGAAGAGATGAAAAGGTTGTTACTTGAAGGAGAAGGTGTAACAGCTTGTCCAAATAGTATGCAAAAGGTGGCGGAGTGCCGCGAAGTAGTTGAGAAAATTGTAGAGGACGGAAAAGTTGTTTACGGTATTACAACTGGATTTGGAAAGTTTAGTGACGTGCTTATTCAAAAAGATGATGTAAAGGCACTTCAACACAATTTAATTCAGTCACATGCATGTGGGATAGGCGATCCGTTCCCTGAAGAAATATCACGCGGTATGTTAATTTTACGAGCGAACACGATGCTTAAAGGTGTATCTGGCGTTAGACCGCTTGTTATAAATATGCTTCTTGAGTTTGTAAATCGTAAAATTCATCCAGTCGTTCCGCAACAAGGTTCACTTGGTGCGAGTGGCGATTTAGCGCCTTTATCTCATCTTGCGCTCGTATTATTAGGCGAAGGTGAAGTGTTCTATAAAGGAAAACGCGTTCATGCGATGGTGGCACTTACAGAAGAGGGTCTTGAGCCGATTGAACTTGAAGCAAAAGAAGGGCTTGCATTAATCAATGGTACGCAGGCGATGACAGCGCAGGGAGTTCTTTCTTATATAGAAGCGGAAGCAACGGCATATCAAGCTGAATTCATTGCTTCAATGACAATTGAAGGGTTACAAGGCATTATTGATGCATTTGATGAAAATGTTCATAAAGCACGTGGCTATAAAGAGCAAGTGGAAGTAGCGAGCAGAATTCGTGACATCCTTCATGATAGTAAATTAACAACAAAACAAGGAGAACTACGAGTACAGGATGCATATTCACTTCGCTGTATCCCGCAAGTACACGGTGCTTCTTGGCAAGTTTTAAATTATGTGAAAGAAAAATTAGAAATTGAAATGAATGCAGCAACAGATAATCCACTAATCTTTGATGGCGGGGAAAAAGTAATTTCGGGTGGTAATTTCCACGGTCAACCAATTGCGTTTGCGATGGACTTCTTAAAAGTAGGAATGGCGGAACTTGCAAATATTTCAGAGCGTCGTATTGAGCGTTTAGTAAATCCACAATTAAATGATTTACCGCCATTTTTAAGTCCAGAACCAGGACTTCAGTCTGGTGCAATGATTATGCAATACGCAGCAGCATCACTAGTTTCTGAAAATAAAACGTTAGCACATCCGGCGAGTGTGGATTCAATCCCGTCATCAGCTAACCAAGAAGATCACGTAAGTATGGGAACAATTGCTTCACGCCATGCACATCAAATTATTCAAAACGTAAGACGTGTTCTTTCAATTGAAATGATTTGTGCGATGCAAGCAGCAGAATATCGCGGTATTGAAAACATGAGTACAGTGACGAAGAGCTTCTACCATCAAGGTCGTCAGCAAGTACCTTCTATTACAAATGACCGCATATTCTCAACGGATATTGAAAATATTGCGCATTGGTTAAAAACGAATTATTCGATCAAAGAAAGATTAGATGTAAACGCAGCACTATAAAATGAGAAAAGGGAGAGATTGAAATGGAAAAAGTTAAACAAACAATTCGCGCGCCAAGAGGTACGGAGTTACAAACGAAAGGGTGGGTTCAAGAAGCTGCACTTCGTATGTTAATGAACAATTTAGATCCGGAAGTTGCTGAAAAACCAGAAGAATTAGTTGTATATGGCGGAATTGGCCGTGCAGCTCGTAACTGGGAAAGCTACAATGCAATTGTAGATTCATTAAAAACGTTAGAAAGCGATGAAACATTACTTGTTCAATCAGGAAAACCAGTTGCAATCTTTAAATCACATGAAGATGCACCTCGCGTTCTTTTAGCGAACTCAAACTTAGTACCGAAGTGGGCGAACTGGGATCACTTCCGTGAACTAGAGAAAAAAGGTCTTATGATGTACGGACAAATGACAGCAGGTAGCTGGATTTATATTGGAACACAAGGTATTTTACAAGGAACATATGAAACGTTTGGAGAAGCGGCACGTCAACATTTCGGTGGTTCATTAAAAGGTACATTAACACTTACTGCCGGTTTAGGTGGTATGGGTGGTGCACAACCTCTTGCTGTAACGATGAATGGCGGTGTTGTTATCGCTATTGATGTTGATAAGCGCAGTATCGATCGTCGTATTGAAAAGAGATACTGTGATATGTATACAGAATCATTAGAAGAAGCATTAATGGTTGCGAACGAGTATAAAGAAAAGAAAAAACCGATTTCAATTGGTTTATTAGGAAATGCGGCAGAAATTTTACCAGAGCTAGTGAAGCGTAATATTACGCCAGATTTAGTTACAGATCAAACATCTGCTCATGATCCATTAAACGGTTATATTCCAGTAGGTTACACGTTAGAAGAAGCAGCGAAACTTCGTGAAGAAGATCCAGAACGTTACGTACAACTATCAAAAGAAAGCATGACAAAACATGTAGAAGCAATGCTTGCTATGCAAGCAAAAGGTGCAATTACATTTGATTATGGAAATAACATTCGCCAAGTTGCTTTCGATGAAGGTTTGAAAAATGCATTCGATTTCCCAGGATTCGTTCCAGCATTTATCCGTCCATTATTCTGCGAAGGAAAAGGACCATTCCGCTGGGTGGCACTTTCTGGTGATCCAGAAGATATTTATAAAACAGACGAAGTAATTTTACGTGAGTTTGCTGACAATGAACATTTGTGTAACTGGATTCGTATGGCACGTCAGCAAGTTGAGTTCCAAGGTCTTCCATCACGTATTTGTTGGCTTGGTTACGGTGAGCGTGCGAAATTTGGTCGCATCATTAATGAAATGGTTGCAAATGGTGAATTATCAGCACCAATTGTTATCGGTCGTGACCATTTAGATTGCGGATCAGTTGCATCTCCAAACCGTGAAACAGAAGCGATGAAAGACGGTAGTGATGCAGTAGCAGACTGGCCAATTTTAAATGCATTAATTAACAGTGTAAACGGTGCGAGCTGGGTATCTGTTCACCACGGTGGCGGCGTTGGTATGGGGTATTCACTTCACGCTGGAATGGTTATCGTTGCAGATGGAACGGAAGCAGCAGCAAAACGAATTGAGCGCGTATTAACTTCTGACCCTGGTATGGGGGTAGTTCGTCACGTTGATGCAGGATATGACTTAGCTGTGGAAACTGCGAAAGAAAAAGGCGTTAACATTCCGATGATGAAATAAGGAGGAGAAAACATGCTGGACACTTTACTAATAAATATCGGTCAATTACTGACAATGGATCAAGAAGATGGCTTGTTAAGACGGGAAGCGATGAACACGCTTCCTGTTATCGAAAACGGTGTGGTTGGAATTGAAAATGGTGTAATTACTTTCGTTGGAACAGCAGAAGAAGCGAAAGGATTACAAGCGAAAGAAGTTATTGATTGCGGCGGGAAAATGGTTTCTCCTGGTCTTGTTGACCCGCATACTCACCTTGTATTTGGTGGATCTCGTGAAAATGAAATCGCACTAAAACTACAAGGAGTTCCGTACTTAGAAATTTTAGAAAAAGGCGGAGGCATTCTTTCAACGGTAAATGCAACGAAACAGGCGTCGAAAGAAGAACTCGTTCAAAAAGCGAAATTCCATTTAGACCGTATGCTATCTTTTGGGGTTACAACTGTAGAGGCGAAGAGTGGTTACGGATTAGATGATGAGACAGAATGGAAACAATTGGAGGCAACTGCACAATTACAAAAAGAGCATCCAATCGATTTAGTTTCTACATTTTTAGGTGCTCATGCAGTGCCGAAAGAGTATAAAGGTAGATCGAAAGAATTTTTACAATGGATGTTAGACTTACTGCCAGAAATGAAAGAGAAGCAATTAGCTGAATTCGTTGATATTTTCTGCGAAACAGGTGTGTTCTCTGTCGAAGAGTCGAAAGAGTTTTTATTAAAAGCGAAAGAGCTTGGCTTTGACGTGAAAATTCATGCAGATGAAATTGATCCTCTTGGTGGTGCGGAAGCAGCAGCTGAAATTGGTGCAGCATCAGCCGATCATTTAGTTGGTGCTTCTGATAAAGGAATTGAAATGCTTGCAAACTCTAATACAGTAGCTACTTTATTACCAGGAACAACTTTCTATTTAAATAAAGAAAGCTTTGCCCGCGGTCGTAAAATGATTGATGAAGGTGTTGCAGTAGCGTTAGCTACAGACTTTAACCCAGGTAGCTGTCCAACTGAAAACATTCAGCTTATTATGAGCATCGCAATGCTCAAGCTGAAAATGACACCAGAAGAAGTTTGGAACGCGGTAACAGTTAACTCTTCTTATGCTATTAATCGAGGCGATGTAGCTGGGAAAATTAGAGTTGGTCGTAAGGCAGATTTAGTTTTATGGGATGCGTACAATTATGCTTACGTACCGTATCATTACGGCGTAAGTCATGTAAATACAGTATGGAAGAATGGTAATATCGCATATACAAGAGGTGAACAATCGTGGAGCACGGCCACTATTTAAAGAAGAATGCAAAGTTTATTGATCGTGAAGTTACGAAATGGAGTGAGATGATTAAAGATTGGGAGGAAGATGTAGAAATATTCGGTGCGGCCTTAATTGGAGCGCCACTTTCTAAACCATCTATTAGTCATTCAGGAGCAAGTTTTGCTCCAAAAACAATTCGTGCGATGTTAGATGCATATAGCACGTACGCAATTACAGAAGAACACGATATGAAAGAAAGTGTCTTATATGATTGCGGCGATATCATGATGCATGTAACGGATATAAAAGAAAGTCATAACCGAATTGCGAGAACAGTTGGTCATGTAACGAAAGTAAATCCGAACATGATACCAATTGTTCTTGGCGGTGATCACTCGATTAGTTTTCCGAGTATAACAGGATTTGCAAACAGTAAAGGAAAGATTGGTATTATTCAATTTGATGCCCATCATGATTTGCGTAATTTAGATGATGGTGGTCCATCAAATGGTACGCCTTTCCGTAATTTACTAGAAAATGGTGTCATTACAGGAAAACAACTCATTCAAATCGGTATTCGTAATTTTTCAAATGCACGAGCATACCATGAATATGCAAAAGAACATGGAGTGACAGTGTATACAATGAAAGATGTACGATTGCGAGAAATAAAAGATATTATGACAGAAAGTATTGAAGTATTAAGAAATCAAGGCGTGACTTCTATTTATATTTCTCTTGATATGGACGTACTAGATCAAGCATTCGCACCAGGTTGTCCAGCAATTGGCCCTGGCGGAATGGACAGTATGACTTTACTTGATGCGATTGAATTCCTTGGTAAAGAACCGCTTGTGCAAGGTATGGATATTGTAGAAATTGATCCAACCCTTGATTTTAGGGATATGACGAGCCGAGTAGCTGCGCAAGTGATTATGAGTTTTCTATTAGCGAGAGAAACAGTCCGTAAGCAGGTTAGTATATAGGTGTGAAATTAATAGGTGATTTTTACCGATTTCGCATAAAAAACACATTACTACTCATATGTAGTAATGTGTTTTTACGTAAAAAGAGAAGGTGAAGTTAGAGTGTATATATATGTGGAAAAGTTAATAAGTTTGTGGGTTTTGAGTGATATTTTACGGGTTTATTTTTTTAGTTTGAAAGGATTGACACTAAAAATAATTTTATGATAAAATAAAAATTTTGCTAAAAAATCGAATGTGTGTTAAGATTGAGAAGGTTACCATATATGGAGGTGGATTATTTGTTTCAAATTGGCGATAACATTGTTTATCCAATGCAAGGAGCAGGTATAATTAAAGCCATAGAAGAGAAGGAAATAGCAGGGGAAAAACAACAATATTATGTTATAAAAATGTCGGCTAGTAATATGGAAATAATGATTCCTGAAGGGAAAATATTGAATTCAAATATACGACCAGTAACGGATATCACGACATTAATACACATAATGGATATTTTTCAACATGGAGAATCAGATAGATTACTTACGTGGAAACAAAGGTATAAATTGAACACTGATAAAATAAAAACGGGTAAAATGCAAGAAGGCGCTGAAGTTGTGCGTGATTTAATGCGTATACAGAAAGAAAAAGCACTTAATGCAAGCGAAAAGAAAATGTTAGATAACGCACATGAATTTTTGATTAGTGAACTGGGATTAATTGAAGGTATCACAGAAAATCAAATAAAAAGCTTTTGTTAAGGTTTATTACAAATAATGTATTGCATCCCAAAAAAAGATTTTGAATTTTTTGGGAACAAAATTATAGACAATCAATCATTTCAAAGACATTCAACTCTTTTAAACCACTTTTTGAGCATTAACCTCTTTTGTTATTACTACAATCAAATCCATTTTTATTTTTTAATTCTTTTACGAATGTTCGAAGTTTAATTAAACACTTCGATAGAATAGTTACTTGATTTTTGCAATCCTGATTCACACTGGCACGGACAAGGAGCCGTAAGGATGAAAGAGAGGTAGGGCTTTCATTGTTTTAGGTTTATAAGTTATTATTTTTAGAAGAATACTGAACCATTTCCACTTCTATTGATAAGGGATTTTTTATATGTGAAAAGATAATAATTCTTTATATAAAAGAGATAAAGAAATTGATACCCATATATGGTCAACTAAAAAAGGTTTCCTACTAAGGAAACCTTTTTAGTTTATTTATAGCATTCTATTTGTTTGATATTCGAATATTTCGTGTTTAAAGCGTATAAATTGACGTTACTATCTAAAAGTAAGTATGATGCGATTATAGTAAGAATATTTTTAGGGGGAAGAAAAATGACAAGTTCAAATAATAAAGCAGCAAGTATTTATGAAGGAACAAATATAAACGCTTGGGGATCTTTTGAAAACATTGAAGAAACGAAGTTGTTTGATCCGATTCAAATTGGATCTTGGTCTCTTCGTAATCGTATAGCAATGGCACCGATGACGAGATGTTTCGCGAATCATGAAACGGGAGTCGTTGGTGCTGACGTAGTTGAGTATTATAGAAAACGTGCAGCTGATGGAGTTGGATTCATTATTACAGAGGGAATCGTCATTAGCCCAAGAGCAAAAGGGAATCCGGGAGTACCAGGGATTTATACACAAGAACAAATCGATTCTTGGAAGCCTGTTACAGAGGCAGTACATAAAGAAGGTGGAACGATTATTGCTCAAATATGGCATGTTGGACGTATGAGTCATCACGAAATAATTGGTGGGCAAATGCCACAAGCACCGTCTGCTATTGCTGCAGAAGGAAATGTTCCACGTTTTCGTAAACCGTTTGATACGCCAGAAGCAATGACGTTAGAAGAAATACAAGAAGTGATCGGTCAATACGCACAAGCTGCGAAGAATGCGATTGAAGCTGGATTTGATGGAGTAGAAATTCACGGTGCACACGGATATTTAATTGATCAATTTACTTATGAGTTTGCAAATAAGCGTACTGATAAATACGGCGGTGACTTAAAGGAAAGATTAACGTTTATGAAAGAAGTAACTGAGGCTGTAATAGAAGCCGTTGGAGCTGATAAAACACTTCTTCGCTTCTCTGCTTTCAAAGGTGATAATCCTACTTATATGTGGGAAAATCCTGAATTTGCAATTGAAACATTTGTAAATATGTTCAAAGAAGTTGGGTTAACGATGATTCACCCTTCAACAATGAATTATACGGCAGTTATTGCTGACGGAAAGAATTTTCATCAATTAGTAAGAAAATATTGGGATGGTACGATCGTAGGAGTAGGAAATTTAAATCCGAAAGAAGCTGAAGAAGCGTTGCAAGAAGGAACAATTGATGTAGCGGCATTCGGAAGACCTTTAATTGCTAATCCAGATTTTGTTCATCGAATTAAAAATGCTGAAAGTTTAGTTGAATATGATGCGAAAGAGCATCTTGCTACATTAATTTGAATAAAGATAAAAGGAGAACACATCAGGTGTTCTCCTTTTATTATGGATTTCATAGGAGGAAGCGGGATGAGTGAAACGCTACTCGTTATTATTAGTATATTGCTCTTATTGATGCTACTATTAATCATTTTTTTTATTATTACATTTTTCATTAAAAAACGGACGCATCATTCTATATTAAAGCTGCATCCATACTTAGGGAGAATGCGCTATTTACTTGAAAAGATTGGACCGGAATTTCGGCAATATTGGTTTGATCATGATACGGATGGAAAACCTTTTTCACGTTATGATTTTCAAAGTGTAATGTTTCTCGCAAAGTATCGTTCTGAAATACTCGGTTTTGGATCAAAACGAGATTTTGATGTATCTGGCTATTATATTGCTAATACATTATTTCCGATATTAACAGATGAATTAAGTGTGAATGTAACGCAAGAACGTGAAGGGAAAAAGTATGTGATTCATAAAGAGGGGTTATTTTCACGAAAAGAAAAATTGACAGCGGATACAACGAATCTTTGGTTATATGAAGAAGATGATGCAATTATCGTCGGTGAAAGTCGTAAATATCCATGGAAACTGTATGGTATGTTTGGTGCATCAGCAACGTCTTACGGTGCGATTGGCGAAAATTATATTTTAGCGAGTGGTCTTGGTGCGAAGATGGCTGGCGGTTCGTGGATTAATACGGGAGAAGGTGGTGTAATACCAGAACATTTACATACAGGTGCAAATATTGTTGCACAAATTGGTCCAGGTTTATTCGGGTATCGTGATGAGGATGGTAATTTTTCAATGGAGAAATTTATGGAGAAAGCGAAAGAAAGTAATATTAAAGCATTCGAATTGAAATTTGGGCAAGGTGCGAAAATACGTGGTGGCCATCTAGAAGGACAAAAAGTAAATGCAAAGATTGCTTCTGTTCGGAATGTACGAGAAGGCGAGACAATTAATTCACCAAATCGATTTTCATTTTTAAATAATGCAGCAGATACACTTTATTTTATTCAGCGTTTGCAAGAAAACGGCGGTAAACCAGTCGGTATGAAAATTGTAATTGGACAGCAAGAGCCGCTAGAAGACTTATTCAAAACGATGAAAGAGTTAAACATCTATCCAGATTTCATTACCATTGATGGTTCAGAAGGTGGATCAGGAGCAACGTATAAATCGATGGCAGATAGTATGGGGATGCCGCTTATTCCAGCATTATTAACTTGTATTGATACAGCGAGTCATTATGGTGTTCGGAATAAATTCAAAGTGTTTGCCTCAGGGAAATTAATTACACCAGATAAAGTGGCAATTGCTTTAGCAATTGGAGCAGATGCCGTAAATTCAGCACGCGGATTTATGATGGCAAGTGGCTGTATCATGGCGCTTCAATGTAATTCCGGACAATGTCCATCTGGAGTTGCCACGACGAACCCGCACTATCAAAAAGCGCTAGATCCGTATGAGAAGAAATGGCGTGTCATGAATTACGTTGTTAGTATGAGATATAGTTTGTTTTCACTTGCGGCAGCGGCGGGAGTAAAGAGTCCGCGTCATTTAACCAGAGAGCATATTGTGTTTAAAGATGAGGTGGGGAGAGTAATTCCTCTTTCGGAATTGTTTCCTATAGTGAATCAAACTTAAAAGTATATTTAATATGTAGGATTTTTTCGTAGGATAATTATATTATTCAGAGAATATTAGGAGTATAATGGGAAAGTATTTTAAAAATACCTGTTTTTGGGGAGAGATTTATTTGCAACAAGGTTCGTACAGTATTACAATTTTTTTACTCGTCATAGGGATCGTTATATTTAGGCGTATGCGCTCTATGAATCGCCCTATTAAAAATAAGGGAAGACGACTATTACTGCCATTATTCTTTTTATTACCAGGTTTGTCTTTATATGCTGCACCGATACAACTTGCTAGTTGGCAAATTGAGGTAGCTGCTGGAATTGGACTGTTATTGTCAATTCCACTTATTATTTTAAGTGGGTATGAAGTGAGAGAAGATGGCCAAATTTATGCGAAAAAAAGTATTGCTTTTATTGCTACATTTTTAGTTATCGTTCTTTTACGTGCTTACTTTAGAAGGCATTTACAAGGTTTAGATCCAAAGTCAATCGGCATTCTTTTCTATACTCTTGCAGTTTGTTATATAGTGCCTTGGCGAATTGGCTGCTATATAAAATTTCGCAAAGTATACGTAGAGAAAGAGAAAATCGCGATGTCAATAAGCTAAAAGTCATACATTCGTATGGCTTTTTTCTTTTAAAAATTTGTCTGATAAAAGAATGAAAACAGGGTATAAAAAAACAGTGTTGTATTTTCTGAATATTTTTACTTTGTTTTCTTTTGAAAGCCGGGTAATCCACTGGGATAAAGGCGTTTATAGCGGTTTTCACATGTAGTGAAAAGGGCTTGTTCACTTGAAAGAACAAAAAATGTTTGGTAAGGTAGGGAACCATAAGCGAAAACAAGAAAATAGAAAAAGTCATTTTTCGAAATTTTGAATGGCTTATGTAACTAAGGGAGAGATTTGGTGAAGATTGAGATTATGGTTTCGCTTGCTATTTATATGGCAGGTATGTTGTATATCGGTTATTGGTCTTATAAGAAGACATCCGATTTATCAGATTATATGTTAGGCGGAAGGGGACTCGGTCCAGCAGTTACAGCTTTATCAGCTGGTGCTTCTGACATGAGTGGTTGGATGCTAATGGGATTACCTGGTGCGATGTATGCAACAGGATTATCAAGTGTATGGATTGCGATAGGTTTATTAATAGGTGCTTATGCAAACTATTTAATTCTTGCCCCGCGTTTGCGAACGTATACAGAAGTGGCAAATGATTCAATTACGATTCCAGACTTTTTAGAGAATCGATTTAAAGATCGTACGAAAATACTTCGTTTTGTCTCCGCTATCGTCATTTTAGTATTTTTCACATTTTATGCGTCGGCTGGTTTAGTATCAGGTGGACGTTTGTTTGAGAACTCTTTCAACCTAGATTATAAAGTTGGTTTATTTGTAACTGTCGGTGTCGTAGTTGCTTATACACTATTCGGTGGCTTTTTAGCAGTAAGTTGGACCGACTTTGTGCAAGGGTGTATTATGTTTATTGCTCTTGTATTAGTACCAATTGTTGCTTTTACAGATGTGGGCGGTGTAACAGAAACATTCAATACAATTAAGCAAGTTGATGCATCGCGTTTAGATATGTTTAAAGGGACTACAATTCTTGGTATTATTTCATTTTTAGCATGGGGTCTTGGGTATTTTGGTCAACCGCATATTATTGTCCGCTTTATGGCAATTACCTCTATTAAAGATTTAAAAACATCTCGTAGAATCGGTATCGGTTGGATGACAATTTCAATTATAGGTGCAATGCTTACTGGACTAATTGGTATTGCTTATTACGCTAAAAATAATGCGACATTACAAGACCCAGAAATGGTCTTCGTAACATTCTCAAATATTTTATTCCACCCGTACATCACTGGGTTTTTACTATCAGCTATTTTGGCTTCGATTATGAGTAGTATTTCCTCGCAATTACTCGTTATTTCAAGTGCTGTAACGGAAGATTTCTATAAAACATTTTTCCGTCGTAATGCAAATGATAAAGAACTTGTATTTATCGGTAGACTGTCAGTATTAGTAGTAGCTATGATTGCAGTTGTTTTAGCGTATCATCCAAGTGATACAATTTTAACACTTGTCGGTTATGCTTGGGCAGGATTCGGTTCAGCATTCGGACCAGCAATTTTATTAAGTTTATATTGGAAGAGAACGAACAAATGGGGCGTTCTTGCAGGGATGATTGTAGGTGCAGTAGTTGTAATTACTTGGGTACAAATTCCAAGTTTAAAAGCGACTATGTATGAAATGGTACCTGGATTCTTCTGTAGCTTATTAGCTGTTATTATTGTAAGTTTAGTAACGAAAGAACCAGTGAAAGCAATTCATCGTGAATTTAATGAGATGGAAGCAGTGCTCGAAGAGGAAACGAAATAATTAGCGAAGAGAGTAAACTGGCGTTTACTCTCTTTTTATCCCACTTTAATGGGTAGTAAGATCCCCACCTCAAAATTCAGCGAAAGTAAAGAATTTAGGTGGGGGGGCGGGCTGCACATAAAAGTCCGATTGATGAGGGCTAATAATCAGTGGAGGATGAAGAAAACCCCCACTGATTAAAGTTTCACTTTATTTAAAATGAAAATAAGGAACTTGTTGACAACTAAAAGTAAGTAACTTATAATAAGTTTAAATTCAAGATAATTTGTGTTACTAATAAAGATTTCAGGTGGAGTAAATATTTTTTGGAAATTATCTCGAATTCGAGATAATTGCGATGAACTAGATATGGATGTATAATTTTATAATTGATATCTTGAATTCGAGATAAAATAATAATAGTGGATTTACTTTGCAGTATGGACAAAATGAATAATGAATTTTAATGTATAAAAACTTTTATAAGGGACTAAAAAGGAGTGAACGAAATGGAAAAGAAAACAATGGGGATCCATCATATTACAGCAATCGTAGGGCATCCACAAGAAAATGTAGATTTTTATGCTGGTGTATTAGGGTTACGTTTAGTAAAACAAACTGTGAATTTTGATGATCCAGGCACGTACCATCTTTATTTTGGGAATGAAGGAGGAAAACCAGGAACAATTATTACGTTTTTCCCATGGGCTGGTGCTCGTCAAGGCATTATTGGGGATGGTCAAGTAGGCATTACGTCTTATGTCGTACCAAAAGGTGCAATGGAGTTTTGGAAACATAGATTAGAAAAATTCGATGTTGCGTATACAAAAATGACTCGATTTGGAGAGCAGTATTTAGAATTTGATGATCCACATGGTTTGCATATAGAATTAGTAGAAAGAGAAGAGGGCGAATTAAATAACTGGACTTTTGGAGAAGTTACGCCAGAAGTAGCGATTAAAGGATTTGGCGGTGCTGTTCTTTTATCTGCACAACCTCAAAAAACTGCTGAATTATTAGAGCATGTTATGGGTCTTGAGAAAATTGGAGAAGAAGGTGAATTCGTTCGATTCCGTTCTTCTGCTGATATTGGGAATGTTATCGACTTGAGGTTGTCAACAATCGGGCGTGGTCAAATGGGTGTTGGTACAGTTCATCATATTGCTTGGAGAGCGACTGACGATGATGATCAACTAGACTGGAAAGAGCATGTGACTCGTTTTGGATATCACGTAACACCTGTACAAGATCGAAATTATTTTAACGCAATTTATTTTAGAGAACACGGGGAAATCTTATTTGAAATTGCAACAGACCCTCCTGGTTTCGCTCATGACGAATCGTTAGAGACGATGGGTGAGGAATTAAAGTTACCGGAGCAATATGAATCACATAGAAAACAAATTGAACAAACACTTCTACCATTTGAAGTGAGACATTTAGATTAAAGTGATTGAAAGGGGAAAAGGATTATGATGAAACATGTTTTTCAAAAAGGAAAAGATACGTCAAAACCAGTGTTGTTATTACTTCATGGTACAGGAGGTAATGAATTAGATTTATTACCACTTGCAGAAATAATTGACCTAGAAGCATCTGTATTAAGTGTTAGAGGTAATGTATTAGAAAATGGTATGCCACGTTTCTTCCGTAGATTGGCAGAAGGTATTTTTGATGAAGAAGATTTAATTTTCCGTACGAAAGAATTAAATGAGTTTTTAGATGAAGCTGCAAAAACATATGAATTTGATAGAAATAACATTGTAGCTATCGGTTATTCAAATGGAGCAAACATTGCTGCAAGCTTATTATTCCATTACGAAAATGCATTAAAAGGCGCTATGCTTCATCACCCAATGGTGCCTAGAAGAGGAACACAATTGCCTAATTTAGCAGGAAAATCCGTGTTTATTGCTGCTGGGACAAATGACCCGATTTGTTCATCAGGAGAGTCAGAGGAATTACAGGTACTATTAGAAGATGCAAACGCTAATGTAACAATGCATTGGGAAAATAGAGGGCATCAATTAACAATGAGTGAAGTAGAAAAAGCAAAAGAATGGTATGACAAAGCATTTTAAAAAAGAAGCATCTGCTAACAATTAGCAGATGCTTCTTTTATTATTTACGACTGAATTGCAAGATGAGATGAAGAAAGCGGTAATTGAATGTCAACGATCGTACCTTTATTTAATTCGCTTGCAATGTGTAATTTACCATGATGTTCCTCAATTATTTTGTAACACATCATTAATCCTAGTCCCGTTCCCTTTTCTTTTAAACTGTAAAATGGTTCGCCTAGACGAGAGATACGATCTTCTGGGATACCGCAGCCTTCGTCAATAATCCGTATTAAAATAAAGGTATCATCTAATGGTTTTGTTTGGATGTAAATATTTCCGCCATTTGGCATCGCTTCTATCGCATTTTTTAATATATTTATAAAAACTTGTTTTAATTGGTTACCATCACATTGAATATCATGTTTGTAATCAAAATGATCCATAATAATATGAACACTATGCATAACAGCAGTTGGTAAAATAAATGTAACGACCTCTTCAATTAAAGCTTGTATGTTACAAGTTTGGATAGATAATACTTGTGGTTTAGACATCGCCATAAATTGACTAGTGATAGATTCCATCTGTGAAATCTCACTTAACATAACATCGATATACCATTTTTGCTCCTCGTTGATTTCAGGAAGTAGCAATGTTAGAAAACCTTTTAGAGAAGTGAGTGGATTTCGAATTTCATGGGCGATTCCAGCTGTCAGTTGTCCGACTACTGCGAGCTTTTCTGATTTTCGTAATAACTTTTCCGTTTCTTTTAGCTCGGTAACGTCTCTTCCCATTACGATAATACCTTTTCGCGAGCCGTCAGGATGATAAAGTGGAACTTTCGATATACTTAAGATTAGGTCGGAATCATCTCTATGAATAATGAATTCCTCACCATGAAGAATTTGTCTTTGTTGCCATGCTAGTTCGTCCACTTCTTCACAATGTAAAAAAGCTTCTCGGTAGGCTTCGTTATATTGAATGAGTTCACTATCTTTTTTCCCGTGATAAGGTACATGGTGGAAATTGAAACAAGAAAGTGCATAGTCATTTGCTTCAAGCCAGCGTCCTTCATGATCCTTAAATATAACAAACGCAGGCATGGAGTCCACTAATGTACGTAATCTCTTCTCACTTTCTTTTAGCATATTCTCAATTCTTTCTGATTTTTCAAGAGGTTTCATAATGGCATATACGCCAGTTAGACGATTTTGGACAAAAATAGGAACTAGTTTTGTTACGACGTCTAATAAGAATCCATTTTTATGATAAATAGATAAAATATATTCTTGTTGATTATCCGCTTCCGTATTCTTTATATTTTGTAATACTTGCTCAGAAATATGGGCTTCTAAAATAGAGGTAATATTTTTCTGTTCTAATTCTAAAGAAGTATAACCTAATATTTTTTCGGCAGAAGGATTTATATGTAAAATAATGCCCTCCAAATTTAATGAAATAATACTATCAGGATTATGTTTGAACAGAGATGCGTACATTTCTGTTAATGAACGATCTTGTATATGGTTTCGCAAACGTCTAGAAATGTTCGGATGACGTTTTCTTTGAGTTGATGAATATTTTTTACGACTCATAATAGTTCCTCCGTACAAATAGCATCTAAAAAGATTTGTCTATTCATAACTATAATATAGATGTAACGTGTATTTCTATAAAAAATGGAAGTTATATAATAAATTTTGTTTTCTTTATTTTTTGCAAAGTGAGTGCCAGGTGGTAATAAGGGGAGCTTATATTGTTTTATAAACCTTTTGTAAGTTACAAAAGTGGGTTTTCTGTATAACATTAGGGTAGAAGAGGGGGAGAGAAAATGAGAAATTATATTCAAGGGATCGATCATGTACAAGTAGCTGCGCCTGTAGGGTGTGAAGAAGAAGCGCGAGCGTTTTATGGTGAAACAATAGGTATGGAGGAAATCCTGAAGCCAGAGGAATTAAAGAAGCGTGGTGGATGTTGGTTTAAGTGTGGAAATCAAGAGATTCATATCGGAGTTGAGCAAAATTTCAATCCAGCAAAAAAAGCACATCCAGCTTTTTATGTTTTAAAAATTGATGAATTTAAACAAGAGTTAATAAAGCGAGGTATTGAAGTAATAGATGACCATGCACGTCCAGATGTAATTAGATTTTACGTGTCAGACCCGTTCGGAAATCGAATTGAATTTATGGAAAATAAAAACTAGGTTGAAATCCACCTAGTTTTTTAACCTTTTCTAAACAATCCTAATACTTCAACCGTTTCGGTAATGTTAACGAATGCATGAGGGTCAATTTCAGAAATTGTTAATTTCATGCTTGCTAATTCTTCACGAGAAACGACTGTCATAAGTACACGTTTCTTTTCGCTAGAATAAGCACCTTCGCCATCAAGTAATGTAATTCCACGTACAACAGTTGAAAGAAGTTGTTTTTTCATTTTTTCTGCTTCATTTGTTACAATCATAAGTGTAACCTTTCGATGTTTCGTATGAATGGCATCGATAACTTTACCAGTTACATAAATTGAAAGTAAGCTTGTAAGAGCGACATCCCAAGTGAAGAAGAATCCTGCAATGATTACAACGACTGCATTTAAAACAATAAGGAATCCGCCAAGTTTAATATCTCTTTTGCGAGACAACAACATACCGATAATATCAAATCCACCAGTTGATCCATTACAGTTAAAAACAAGACCGATACCAGCTCCGGCAATGACACCACCAAAGATAGATGATAAAAGCGGATCTGTTGCGACGACTTTCACTGGAACATAGTATAATGCAACAGATAATACAATAACAGAGATAATTGTGTTGAAAATGACTTTTTTTCCAAGACCTATGTATCCTAAAATAAGGATAGGTAAGTTTAATACAAAGTTAATAATACCTGTGTTTACAGGAGTTACAATCCCTAAAATAATAGCAATTCCGCCAATTCCACTACTTAAAATTTTGTGGGGGATAAGGAAAAGATTAAAGGCAATCGCAATAATAATAGAACCAATAATAACACCAAGAAATCTGACCATCTCTTTCCCGTCCTTCACTAAAAAATTCATATTATTTCAAGATTATATATGATATTGAAAGTTTTGGGTAAAAACAGTTTATTTCGGGAAATTTGATTAATCAAAAGAATTTGAGTATTTTATTATTTGAAAGGGGATACAGTTGTGAAGATAAAAACATATCAACAGAAAAGCCCGTTGAAGCAAGAATGTGAGGATTCTTATTTTTGTAATGAAGAAAAAAAGATGTATGGTGTATGCGACGGTGCAACACCGCTCGTCCCGTTTCGTGATGAAAAGGGACATAATGGAGCATACATCGCTTCGCATTTATTTGCAAGTTATTTTGCTTCATTACGTGAAAATTATAGTTTACCAGTTGCAGTTGCAAAAGCAAACGAAGCATTGCAAAGAAAAATGTTAGAATATGAAGTAGACACGAGAAAAAAAGAGCATTTGTGGTGCACATGTATTGCGGCAGTGCAAATAGATGGGGAGAAAATTGAATATGTACAGTTAGGGGACTGTATGATTGTCGCAATACTTCAAAATGGAACGATGCAAGTATTAACGAAAGACACGGTTGAAGGAATTAGTAAAAGAGCCAAAAAGAAAAGAGAAGAAGATCGTAAAAAGGGATTATCTGTACCAGAAGAACATGTTTTTCAAGATGTGCGAGAACAGTTAAAATATAATCGTTATCTTGCAAATGTGCAGGGTGGGTATTCCGTTGCGAATGGAATGAAAGAAGCGATTCATTATTTGCAGCATGGGGAATTACATATAGATGAAGTGAGTGGGATTTTTATTTGTTCAGACGGATTATTCCACCCAGATTGGCCACTCGAACAAACTGTTGCATATATAAGAAAGAATAGTATAAATGAATATGTAGCAATTATTGAAGAGCTAGAAGGGGAAAAGAAAATACGACCAGATGATAAAACAATTATGATCATTGATTTTTAAGGGAGATGTTCAAATGGAAATTAAATGTGTTAATTTAACATTTCAAGATGAATTAGTTCCTTTAGAAAAAGTGAATAAACTGATTATCCATCATACATCCGAAGATGGATGGGATGTGTATAAAACACATGAATTTCATCAAAAAGTAAGAGGATGGAGCGGAATCGGTTACAATTATTTTATTGAAGAAGATGGAACTGTAATCGAAGGACGAGGTTTACATATTGGAGCACATGCGAAAGATAATAATAGAGATACAATTGGAATATGTATGACGGGTAATTTTGATAAATATGATCCAACTACCGCACAAATGAGTGCATTATATTCTTTATGTAAAATGTTTATGAAACAGTTTGCTATAAAGAAAGAAAATATACTCGGTCATAGGGAGCTAGAAGGCGTTACAAAAAGTTGTCCTGGAAAGCGTTTTTCTATGGTAGAGTTAAGAAACGTACTATCTTACATATAGAGGAGTAATAAATGATGATGAATATAAAAATACCAAATGATAAAAAAGAAGAGCTAGTAGCACAAATTCAGCAATTTTTCGTTGAAGAAGATTTAGATGAAATTGGGCGCTTCCAAGCAGAGCGTTTAATAGAAGAAATGATTAAATTAGTAGGACCATTTGCATACAATCAAGCAATTGGAGATGCTAGAAAGCTTGTAACAGAGAAATTATCTAATATTGAAGAAGATTTATATGTATTAGAGAAGAATGAAGGGAAGTAACCTTTCTCTAATTATAAAATAAGTATTTGCCACGGCTTCTTTCCGATATTTTATTTGGAAAGGACTATGATGAAATTGTTTTTGAACATATAAAATAAACTTTTTCTTTTTTACCAAAAGGGATCCTATAATTTAAAAAACGTTATTCTTTCTTAACAAGCTAGATGAGAAAGAATAACGTTTTTTTAGATTGAGATTAAAAATATATTATGTTAATTTTATCTTTTTTTAATAATTTATTTATGGGCAATTTATAGTTGCTATTTATAATTTCTATATACAACAGCTATGGATATTACGAAAAAAAACTTGGAGGTGTAAGCGATTAGCTGTAATCAAAATTTAAAACATGAATTGCTCACATAGAATCTTATTTTGGAAGATAAGTGGTGTAATTCTTTGTTAAATGAAGGGATTGGGAAACTATGAATAAAACAATTTTAAAAACATGTATCATATCAGCAGTTTTAGGTGGAAGTTTATTAAGTGAAACGAATGGAGAGGTGAAAGCAGAAGCGGTTACACCAAACACGAATCATACTGGTGTATTCAAAGATGTTCCAAAGGGGCACTGGGCATATGAGGCGATTCAGCAATTAACAGGTGAGAAAATCATTTTTGGCTATGATGATGGAAGATTTGGTTTTGGAGATAACGTAACACGCGAACAGGTTGCAGCTTTAATGTATCGTTATTTTAATATGGAAGAAAACAAAAATTACCAAAATCCATACGGTGACGTAAGTGAAGATTCAACAGGCTATATAAAGGAAATTTTATCGTTAACAGAAATGGGGGTTTTTAAGGGGGATGAGCATGGAAACTTTAGACCAAAGGCATCGTTAACACGCGCAGAAATGGCGCAGGTTCTTACAAATGCTTTTCATTTAAAAGCAAAGAGTGATCACACTTTTACTGACGTTTCAACGAACTCATGGGCAAGAAATGCAATTAGTGCTGTTCAAACAAATAATATTGCAAAAGGAGTAGGAGAAGGGAAATTTGCTCCAAGTATGGATGTGACACGTGAACAATACGCTCAATTTTTATACAATGCAATACAAGAAACTAAGAAAACTAAACAAACGAAAGGGCAACTACTAGCTAGCATACTTGGTGAAACAAATTGGCAAGGGACAAAAGTCTATGACAAAGATCATAATGATGTAACGAAAGAAAATCAAAATTTCATCGGGCTTGCAAAATATGATGCTAAAACTGCAAGGTATGAATTCTTTCATGCAAATACAGGAGAGAGTCGTAATGATAGCGGTACCTTTTTTATAACGAACGATGGGAAGAACAGAGTGTTAATTTCTGAAACGCAAAATTATCAAGCAGTTGTTGAATTAACGCAATTAGATAAGGAGAAATTTACATATAAAAGAATGGGGAAAGATGCAAAAGGGAACGACGTAGAAGTGTTTGTTGAACATGTTCCTTACCATGAAAAAGAACTTTCTTTTACGCGACCTGATAAAAATTTAGAAAGCTCAACAGGGAAAATAGTTACAGACGTTGATGGAGATGAAATTTTATCTAGTACATTATGGAATGGAACGGCAGTATTAGACGAACAAGGTAATAATGTAACAAAATACAACTCAAACTTAATCAGCCTAGCAAAATACGATAAAAATACAAATAAATACGAGTTTTTCAATGTGAATACAGGAGAAAGTCGTGGAGACTATGGTTTCTTTGATGTTGTACATGGTAATAAAATAAGGGCTCACGTTTCGTTAGGCAATAATAAATATGGTGCTGTCCTTGAACTTACTGAGCTAAATAAAGAGAAATTTACGTATACAAGACTAGGGAAAGACGCGAATGGAAAAGATATAAAAATCTTTGTTGAGCACGAACCGTATACAGGTGGCCTAAAACCAAATTTCACAAAGTAAGATGTAAAATAGTTGTTTATAGACAAAAAGATGCCTTCAGGCATCTTTTTGTCGTTTTAAAATGACTTTATGGGCAAATATAAAATACAAACTTTAGTAACTTACTACTTGCACAACCATACATCTTCGTTCTTTTTTATTTATTTTCTTTATGCTCTTTATATTCATGTACTTTTTCTTTCGCATTACCAACCGTATCTTTAGCAGTGCCTTTTACTTTATCCCATTTTCCTTCAGCCTGTAATTTTTTATTGTCAGTTACTTTCCCGACAACTTCTTTTACTTCGCCTTTTACTTTATCAATAGCACCTTCTACTTTTTCTTTTAAACCATGATCATGTTTAGTCATACATTTCTCCTCCTTGTAGTTTGATGAGAATTCTCTTTTCATATTGCAAGTTGAATGATGTATCTAGTAATAGCGTAACAAATCTAGTTTGAATATTCAAATGATTAATGGTATAGAAAAAGAATTGTCATAGAATGTATAAGATTGTAATGCAAGGAGAAGGAATGTTAATTATATGTCTTTTGCAGTCCATATTGATTTCGTATAGGCAATTTTCATATGGGCACGTTCCATATTGTTTTGGCTGCTGCTACCGAACCTTGCTTGTCCAACTATTAAATGACAATTGGATTCAATAGCTGTCTCAATTCGTTTTTGAATTAATGCAGTATGACAGCCTTTACGCTGAAATTGTGGCAAAGTAGCAGAAGCAGCCAATGAAGCGATCCCATTATTTATATACAAGACACCAATGCCGGCAGGAGTATTTTGAATTTCTGCTATGAAAAAATGCCATCCTGGTTTATCGTAAAGAATTTTGTTATTATGGCGCACGCCATCTTTTGTAAAGGATGGCATGTTAAATCCACGTACATATATGTCTGCAAAAATATGAAATTCATTTTCTCTTAGTTGGCGTACTGAAATGTTAGAAGGAAGAAGGGATGAATCTTCTCTCGGTATACTATATAAAGCAGTATGGAAGCTAGATTGATAAAAACCTTTTTCAGATAAGTAATGAAATAGTTCAGCTGTACCTTGAGCGGGTGTAATTTCAAAACGACAAGGGATTTGTAGTGATTGATAATAAGAGATAATTTCATCTACCTTATCTGTATTTGTAAATGTAATACCTTTTACCGTATTAAAAGCCGGACCAGCAATTACTTTTGATGAAAAAGCAGTGGCACTCCCGAACTTTTTCATTTGTATTTGCATTGGATTTCCGCTTATTGCTTGCAGTAGCGCTAATCTAGAAGAGAGCATATGTATTTCTGCGTTTTCAATTTCTTGAGCTGTATTAAGCGTCATAATCGTACTCATACAATTCCTCCGTCAATAAATATACTTTATAGTACTTATACGATGTTTGTTCTGAGATTCCTGTTGAAATGTAAGAGAATAAGAGGTTTTTTGGAAGGGAAATGGAAGTGAACTGTCGAAGGGAGTAGAAACAGATTAAAGGTGGTGCTCTCATGAAACAGAAAGACGTGCAGACATGCTCTAATTGTGGTTCTCAAAATATAGGAGAAGGTGAGTTTGTCGGTTATGCACAAATACGGAAAAAGGAGACGATGTTCACATCTTCACCAGTAGATGCTTATATTTGTACAGATTGCGGGAATGTCCTTTTATTAAAAGTACGACATTATGTAAAGTTTAAGCAGAAGCCGTTATGATTATTGAAAAGTGGTTTTATTAAGGAAGTTAATAGGGGCAACATCTTACATGTATATATGAATATACTTTATATAAAGAGATGACAACATATACCATATACCATATACTGTCGCTATATGGCATACAAAAATGTTAAAAGAACGTAAGGAAAAAGGTAGATAGTTTATAAAAAGTAAAGAACATGTTTCGAATCAACGTATTCAAAACATGCTTTTTTCTCGTTCAGGATTATTTCCAAAGAAATAATTCAGAAAATACAGAAAAAAATAGTGGTTATTTGTAGAAGTCTGTTATAATAAACAAAAAATAAAAACGCTTTAAAGGGGGATATAACCAATATGATGATGAATGTACCGCTAACAATTAGTTCTATGATGGAAAGAGCAGAAAAACTGTTTTCAAAGAAAGAAATTGTTTCACGGACACATGATACAATTACGACGTTAACGTATAAGCAGTTAGGTGAAAGGACGAGAAGGCTTTCCAGTGCGTTAAAAAAATTAGGAATTAAAGAAGGCGAGCGTATAGGAACGTTAGCGTGGAATCATCATCGACATGTGGAAGCATATTTTGCTATTCCTGGTATTGCTTCCGTTTTACACACAATTAATATTCGTTTATCTCCTCAACATATTTCATACATTATTCAGCATGCAGAAGATCGAATTCTACTTATTGATGAAGATCTCGTACCACTCGTTGAAAATATTCAATCACAACTATCAACAGTACAGGCCTACATTATTATGACTGATAAAGATGTACTTCCAAATACTACGCTAGAACCTGTATATCATTATGAAAAGCTATTAGAAGAAGGCGATCCAACTTTCCAATTTGTAAAAGATATTGATGAAAATACACCTGCTGGTATGTGTTATACGTCAGCGACTACAGGAAATCCAAAAGGTGTTGTGTATACGCATCGTAGTACTGTTTTGCATTGTATGGCACTTGGTTTAGCGGATACAGCTGCTTTATCGGAAAGTGATGCGGCGATGGCAATTGTACCGATGTTCCATGTGAACGCTTGGGGACTTCCTTTCGCTGCTACTTGGTTTGGAACAAAACAAGTTCTTCCAGGACCGATGTTTACGCCAAAAATTTTATTAGAAATGATCCAATCTGAAAAAGTGACGTTAGCTGCTGGTGTGCCAACAATTTGGCTCGGTGTATTACAAGAGTTAGAAAATAATAGTTACGATTTATCTAGTATGACGAGAATACTATGCGGTGGTGCAGCTGCACCGAAAAGTGTTATTAAAGCATTTGAACAGAAACACAATGTTCCGTTCATCCATGCATATGGTATGACAGAAACAAGCCCACTCGTAACACTTGCACGTTTAAAAAGTTATGAAACAGAATTATCATATGAAGAACAATTAGAAATTAGATCAAAACAAGGGTATATTGTCCCTGGTGTAGAGATGAAAGTAGTCGGCACAAATGGTGAAGTGAAGTGGGATGGTACGGAGATGGGAGAACTATGTTTACAAGCACCATGGATCGCTGAAAGCTATTATAACGATGAGCGTACTGTCGAAGGTTTTCGCGACGGATGGTTATATACTGGTGATGTTGTCACAGTGGACGAGGAAGGCTGCGTGAAAATTGTTGACCGTACGAAAGATGTTATTAAAAGTGGAGGCGAGTGGATTTCTTCAGTTGACCTTGAAAATGCTTTAATGGCACATGATGCTATATTTGAAGCAGCTGTCGTTGCCGTTCCTCATCCGCAGTGGCAAGAGCGCCCAGTTGCATGCGTCGTTCAAAAGAAAAATAGTACGGTTACAAAAGAAGAAATATATGAGTTTTTAAAAACACAGTTTGCAAAGTGGTGGTTACCAGACGATATTGTATTTATGGAAGAAATACCGAAAACATCTGTTGGAAAGTTTTTAAAACAAGCGCTTCGGAAAGAACTTGAGCATTTGCATAAAGAAAAATAATTGAATTTATTTTTGGTAAACCTGTGATAAAAATAAGTTGACAAAGGCTAGGTAGAAAGATAATATAACTCCTATAATATGTTATCTAAAAGTCGTTTTAAGTTTACAAATAGGAGAAGCAAATATGAATATAAAAAACTTAGTTTTCGTCGCTTTATTTAGTTCTATTATGGGAGTGTTAGGATTAATACCTCCGATTGCTCTTGCTATTACACCAGTTCCAATTACATTACAATCACTCGGTGTTATGCTTGCTGGTGGATTGCTAGGCTCACGTCTCGGTGCGTTAAGTCAGCTTGTTTTCTTACTTATTGTAGGAGTTGGAGCACCATTACTTGCTGGTGGGCGCGGTGGCCTTGGTGTATTTGTTGGACCAAGTGCAGGGTATTTACTTGGTTATATCGTTGGAGCGTTTGTCATTGGTTATTTAATTGAGCGCTTACGTGAAATTTCTATAATAAAGGTATTATGTATTAATATAATTGGTGGTATTTTTGTAGTTTATGTATTTGGCATTACTGTACAAGGTTTCTTAATGGGTGTTTCCATATGGGAGACGATGAAAGTGAGTGCTGTGTTTTTACCAGGTGATTGCATAAAAGCGATTATAGCAGCGATTCTCGTAACGAAATTACATCGTTCATTGAAACATATAATTACGCCTGCTCTAAAGGGCGGGAAATATACAAATGCGGGATAAGAAAGAAAAGAAACACGTTCATTGCGTGTTTCTTTTTATTATTTTGTAGAGAAAGGGACAAATCATATGGGAATTACAAAAGAATATAAAAAACATGCCTTTTTACAACCGAATAAAATAGCAATAAAGGAAAATAATCGAGTTTTAACATATAAAGAGTGGTTTGAGGCAGTGTGTAAAGTTGCAAACTGGTTGAATAAAAAAGAATCGAAGAATAAAACGATAGCAATTGTATTAGAAAATCGTATCGAGTTTTTACAACTATTTGCTGGTGCTGCTATGACCGGATGGATTTGTGTGCCATTAGATATAAAGTGGAAACAGGATGAGCTCAAAGAAAGAATTGCAATCAGTAATCCAGATGTGATTGTGACAGAGCGATATAAGGTAAATGATCTACCGGATGAAGAAAAAAGAGTAATAGAAATTGATGAGTGGAAAAGAATGATAGAGAACGATCTGCCTACATATTATCCTGTAGAAAATGTACAAAATGCTCCTTTTTATATGGGATTTACATCAGGATCGACTGGGAAGGCAAAAGCATTTTTACGTGCACAACAATCGTGGGTTCATAGTTTTGATTGCAATATACATGACTTTCATATGAAAAAAGAAGATTCTATTTTAATAGCTGGGACGCTCGTTCATTCTCTTTTTTTATACGGTGCAATAAGTGCATTACATATAGGAAAAACGGTGCATATTATGAGAAAGTTTATTTCAGATCAAGTGCTGGATAGGTTAGAAATAGAACATATTTCGGTCATGTATGTAGTTCCGACAATGCTTGAATCTTTATATAAAGAAAATAGAGTAAAAGGGAATGGAATAAAAATTATTTCGTCAGGAGCGAAATGGGAAGCTGAAGCGAAAGAGAAAATAAAAAGTATATTTCCTTATGCGCAAAAATATGAATTTTACGGTGCATCGGAACTAAGTTTTGTAACAGCACTAGTTGATGAAGAGAGCGAGAAAAGCCCCAATTCTGTAGGGAAGCCTTGTCATAATGTGCAAGTTCGAATATGTAATGAAGCAGGAGAAGAAGTACAGAAAGGTGAGATAGGAACTGTTTATGTGAAAAGTAATCAGTTTTTTATGGGATACATATTAAATGGGATTTTAGTTCCAGAGATGAGTACGGATGGCTGGATGACAGTACGAGATGTAGGGTATGAAGATGAAGAAGGCTTTATTTATATTGTCGGTAGAGAGAAGAATATGATTTTATTTGGAGGAATTAATATTTTCCCAGAAGAAGTAGAAAGTGTATTGCATGAACATCCAGCCGTTGATGAAATAGTTGTAGTTGGTGTGAAAGATAGTTATTGGGGTGAAAAACCTGTCGCCATCGTAAAAGGAAGTGCTACGAAGCAACAATTAAAAAGTTTTTGCTTACAACGATTATCCTCGTTTAAAATACCGAAAGAATGGCATTTTGTAGATGAAATACCGTATACAGACAGCGGTAAAATAGCTCGTATTGCAGCAAGAAATATGATTGAAAATCGGGAGAAAATATATGAATAGAGCGGTTATTGTAGAAGCGAAAAGGACACCTATTGGTAAGAAGGATGGGATGTTGAAAAATTATGAAGTTCAGCAATTAGTAACGCCGCTTCTTACGTTTTTAAGTAAAGGAATTGAGAGAGAAATAGATGATGTCATATTAGGTAATGTTGTTGGACCAGGGGGGAATGTTGCGAGATTATCTGCTTTAGAAGCAGGACTTGGCTATCATATTCCTGGTGTAACGATTGACCGGCAATGTGGTGCTGGTTTGGAAGCAATTCGCACTGCATGTCATTTCATTCAAGGCGGGGCTGGTAATTGTTATATTGCAGGAGGAGTAGAGAGTACAAGTACATCACCTTTTCAAAATAGAGCGCGATTTTCACCAGAAACAATGGGTGATCCTAATATGGGAGTGGCAGCTGAATATGTTGCAGAGCGTTATAATATAACGCGAGAAATGCAAGACGAATATGCTTGTCTTAGTTATAAACGGACATTGCAAGCATTAGAAAATGAATATTTACAAGATGAAATACTTTCGTTTAATGGATCTTTAGATGAGGCTATAAAACGAGAAATGAAGTATGAAAGACTGATTAAAAGAACAAAGCCTGCATTTTTACAAAATGGTACAGTAACAGCAGGTAATTCGTGCGGTGTAAATGATGGGGCATGTGCCGTTCTTGTAATGGAAGAGGGGCAAGCTCGAAAATTAGGATATAAGCCTGTACTTCGTTTCGTTCGTAGTGCTGTAGTTGGAGTGGATCCAAATTTTCCAGGGACTGGTCCGATATTTGCGGTGAACAAATTATTAAACGAAATGAATATAAAAGTACAGGACATCGATTATTTTGAAATAAATGAAGCGTTCGCTTCAAAAGTTGTTGCTTGTGCAAAGGAGTTACGAATTCCTTTCGAAAAATTAAATGTAAATGGTGGGGCAATTGCGCTCGGTCACCCGTACGGTGCATCTGGTGCTATGCTTGTAACACGTTTGTTTTATCAGGCGAAACGAGAGCGTATGAAATATGGGATTGCGACGTTAGGAATTGGTGGTGGAATAGGGCTTGCTCTATTATTTGAAAAAGTAGAAAATTAGAATGTTTGAAGTGTAGGGCAGGCGTATTCATTTATATCTATCTTATTTTAATTCTCATTGAAAGCCTCTTATCAAATATAGAGAATAATAGGAGGTTTGGATGTTTTATTGTCTACAATTGATATGAAACTGTGATGCAAAATTCACCTTGATGTAGACCAGATCCAGTTGTTATTTGGATACTAGTAAAATTTTTTATTGTAAAATTACTAGTACTTCCGGGTTGAATTATTATTGAGTTTAAGACACTTGTATCTTGAAAGAAAGTAACACTTATGTTTTGAACACCTGTCTCGTATTTGATATATCCAGTTGAAGAAATACGATTTGACAAATTGTTAGTATATATAGTCTGTACTCCCATCTCTCCACCTGCGATAGACCAAGGAATGCAAATTTTATCTTTTATTATTACTAATGGAGTGCGACAAGTAAATGTATTCATGGTATATCCCAGCCTTTCATATAAAGGTATATTTAAATATATGTTGTTGTTTATTAGTATGCTTGTATGTTTTTGTTATATAGGATTATGTTCTTAATTTTAGGAGCTGCATTTCTTAATAAGAAGCGGATGAATGGAGAATAAATGATTCTCTTCGTCGTTTAAGACAAAAAAGGGAGAGGGGGAAGAGAATTATTTAAAGTATTAGGGAAGATATGTGATGAGGAAATGAAGGATAGTGTATTGATTACATGGATGTTTATGGTTAGCGACATTCTAAATTCATTCTTAGAATATTATATGATGTTCTAAGAATGAATTTAAAAGTTATTTATAAGTTGGATTTTAGTAATCTTACACTAGTTTTCTACTTTTTGAGGAACATAAGCGTTATTACCAGGTTTTGCTTTTATTTCATTCCAAGCAGCGATAGCATCAGCTTTTGATTTTCCTTTGTTATTTGGATCTTCGAAAAAGTCGCGAGTAAAACGATTGTATTCGAACTGCGCACTAATAGTTGTTTTGTATGTAGGATCTTTTTTTCGTTCGTTTTCTTCATACCAAAACGTTATCGCGTCTTCATATGTTTTTCCAACATTCTCTTTAAAAAAATTTTGAAGAGCTACTGTAAACCGGAAGTTTGCTCCGATTTTTTCTTTGAAAAAAGCACGAACATCTTCGCTACAGCGGTGATTGTTAGTAATAACAGTTTGAAGTGAAAGATCTTTATAGGATAGGGAGGCTTTATTCACTTTTTGCTCAGAAATGTTTTTTAATATTTTACCAGTATATAAATAATGTGAGATACGCTCGGTTATTTCAATCTTAGAGCCACTGGCTGGTAACCCATGCTCACGACAAAATGTTTGCAGTTCTGCTTTTAACCAATAAAAGTTTTGGAAATCTTCAAGTGATATAGACTTTGTTAAAGGTGGACGCATAAATGTAACAACTTCTTTCTTCCATAATTTTCTTTAATTATAAAATGTACGTTCTTTTTGTGGAAGAATTAATTTGTAAATATAATGGGAAGAGGAGATTACATATGGAAAACGTAATGCAAGTTCGTGTTACTGGAATTTTAATTGAAGATGAAAAAGTATTGCTAGTAAAGCAAAAAATTGCTAATCGCAATTGGTCTTTACCTGGGGGAAGGGTAGAGAATGGTGAGACGTTAGAAGAAGCGATGATTCGAGAAATGAGAGAAGAAACAGGATTAGAAGTTAAAATTAAGAAGCTACTCTATGTTTGTGATAAACCAGATGCTAGTCCATCTTTATTACATATTACGTTTCTGCTTGAAAGGATTGAAGGTGAAATTACGCTACCTTCTAACGAGTTCGATCATAATCCGATTCATGATGTGCAAATGGTACCGATTAACGAATTAAGTCATTATAGTTTTTCGGAAACTTTTATAAAACTGGTAAATAAAGGGTTTTGAAATGCAGGGAGTTACCAAGGATTGAAACGAAATATTGGCCTGTAAATATAGAGGAAGGATAGCTATTAGCTATCCTTCGCAAAAATCTTTTACACTGCTGACTGTAAAGAAGAAACAAGTTGATTTAAAAACTCTTCTCCGGTCATAACCGCTTTCCCGCCGCCGCGCGCACTTTTTTTATTTCCGCCACCTTTTCCATCAATTGTAGGAAGTGCCTCTTTTAAAAGAGCATTCATATCGAGAGTGATTGATTTTCCGCAAGCGAGGATGCATTGTAGTTTGTCCTCATTTTGAATAACGAAATATGTAATGGCATGCTCTTGTTGTTCTGTAATAATAGCAGAAAGTTTTGCGATTTCTTGCATAGAACGATTTGTAAATACTTGAGAAATAAGTATGCCAGTATGTATTTCGGCAGGCTGTTGCAGTAGTTCATTTGCCTCTGCATATAATAATTTTTCATTCATTGTTTGTATTGCTTTTTCGTTTTCTTTTTGAGAAGTAAGAAGTTGTGCTACTTTTGCTGGAATATCAATCTCGCTACTGTTTAATTGTTTAGAAACATCCTTTATAATTTGTTGCTGTTGCCCCATTACTTTAAGTGTGCGCCAGCCAGCGATAAATGTTAATCGTATGCCACCTTTATTACGTTCCCATCCTAATACTTGAATAGGACCTACTTCACCTGTATGTTTCGGGTGTGTTCCGCCACAGCCGTTATAATCAAAGTTTTCGATCATAACAACGCGTATATTTTCTGTCATAGTCGGTTCTTTACGAAGCGGCAATGTTTTCGCTTCTTCTAAGTTCATCCACTGGATGCGGATTGGATGGTTTTCAAAAACAATTTTGTTTGCAATTTTTACTGCTTTTTCAACTGTTTCTGCATGCAGATTTTCTGTTTCTAAATCAATTGTTACCGTCTCTTTACCAAGATGGAATCCAATCGTAGGTACGTTAAAATGATCCCAAAAAGCAGCAGATAAAATGTGTTGAGCTGCATGTTGTTGCATATGATCAAAACGGCGCTCCCAATTGATTTTACCTTCAACTTCTTCTGTATGTAATTGTTCTGTAATGAAGTGGCGGATTTCTTCATCGACTTCTTCAACATCGATTACTGCAATGCCATTTAAAGTTCCTGTATCATGGGGCTGCCCGCCACCTGTCGGATAAAATGCTGTTTCGTTTAAAACAACGTATAAGTTACCGTCTTTATCATAATCTTGCTTTATAATTTTAGTAGTAAAGTCTTGCTTATAAGCGTCAGTGTAATATAATTTTTGCTCCAATTTTCTTTCCCCTTTCGTGTTCACTAGTTTTATTGTAAAGCAATCGAAATTAGTTTCCTAATATTTCAGAAGAAAGAAACTTTTTTTAGAATTTTCTTGCTATAATAAGAAAAAGAAAATGCGGGGGTGGAATGAATATGTTATATGAAAACGGCGTAGATAAACTGCTTAGTTTAAGCAAAAATATTTCTGAATTGTATCGAGAATTAAATGAAATGACCCGGATTTTAACGGAATGTAATCGAGAAAGTGTGAAGTTTGATCGGTTATATGTAAAAGAGGTAATGTGGAAGAAAGAAGATGTAATAGAGAAATATGACCAGTTGCTTGTACAACTTTGTATAAATGAATGCTTTGATCTAAAAAGTGTCATTACAGGGGACTATAAGTATACATATGAAGAAGTAGAAAATATCGTTTTACAATTTAATGAGAAGTATAATGTCGCAATTTTAATTAAAGATGTTTGTAAAGAACTACAGTTTACATATGGCATAGATATGGATATAACGAGAACAGCGCGGGTATCAACAGCGCAAGTATAAAAAGGGAAAAGAAAGCAGATCCTTTGCTTTCTTTTTTCATGTAAGAACAGGGAGAGTAGGTTTTTTAGATGAAGGGAAAGTTAGGAAATATTCATCCGTTAGGAATGACAATTATAATAGGAACTTTATTCGCGAGGTTTGCCACGTCAATGAGTATTCCTTTTTTTGCAATTTATTTAACGACTGTGAAAGGTGTATCAGCTGGAATGACGGGTGCTATTATTGGTACGAGTGCACTTGTTGGAGTTTTTGCTAGTTTTATTGGAGGGAATTTATCTGATCGATTCGGGCGAAATATGATTATAATATGGTCCATGATCGTTTGGGTCTTTGTATTCATTGGTTTTTCACTTGCAGATCATGTTTTAAGTTTCTTTTTATTAAATGCTTTGAATGGATTATGTAGGTCCTTTTTTGAACCGACTTCAAGAGCACTATTATCAGATTTAACGAAACCAGAGTATCGTTTACTCGTATATAATTTGCGTTACGGTGCAATTAATGTTGGAGTGGCGATTGGCCCACTTGTCGGATTACAGATTGGAAGCGCAAAATCAACAATTCCTTTTTTAGTAGCGGCTGGAGTATATATTCTATATACAGCTATATTAGTGTTCCAATTTAAGAAGTATCCAATTGAAAAAAAGAAAGTAAATACAGAAAAGCCTGTCACAATGTTAAATGCAATTCGCATTTTGCGAAAGGATGTCGTTTTTTTAGTTGCGCTGGTTGGTATTATTTTGAGTAATTGTGGTTTTTCTCATTTAACGACGACAGTATCTCAATATTTTGCAAATGCACATATATTTCAGGATGGAGTGAAATTATTTTCATATATGTTAGCTTTAAATGCGATTGTTGTAGTCGTAATTCAATACCCTGTTATTCAAATTTGTAAAAAGTATACACCGTTAGTATCCATAATGTTGGGAACTTTATTTGTGAGCGGAGGATTGTTTGGATTTGGAATAGTAGAATCTATGCTAGGTGCTGCTATGTGCACAATTATTTTTACAATTGGAGAAGTTCTCATGTTTTCAATGACGGATGTATTTATAGATGGTATAGCTGTTTCGCATTTAAAAGGCACATATTTTGGGGCAATGGGATTTTCAGGAATTGGAGCAGTAATTGGTCCATGGTTCGGGGGAGTACTTCTCGATTACTACGGGTACCAAAATGGATTTATTGTCTTTTCAGCGCTAGCTATATTTGCAACTGTAGCATTTCCTGTACTTTTAGTTACAAAAGGTTTATTGAGAAAAAGGGATGATAGAAATTGTAATTTAGAACTACATGCGAAATAAAGTGAAACTTTAATCAGTGGGGGGTTCATCCCCCACTGATTATCAG
>NZ_NVEC01000061.1 GCF_002571225.1 Bacillus sp. AFS059628 | reverse complement strand
CCATCCTCCTCCCATTCTGAGCGAGCCGCATCCACTTTTAAGCATATCCAGCTCCAGCGGCTAGAATCTCCGGTCATTTCGCTCTCTCGCATGAAGTGCCCTACGATTCTGAGCGAGCCGCATCCGCGTTTAGACATTATCCAGTTCCAGTGGCCAGCTCTTCGCATCTAAGAACCTCCCGCATTAAAGGTAAAAAGCACCTTTTGTGCGAGAGAATCTTAGCTGGTCAGAGCTAAACGGGCCACTTCCACTTTTAAACGGGCCTTACCAACTCAAATTGTTCTCCTAGTTTTGCGTAGTTGTGTCCTGCTAGGCGGCTTACTGGTTTGAGTCCTTCTGCGTGAATGCGACCTTTTTCGTATAGGTGTTCTGCGACGTGGAAACGAACGACACGTCCAATTAGTAAATCACATGCTGGTGAGTCTTCTGTTCCACCAAGAGGAATTGCACGTTCTAGCACGCATTCCATTCGAATATTTGCTTCTTTTACACCTGGAACAGAGATAACATCACTTTCAATTGGTGTTAATTTTGCTAGTTCAATTTCACTTTCATTTGGCGGGAGGTTAGCTGCTGTTTCGTTAATTGCTTCTACGTAAGATTCATCGGAAATATGTACGACAAACTCACCTTTTTCAATTGCATTTCGAGAAGTGTCTTTTCTTTCTCCTGCTTTCCGTTGGACAGAAACTGAAATAAGTGGTGGATTTGCAGCAACAATGTTGAAATAACTGTATGGTGCACCGTTTAATACGCCGTCTTTTGTTACAGAAGTAACGAATGCGACAGGGCGTGGAATGATACTTCCCGTTAATAATTTGTAATTCTCTTTTTCCGTTTGTTCATTTGGATTAATGGATAACATGATTGAAATCCCCTTTCTAAATATGATGACTTATTGTTTGTTTACAAGATGTTAGTGGAAAACTCCTGCTGGAAATAATATTTTGTTACATAAAAAGAACTTACTTCAATCGTAATGAAGTAAGTTCCATTTAAATAATCTCGAATTCAAGATAAAAATTATAATAAAACGTATGCGCCAGGTCCGATTAAAGCTACACCAATCGCAACAGCGATTAACATTAAATTGTATTCATATCCGTTTTGTGTCACCCAGTAACCATTTTTTCCATGAACAGTGAAGATTGCCATTAACATTGTTCCAACGATAAACAATGAACCAACTGCAATGAAAATACCTGATGCAAATAAGAAACCACCTAGTAATTCAGTTGCACCAGCCATAAATGCCATAAATACACCAGGGCGTAAACCGATTGATTCCATCCAGCCACCTGTTCCTTTTAAACCGTAACCGCCGAACCAACCAAATAATTTTTGAGCACCATGACCCATGAATGTAATACCTATAATAAGACGAATAATAAGAAGACCGAAATCCATCATTTTAAAAACCTCCTAAAAGTTATTAACTTACCTTACGTAAGTAATAATAAAATAGTTACTTACTTTAGTCAAGTGGATTTCGAAAAAATTTTAAATTAAATTTTACAAATTAACAACAAAAAATAAAATGTAGTAAAGACCTCTAGACAAGTTGGATAAAAAAAGAGAAAATATAAGTAGAAGTTAACTTCTTATTGTTATTCAGACAATCAGAATTGACTGGAATTTTGTGAGACGCTACAATAAGAGTCTAGTAGTAATGACGTAATTTATTTCGAAAGCGTTTTTACAGTATAATATTCGAAGTATGAGGTCTTACGTTTATTCAGATCTTTAATAGAGATTGCCCTATAAACTTTTAGGTAAATTATAAGGAGGACTATCCTATGTTTAAAAAATTATTCGGTCTTGGTTCAAAAACAAATGAAGAAACAATCGTAGCTCCATTAACTGGAGCAGTAAAAAATATTGAAGAAGTACCAGATCCAGTATTCGCTGGTCGTATGATGGGTGACGGTGTTGCAATCGATCCTACTGAAGGTGTAGTTGTATCTCCAGTTGATGGCGAAATCGTACAATTATTCCACACGAAACATGCGATTGGAATTAAAGCGAAAAACGGTACAGAAATTTTAATCCATGTTGGATTAGAAACTGTAAAAATGGAAGGTGAAGGTTTCGAAGCTCACGTTTCTGAAGGACAAGCTGTAAAAGCTGGAGATAAATTAATCTCATTCGACTTAGAATTAATTCGCGAAAAAGCGAAAAGCACAATTACTCCAATCGTTATTACAAACACAGATGCAGCTGAGTCTATTAAGACAACTGTAGGTGTAACTGCTACAAAAGGTTCAACAGAGGTAATGAAAGTTACAATGAAATAATAATTATTAAATGAAAGGAATCCGTTTCGTATGAAATGGATTCCTTATTTTGTTTTGTAGTCTGTTCCTTATGTATGGTAAAATACTTTGGGCACTTGGAAATAGGGTTTCACATATATGTGGATAAGGCGCATTTTTCTTAGAAAAAATATAAGAGAAATGCGTCTTTCGTATATTCACATTTCTTTTGTTCTATTTTAATTTACGCTATGATAAAGGGTAGGAAGTAGAGAAAAGGGGTGGGTTTAAATGAAACGAGTATTATTTGTTTGCACTGGAAATACATGCCGTAGTCCGATGGCTGAGGCGTTACTGCGTCACCATGGAGAAGGCAAGTTTGAAGTGCAATCTGCTGGTGTTTTCGCCTATCCTGGAAGTGATGCGTCGGTACATGCAAAGGAAGCCTTAGCTGAAAAGGGGATTGCAATCGATCATGCTTCGCAGCAGGTAAACGAAGCCTTAATTGATTGGGCAGATATTGTAGTAACAATGACGGAAAACCATAAGCAAATTATCCTTGGGCATTATCCGAGTGTTGAAGGGAAAGTAGATACATTATATGGAGTAACTGAGGGGATGAGTAAGGATATTTCAGATCCATTCGGTGGCTCTCTCTCTATTTATAAAGAAACGTTAGAAGAGATGGAAAAACTTGTACAAACTTTACTGAAAAAACATTCAGAAGGTTGATGTTTCGTGTATAATACGATATTGGAGATCACTTCGTCCCATTAAAGGATCAAGTGAGAAATGAAGATAATGGATTGAAACTTTGGAGGGGTAAAAATGAAAGTAGTAGTAGCATCTGATCACGGCGGTATGAATATCCGTAAAGAACTTGTAAGTTTATTAGAAGAGTTAAATATTGAATATATTGATTTAGGTTGTGAATGTGAAGCTGGTTCTGTTGATTACCCTGATTTTGCGTTTCCAGCAGCGGAAATGGTAGCAAATGGCGAAGTAGACCGTGGTATTTTAGTTTGTGGGACAGGCATCGGTATGTCAATTGCTGCAAACAAAGTAAATGGTATTCGTTGTGCATTAGTTCATGATACTTTCAGTGCGAGAGCAACGAGAGAGCATAACGATACAAACATGTTAGCAATGGGCGAGCGTGTAATTGGTGCTGGTCTAGCACGTGACATCGCAAAAATTTGGTTAACAACTGAATTTGAAGGTGGCCGTCACGAAAACCGCGTAGGAAAAATTAAAACTTACGAAGCAAAGTAATAGATTCTAACTAGAGGCAGTAGGAAATATAATTTGGTGAACCAACCTGTGAAAGGAAGAGGCGTAATGACAGAAATCGTAAAGGTAAGAGAACAGCTACAAAGTTCGCTTTCTGACTTCCAAGAACAAGCTTCATTACAAAGTGGTCAAATTTTTGTAGTGGGTTGTAGTACGAGCGAAGTACTAGGAGAAAGAATTGGAACATCAGGAACGATGGAAGTAGCAGAGGCGATTTTTTCTGAGTTAAAACAATTTCAAGAGCAAACAGGTATTGAGTTGGCGTTTCAATGTTGTGAGCATTTAAACCGCGCTTTAGTAGTTGAGAGAGAGTTGGCAATGAAATATCAATATGAAATTGTAACAGTTACGCCTGTTAGATCAGCAGGTGGTGCATTAGCAACATATGCTTATCACAATTTGAAAGATCCGGTAGTAATTGAGTTTATTAAAGCAGATGCGGGGATGGATATTGGTGATACATTTATCGGTATGCATTTAAAGCACGTAGCTGTTCCGGTTCGTACTAGTGTGAAGGAAATTGGAAGTGCACATGTAACGATGGCAACAACACGTGGAAAACTAATTGGTGGAGCACGTGCTGTTTATGCGGCGAAGGAAGAGTCTGTCACTTGCCGTTAAAGTTACGAATAAGGTATGTTGTCTGACTTTATCATAGAAGAAAGAAAAGACCGATTTTCGGTCTTTTTTTTCTTTTATGATATAGAAAGTCATGTTAGAATGTAGTTGAAAACATGAAGGTTCGAAAGAATTACAACCTGAATTTTCGTTTTTTCTGAATAAATGAGAAAAAACTATTGGGAATCGATGTAATTCGTTCAGAAAAGGGGGATTTTGGTGGATCATTTAAAACGTCAAGATGAAAAGGTATTTGCTGCAATTGAGGCAGAGCTAGGAAGACAGCGCACAAAGATTGAGCTAATTGCTTCGGAAAACTTCGTAAGTGAAGCAGTAATGGAGGCGCAAGGTTCTGTTTTAACAAATAAGTATGCTGAAGGATATCCTGGAAAACGTTACTATGGTGGTTGTGAACACGTAGACGTAGTAGAAGATATCGCACGTGATCGTGTAAAAGAAATTTTCGGCGCAGAGCACGTAAATGTTCAACCACATTCTGGTGCACAAGCGAACATGGCAGTATACTTCACGATTTTAGAGCAAGGCGATACAGTACTTGGTATGAATTTATCTCATGGTGGTCACTTAACACACGGAAGCCCTGTTAACTTCAGTGGAGTACAATATAATTTCGTAGAATATGGCGTGGATGCTGAATCTCACCGTATTAATTACGATGATGTGTTAGCAAAAGCGAAAGAACATAAACCAAAATTAATCGTTGCGGGTGCAAGTGCATACCCTCGTGTTATCGATTTCAAACGATTCCGTGAGATTGCAGATGAAGTGGGTGCATACTTAATGGTTGATATGGCACATATCGCTGGTTTAGTAGCGGCTGGTTTACATCCAAATCCAGTACCACATGCACATTTCGTTACAACAACAACACATAAAACATTACGTGGTCCACGTGGTGGTATGATTTTATGTGAAGAGCAATTTGCAAAACAAATTGATAAATCAATCTTCCCTGGTATTCAAGGTGGTCCACTTATGCACGTAATCGCTGCAAAAGCTGTTGCGTTTGGTGAGGCACTTCAAGATGATTTCAAAACATATGCACAAAACATCGTTAACAATGCGAATCGCTTAGCTGAAGGTCTTCAAAAAGAAGGGCTTACACTTGTTTCTGGTGGAACAGATAATCACTTAATCCTAATTGATGTTCGTAACTTAGAAATCACAGGTAAAGTAGCAGAGCACGTATTAGACGAAGTTGGTATTACAGTAAACAAAAATACAATTCCATTTGAAACAGCAAGCCCATTTGTAACAAGCGGTGTACGTATCGGTACAGCAGCTGTAACATCTCGTGGTTTCGGTTTAGAAGAAATGGATGAAATTGCGTCACTTATTGCTTACACATTAAAAAATCATGAAAATGAAGCTTCATTAGAAGAAGCACGTAAGCGTGTAGAAGCGTTAACGAGCAAATTCCCAATGTACACAGATCTATAATAGATTGAAGAAGACTGCTGAGACGCAATTGTTTTAGCAGTCTTTTTTTTGGACATATATTGTTCTTTAAGTATGTATACAAATGATGAATAAATTTTGGCGATATAATGAAGGATACAGCTCCCATAATTGGTAAAGATACTAGATAGATTCATCGTAAAATCATGATTTTGCCAAATTTGCCCTTGAATATTAGTAACGTTTTCTTTACAATCGTAAATAGTGTAAAAAAGCGTGCAAACGCATGAATATCATCTAAAGGAGAGATTCACATGGGAAAACTGTATGTATTTGATCACCCGTTAATTCAACATAAGATTACATATATTCGCGATAAGAATACAGGTACGAAAGATTTTCGTGAATTAGTGGACGAAGTAGCAAGCTTAATGGCTTTCGAAATTACTCGCGACCTTCCACTTGAAGATATTGAGATTGAAACGCCTGTAAGCAAAGCGACAACAAAAGTGATCGCTGGTAAAAAACTTGGTTTAATTCCGATTTTACGTGCAGGTTTAGGAATGGTTGATGGAATTCTGAAATTAATTCCAGCAGCAAAAGTAGGACACGTTGGTTTATACCGCGACCCTAAAACATTGCAACCGGTAGAATACTATGTGAAACTTCCAACGGATGTAGAAGAGCGTGACTTTATCGTACTAGATCCGATGCTAGCAACAGGTGGTTCTGCAGCTGAAGCAATTAACTCTCTGAAAAAGCGCGGTGCAAAGCAAATTAAATTAATGTGTATCGTTGCAGCTCCAGAAGGGGTAAAAGTAGTACAAGAAGAACATCCTGATGTTGATATTTATGTAGCAGCATTAGATGAGAAATTAAATGACCACGGATATGTAGTGCCAGGTCTTGGTGATGCTGGTGACCGTTTATTCGGAACGAAGTAAGACAACTGACGAGAGGGGATTCCCCTCTCGTTTTTTTGTACCTTGATAGGGTAGGGGAGGGGGATAAATATACATAGTATATACAACATAAGTTGCATACACCTCACATATAATATAGAAGTCTTACGTCTAAGGAGCACTATATTATGGAAGGAAAGCGTTATATCGTAAAAATATAATGGTGACAAACTTGTGAACATTTCCTTCTATTATAATGAGAAAACTGTTAGAAATTGCATATCTCTAACCAGTATTTAGAAGGGGAACGTTTTCATTTTTGGGAGGAAATGACTAATACTCAAATTTTTTGATTTTTTACGATTTCTCGTTGACACTGTTAATACCCTATTGTATGCTAACAACGGGGATAGATGGTAGGGCTTTCAGTGACAAAATTACATCTATTCCGTGACGAAAATGTAAACTTTTTGTTTTGTATAGGATTTATGCAAAAAAATGAGTTATTATTAACACATCGTGAATGAGGGTTACATATTGGAGGGATGAATCCTTGCAAAAAAACGATCGCAGCCATATAAAAGCTTATGCTTTAATGTCAGGTATTCTTGCTCAGTTAGTCGGTTCTATTCTTGTTGGGATCTTTGGTGGGCAGTGGATTGATAATAAGGTTGGAACGTTTCCGTTGTTTCTTATTATAGGGTTATTACTCGGATTAGGAACAGGGGTATACGCAATGATTCGACTCATTCGACATTACTATTCGGGAGAGCAATGATGATAGACGTACATGGACTTGTCCAAAGACAAAAGAAATATATGTACTACTTGCTTGCGCTTCTAGTGCTAGGATGGGGATTCACCTCTTACAAGGATGTATTTCTTGGGCTGATTATCGGGACGATTTTCAGTTTTCTTAGTTTGCGCATCATTGCACGTAGAACAGACAAGCTGTTGGATCGCGTAACAAATGGAGAAAACGTGAAGTTTAAGGCAACAGCGGTAAGTACATATTCAAGATTCGCCACGATTGGGTTATTAATTTTATTTGCAGCCAAATATCAAGAGTTAATTGCGATGTGGGGCTTAGGTGTAGGATTGCTGACAGGATACCTTGTCATGATCATAGATTTTCTTTATTTAGAGTATAAGAGCAGGGAAGAGAGGTGAATTACTAGTGGAACACGGTAGATTAGTTGAATTTCTAGGTTTAACGTTCGATTTGTCGTCAGTTATGATGGTTACTGTAGCAGCAGTTATTGTTTTCTTAATCGCTGTTATCGGAACTCGCAGCTTAGCTCTTCGCCCAACAGGAATGCAAAACTTCATGGAATGGGTGTTTGACTTCGTGAAAGGGATTATCAATAGTACGATGGACTGGAAAACAGGTGGACGTTTCTTAACGCTTGGCGTTACGCTTATCATGTTTATCATCGTATCGAACTTCCTTGGTTTACCATTCATGTATTCAGCAACTGAAGCTGGCGAACATATTGCATGGTGGAGATCACCAACGTCTGATCCAGCAGTTACATTAACATTAGCCGTGATGGTAGTTACCCTCACCCATTATTATGGAATTAAGATGAAGGGTACGAAAGAATATGTAAAAGGTTATTTCCAACCTATGAAATTCTTATTCCCATTAAAGGTTATTGAGGAGTTTGCTAACACATTAACGTTAGGTCTTCGTTTATTCGGTAACATTTATGCAGGTGAGATCTTATTAGGATTACTTGCTAAGTTGGGCGGAGCATCATTCCTTGGCGCATTAGGTGCACTTGTACCTATGTTAGCGTGGATGGGATTCAGTGTATTCGTTGGTTCAATCCAGGCATTTATTTTCGTAATGTTAACGATGGTTTATATGGCTCATAAAGTAAGCCATGACCATTAATATAATTTAAGTAAGAAAAAATTTATTTTTTTATAATACAAAGGAGGACAAATTAAATGAGTTTAGGTGTAATCGCAGCTGCAATTGCAATTGGTTTATCAGCATTAGGTGCAGGTATTGGTAACGGTCTTATCGTATCACGTACAATCGAAGGTGTTGCTCGTCAACCAGAACTAAAAGGCGCACTTCAAACAATTATGTTCATCGGGGTTGCTTTAGTTGAGGCACTTCCAATCATCGGTGTAGTTATTGCTTTCATCGTAATGAACAAATAAGGGAGACTCCCCTTACATAGATGGCGAAGAGTGTTTTTCCGAACTTTCTTCGCCATTGCTTTATGAATGAAACGTATGTCTTTTTTTTTCATATGATCAATTTAGATATTTTGAAGGGAGTGAATCCTTGTGCCAACTTTATTATTAGGTGCTGCCATTCCATTTGGAACGATTGCTTATACATTGTTCATTTTCTTACTTCTATTAGTAATGCTACGCAAATTTGCGTGGGGTCCTTTAATGGGAATTATGAAAGAACGTGAAGAGCATGTTACTAATGAAATCGACGCTGCAGAAAGAAGTAATGCTGAGGCGAAGAAGTTAGTAGAAGAACAACGTGAAATGTTAAAACAATCACGTGTTGAAGCACAAGAGTTAATCGAAAGAGCGAAAAAGCAAGCTGTAGATCAAAAAGATGTTATTGTTGCTGCTGCGAAAGAAGAAGCAGAATCAATTAAAGCATCTGCTGTACAAGAAATTCAACGCGAAAAAGAGCAAGCAATTGCTGCTTTACAAGAACAAGTTGCTTCTTTATCTGTTCAAATTGCTTCTAAAGTAATTGAAAAAGAATTAAAAGAAGAAGATCAAGTGAAGTTAATTCGCGATTATATTAAAGAAGTAGGAGAAGCGCGATGAGCAATGGGATTGTAGCAAAACGTTATGCTGTCGCTCTTTTTAAAATTGCTAAAGAAAAACACGTATTAGAAATGTTTGAAGAGGAATTACGCCTTGTACAAAACGTTTATGTAAAGAACGGAGAACTACATAGCTTTTTAACGCAACCGAACATTTCAAAGGAACAAAAGAAAACGTTTCTTGCAAACGTATTCGGATCTGTTTCTGAATCTATTTTAAATACGTTATATATTTTAATTGATAACAAACGCATTGATATCTTACCTGAAATTGCAGATGAATATGTTGTTCTTGCTAATGAAGAACGTAACGTAGCGGACGCAACTGTATATTCTACTCGTCTTCTATCAGAAGAAGAGAAGCTTAACATTGCAGAAGCATTTGCGAAGAGAACAGGAAAAGATGCAATTCGCGTAAAAAATGTTGTAGATGAAGATTTACTAGGCGGCATTAAAGTACGTATTGGAAATCGCATTTATGATGGAAGTTTACAAGGAAAATTAGCACGTATTCAGCGTGAATTAATGAAGAATAGATAGGGGTGAAGCACATGAGCATCAGAGCTGAAGAAATTAGCGCACTGATAAAGCAACAAATTGAGAACTATCAGTCTGAAATCGAAGTTAGTGATGTTGGTACAGTTATCCAAGTTGGTGACGGTATCGCACGTGCTCATGGTCTTGATAACGTTATGGCTGGTGAACTTGTAGAGTTCTCTAACGGCGTTATGGGGCTAGCACAAAATTTAGAGGAAAACAACGTAGGTATTATCATTTTAGGACCTTACACAGAAATCCGTGAAGGTGACGAAGTTCGTCGTACTGGTCGCATCATGCAAGTACCAGTAGGAAAAGAACTAATTGGTCGTGTTGTAAACCCATTAGGTCAACCAGTTGATGGTTTAGGCCCAATCAATACAACAAACACTCGTCCAATTGAAAGTCCAGCACCAGGTGTAATGGATCGTAAATCTGTTCATGAACCACTTCAAACAGGTATTAAAGCGATCGATGCTCTTGTACCAATTGGCCGTGGTCAACGTGAGTTAATCATCGGTGACCGTCAAACTGGTAAAACAGCAGTTGCTCTTGATACAATCATTAACCAAAAAGATGAAGATATGATTTGTATCTACGTAGCGATTGGACAAAAAGAATCAACTGTACGTAACGTAGTAGAAACACTACGTAAGCACGGTGCATTAGAGTACACAATCGTTGTAACTGCATCTGCTTCTCAACCAGCTCCATTATTATACCTAGCTCCTTACGCTGGTGTAACAATGGGTGAAGAGTTCATGTACAATGGTAAACACGTATTAGTAGTATATGATGACTTATCAAAACAAGCAGCAGCTTACCGTGAGCTGTCATTACTATTACGTCGTCCTCCAGGTCGTGAAGCTTACCCAGGGGATGTATTCTACTTACATTCTCGCTTATTAGAGCGTGCAGCAAAATTAAGTGATGCAAAAGGCGGCGGTTCTTTAACTGCACTACCTTTCATCGAAACACAAGCAGGGGACGTATCAGCTTACATCCCAACAAACGTAATCTCGATTACGGATGGACAAATCTTCTTACAATCTGACCTATTCTTCTCTGGTGTACGTCCAGCGATCGATGCGGGTACTTCTGTATCTCGTGTTGGTGGATCTGCTCAGATTAAAGCAATGAGTAAAGTATCAGGTACACTTCGTCTTGACCTTGCATCTTACCGTGAGTTAGAAGCGTTCGCTCAGTTCGGTTCTGACCTAGATAAAGCAACTCAAGCGAAACTAAACCGTGGTGCTCGTACTGTTGAGGTATTAAAACAAGGATTACACAAACCGTTACGTGTAGAGAAACAAGTTATCATTCTTTACGCTTTAACACGTGGATTCCTAGATGATATCCCAGTAGTAGATATCACTCGTTTCGAAGAAGAATTCCATGCTTGGTTAGATTCTAATGCGACTGACTTATTAGAAGAAATCCGCACAACTAAGAAACTTGCGGATGACGACAAATTTGCAGCAGCAATTAACGGATTTAAAAAAGTATTCGTAGCTTCTGAATAATAATAAAAAGTGAAGCCGACTGTTCAGCCCCATCGGCTAAGGTTCTTTCTCACAGAAGGTGCTTTTTACCTTCTTGTGGGGAAGGTTCTTAGACGAAAGGGGCTAGGAGGCGGAACTAGATTAATAAAAGCGGAAGCGGCTCGTTCTGAATGTGAGGGGGATGGAGCTTCTGACGAAGAGGCGGTTTTTGTCTCGTAGGAAGAAGTGAAGCCACCGAGCATTCAAGCCGCTGGAGCTAGATAATATATAAGGCATCTCAGGCTCTGAGATTGCTGACGGTTATGTAAAGGAAAAGAGTAGGTGCACCTATTCTTTTCCTTCAATCATGAGCAAGAATATCTTGCAACGTAGATTAGGAAGAGGATTCTTACTAATCGTGCCAACTTCCGGAAAAAAGGTGGTGAAAACCTGTGGCATCTTTACGCGATATAAAAGCGAAGATTAACTCGACAAAGAAAACGAGTCAAATTACGAAAGCGATGGAGATGGTATCTGCATCTAAGTTAAACCGTGCAGAGCAAAATGCTAAATCTTTCGTTCCGTATATGGAAAAGATTCAAGAAGTAGTAGCGAGCATTGCGCAAGGAAGTAAGGGAATTAATCATCCGATGCTAAATGCGCGTCCTGTAAAGCGTACAGGATACATCGTTATTACATCTGATCGCGGACTAGCAGGTGGTTATAACAGTAACGTATTACGTACAGTAAGTAATGTAATTCGTGAACGTCATAATATGGATTCAAACCAATATTCAATTATTGTGCTTGGACGACTAGGACGTGATTATTTAAAACGTCGCGGCTTTAACATCATTGATGAAGTAGTTGGACTATCTGACCACCCATCATTTACTGATATTAAAGATCTTGCTTCTCGAGCAATTGCGATGTTTGCAGATGGTGCTTATGATGAGCTGTATATTTACTACAACCATTACGTAAGTAAAATTTCACAAGAAGTAACGGAAAATAAAATTTTACCGCTTACTGATGTGGCGTCTGATAAACCGACGACAGCTTATGAATTCGAGCCTTCTGAAGAAGAAATTTTAAAAGTACTATTGCCACAATACGCAGAAAGCTTAGTGTACGGTGCATTACTAGACGGTAAAGCAAGTGAACACGCAGCGCGTATGACAGCAATGAAGAGTGCTACAGACAACGCAATGGAAGTTATCGATTCACTTACACTTTCATTCAACCGTGCGCGTCAGGCAGCGATTACGCAAGAAATTACGGAAATCGTTGGTGGAGCAGCAGCGTTAGAATAGTCTTAAAAGGCGGAAGCGGTTCGTTCAGAATGAGAGGGGGATGGAGCTTTTGACGTAGAGGCGATTTGTGCCTCGTAGGAAAAAGCGAAGCCACCGAACATTCTAACCGCTGGAGCTAGATTCAATAAAAGGCGGAAGCGGCTCTTTCAAAAGAGTCGCGTAAGCTATAAACCAATAAAAAATGAAAAGCTAGCTGCTCGTAGAAAGTTAGCTAATTAAAAGAAAGCTAGGAGGGAACCCGATGAATAAAGGGCGCGTTACGCAAATCATGGGTCCGGTTGTAGACGTTAAGTTTGATGGCGGAAAGCTACCAGAAATCTACAACGCCCTTACGGTAAAACAAAGCAACGAAAACGGAAGTATTAACTTAACATTTGAAGTTGCACTTCATTTAGGTGATGATACAGTTCGTACAGTTGCGATGTCTTCCACAGATGGACTTGTTCGTGGCACAGAAGTAGAAGATACTGGTAAACCAATCTCTGTACCAGTTGGTGATGTAACACTTGGTCGCGTATTTAACGTATTAGGTGATGCAATTGACTTAGATGGTGAGGTTCCTGCAGATGTACATCGTGATCCAATTCACCGTCAAGCACCTGCATTCGAAGAATTATCTACTAAAGTAGAAATTCTTGAAACTGGTATTAAAGTAGTAGACTTACTTGCTCCTTACATTAAGGGTGGTAAGATCGGTCTATTCGGTGGTGCCGGTGTAGGTAAAACAGTATTAATTCAGGAATTAATCAATAACATCGCACAAGAACACGGTGGTATCTCTGTATTCGCTGGTGTAGGTGAGCGTACTCGTGAGGGTAATGACTTATACCACGAAATGAGCGATTCAGGCGTAATTAAGAAAACTGCGATGGTATTCGGACAAATGAACGAGCCACCTGGAGCACGTCAACGTGTTGCATTAACAGGATTAACAATGGCTGAGCATTTCCGTGATGAGCAAGGACAAGACGTACTTCTGTTCATCGATAACATCTTCCGTTTCACGCAAGCAGGTTCTGAAGTATCTGCCCTTCTTGGTCGTATGCCATCTGCGGTAGGTTACCAACCAACACTTGCAACAGAAATGGGTCAATTACAAGAGCGTATTACATCTACAAATAAAGGATCTATCACGTCTATCCAAGCGGTATATGTACCAGCCGATGACTATACGGATCCAGCACCAGCTACAACGTTCGCTCACTTAGATGCAACAACAAACTTAGAGCGTCGTTTAACACAAATGGGTATTTACCCAGCCGTAGATCCATTAGCATCTACATCTCGTGCACTTTCTCCAGAAATCGTAGGAGAAGAGCATTATGAAGTAGCTCGTCAAGTACAGCAAACTTTACAGCGTTATAAAGAGCTTCAAGATATCATTGCTATCTTAGGTATGGATGAGTTATCTGAAGAAGATAAGTTAGTTGTACATCGTGCTCGTCGTATTCAATTCTTCTTATCTCAAAACTTCCACGTAGCTGAGCAGTTTACAGGTCAAAAAGGTTCTTACGTACCTGTAAAAGATACAGTTAGCGGATTTAAAGAAATTCTAGAAGGAAAATATGATGACCTTCCAGAAGATGCATTCCGCCTTGTTGGTGGCATTGAAGAAGTTATTGAAAACGCGAAGAAAATGATGGCGTAAGGCCTTAGGAGGGACGAAGTATGAAGACATTTCCAGTCAGTATTGTAACTCCTGATGGACCGGTTTACGAAAAAGAAGTAGAAATGGTAAGTGTAAAAGCGGAGAGTGGGGAAATGGGGATCTTACCGGGTCACATTCCAACTGTTGCACCATTAAAAATTAGTGCAGTTCGTCTGAAAAATGGTGGACACACTGATTATGTAGCGGTAAGCGGTGGCTTTATCGAAGTTCGTCCAGATAAAGTAACTGTATTATCATCATCTGCTGAAGAAGCAAACCATATCGATATCCATCGTGCAAATGAAGCGAAGCGTCGTGCTGAACAACGTCTGCAAGATAAACAAGCACATGTTGACTTTAAACGTGCAGAAATGGCATTACAACGTGCTGTGAACCGTTTAAACGTTTCCGATATGAAATAAAAAATCCGTAAAGGCTTTGCCTTTACGGATTTTTTTTATGTTGTTTATGGATAATTTTACAAAAATGGTATAATTATATTGTTGCACGTATAAGTAGAGAATGTACAACAATTTATAAAGGGGATGAATAAATGATCGGTGAAATGAAACGAGAAGCATTGCACTCCTTAAAAGGAAATTGGGGACTAGGTGTTGGATCAACGATTTTATATTTTATTTTAAGTTATGTTGTTTCAATGGCTGCAATGCTTATACTTTTAATTCCAGGAATTATTATATTTTTCTTATTTGCTGGTTTAGCAGGTTCAGTTGAAGAGGAAACAATATCAATTGGAGCAGGCGTTACATTCGGGATTTTTTATTGCATTATGATAATTTTGGGTAACGCATCGTATGGGATTACATCATACGGTTATACAAATGTATTTTTACAGATTAGTAAACGAGAAGGTGCTAAAGTAGACTACTTATTCGAAGGATTTCGTGGCTTTAAAAGAATGATGAAAACAATGTGGGCAATGCTTGCGATTTTATTATATACAGGTACATGGATTCCAATGTTGCTAGTAGCCTTATTTGCATTTTTGGGTGAAGAAGGAAATACGTCGTTTGCTATTGCTTTCTTTGTATTATTGGCTATTTCAATCGTTGGTATGATTGTGATGTACTTTTCTTATGCGCTGACGTACTATGTTATGGTTGAAAATCCAGAGTATAGTGTGTCACAGGCGATGAAAGAAAGTAAGCATCTTATGAAGGGGCACAAATTGGATTTGTTTCTGTTGTGGCTGAGTTTTATAGGTTGGGCAATTTTAGCGATTTTTACACTTGGAATAGGCTTTCTTTGGCTTAGCCCGTATATGAGTACAACGACAGCGCATTTTTATCGTCATCTTTCAAAAGATCAATTGTAGTAGGAACATGCTATACTAATAGAGTTATTACGTATAGGAGGCAAATTATGATTAGTGATTTAAAAGGAGAAGCGCTAGATTCATTAGAAGGGAAATGGGGATTAGCTGTCGGGGCAACATTACTAATTTCGATTCTTATTTCAGCTTTTAGTTTTAGTATTGATTTCATTTTCTCTCAATTTTGGGATTGGAAAGAAGTAAATAACTCACTTTCAGTAGACGTTATTTCAATATTGATGGTAGGTCCATTAACGTTAGGTGGCTATTGTTTAGCGCTGCATATCATTCGTGAAAAAGAAGCGTGTATCGGGCATATATTCAGATGGTTTACAGAAGGAAGTAAGTTTATAAAGTCATTTTTATTATATATAGTAGTGAATATTTATATTTTCTTATGGTTTTTACTATTTATTATTCCAGGCATTATTAAATCATTTTCTTATGCGATGACGTACTTTATTATAAATGATCACCCTGAGTATTCTATAAATCAAGCTATTACAGAAAGCCGTCGTATGATGGATGGGCATAAGATGGAGTATTTCATTTTATGTTTAAGCTTTATTGGTTGGTTTATATTAAGTTGTATTACACTCGGGATTGGATTCCTATGGCTAATTCCATATTTTTATACGACGTCAGCAGCTTTTTATGAAGAGATTGCAGAGGAATATTACGAGAAAACAATTCCGACACTATAAAGTGGGGCATCCTACATTGATGATTCGTTTTATAAAACCCTCAGTATGAGCTATTGGTTCATACTGGGGGTTTTTTGTAGGAATTTTATAAATTGATGACTCGTAAGTGGTTTACTGAAATAGTAACCTTGCATATACTTACAGTTGTTTTTTTGTAGAAATTTAAGTTGTTTTTCTGTTTCAATTCCTTCAGCAACGACAGAAAGATTTAACGTATTTGCAAGGGAAAGGATAGTTGAGACGATAGCCCTTTCTTCAGGACGGTGATCAGCGAGTTGTGTAAATTCTCTCGGTACTTTTAATGTATCGATAGGGAAAATTGATAAATAAGCGAGAGAAGAATAGCCGGTACCGAAGTCATCAATGGACGTTTGAATACCATATTCCTTTAATTGTTTTAGTCTTAATAATGTTTCTTTTTCATCAATCATCGCAATTCGTTCTGTTAACTCAAGTGTTACATATTTGGGATCGACGTTAAAGTTTGTTAGTATTTGTGAAATGTGTTCGATTAAATTATCTTGCTGGAACTCCTTTGCTGATAAGTTCACACTTATTTTTAAATCTGTATAGCCAAAAGTATGCCATATTTTTAACTGGCGACAAGATTCTTTTAATACCCAATGACCGAGTGGAATGGCCTGCGGAGTCTCCTCTACAATTGGAATGAACTCACATGGCGGAATGTCACCTAGGAGTGGGTGTTTCCAGCGTATTAATGCTTCAGCACCAATAATTTTTTTCGTCGTAATATCAATTTGTGGTTGATAAACGACATAAAATTCTTCGTTTACTAAAGCGAGTGGTAAATCTTTTTCAATTCGAGCTTTTCGTTCCATTTTTTTATATAATTCTTTCGTGTACAGAGAGCTACCGTTTTTTCCTTTGTTTTTTGCTTCATACATGGCCATATCGGCATGTTGCAAGATTGATAATGGATCTTCACCTGCTTCAGGATATATTGCAATCCCGATGCTTGGTGAGATTTTTAAATGTTGATTTTCAATTTCGAATGGTTCGTTCATGTTTGCTACAATCGCGTCAGCTATTTTTTTTACATCTGGCCTTTTTTGATAATTCTCAATAAGGATTGTGAATTCATCCCCAGCTAATCGGGCAAGTTTCATATTTGGTGTTGCTATTCTTTCGAGTCTTTTTGCTACTGCAATTAATAGAAGGTCTCCTACCCTATGACCGAGGGTGTCGTTAATAACTTTAAAGCGGTCTAGGTCGAGGAACATAACAGCAAAAGGCCTTTTTGATATTTTGGATCGAGCAATTGCTTGTTCTACATATTGATGAAATGCACGGCGATTTGCAAGCTCTGTTAATGTATCATGGTAGGCTAGAAAGTTAATTTGTTCTTGCTGTTGTTTGCTTTCCGTAATATCTTTAATCATTAAATAAACGCCAGAAATATGATTTTTTAAAAAGATAGGAACAGCTGTAACATGCAAGTAGTAAATATCTCTATTTTTATGATACGCCCGTACTTCTAAAGAAATAGATTTTCCCTTTTTTACGCGATGGAAGGCATTAATAATCTCTTCCAAATCTTCTTCATACGTAAGTGAATAGTATGGTTGTTTTAATAATTCATTCGTTTGATAACCGAGTAAAGTCGTACCAGCGTTGTTCACGTTGAGAAAATTACCGTACAAGTCTAATGTGAAAATTGGATCTGGATGGTGCTCATATAAAGATTTAAACATTTGTTGGTTATGGTATAGTTCATTTTTTTGTTCTACTAAATCTTCTGTACGTAGTTCAATTTGTTTTTCGAGTTCTGAGTTGAATTGCATTTGAGCTAGTAATAATACTTTATTTTGTTTTCGAACTAAACTATGGCGTATGAGAACGAAGGAGAAAGTTATCATAAGCCCAATTACTACAATAGGTGCAAAAACGTATTCAACTAGTATAAACACAATAAGCATTACTACAGAAATATAAGGTAATGATAATCTGATTGATTCACCAAGTTTAGGTGTTAATAGTACTTGCTCTTGTTTTTCAGGTTCTTTCGTATGCAGAATACAGGCGATTGCTACTAGTACTAAAGTTACTTGATAGAGAGGAGTAACTGTAAACATAGAATACTCGGGTGTGAAGTATTTAATATAAGCATAAATCGCATCTGTAGTAGCATATAAAATTAAAGCACTGCCAAGAAGCGCACCAACTCTTTTGGATAATAAAGATAATGGCTTGAATAACAGATTGATTCCTATGAGGAAAAAGAGTAAATCGGTCATTGGATAGGTAAGTTGAACAAATATGTCGATATTGGATGTTGAAGAAACGTGAATAGTATGTTCGATAAGTAAGTAGTAACTTAAAGTGAATTGTGCTGTAACAATAATACAAATATCACATATCATAAAAAGCTTTTCTAATAAATCGCGGTTATAGATGATTTCATATAGAAAGGCAAATGCAAAGCTAATTAAAAAAAGTAGATAAAAAAAATCGGACAAATCAACGAATGTATAGTAGTCCTTTAAAATTAAACGTTGATAGGCAACGATGATATCTCCAATGAAATAAGAGAGGGTTCCAATACATAAAATGGTCCAAAATAAACGAGGTAACCCTTCTTTCTTGTTTGAAAAATAAAGTATATAAATACAAGCGATAATATCAATGAATAAAGTACTCATTCCAATTAATATTTGAAAAGGAAATGAGTATTCATATAGAAAAGGCATTGCCACATAATGAATCGCTACAGATAACAATATGATGCTTATAAGAATACTTACATGTGTTTGTTTTTTCATTTATCTCACCCACGGTATATACATATAACTTCCTCTTTTTATTTTTTATTGTTTCTTGAAAAGTATATATAATTTCTATACTTATTTTACACAGGTATAGCGAGTTCTAAAAATAGATTTTAATAATTCCCGTTTCTGTCCCCCAACATATCGACATAGGAATTTGAAGTTTGCTATAATGATTAAAATAGTTGCATTATTTAGAAAAATTTAAAAATAATAATTGCTGCAACTAGGACATATTGTTTACTAAGTGAACTTGTTCTTAATTCAGGGGGGAGGGTTTCACAATGGTAAGTGTATATGAAAATAGTTATATAATCGTTTTGATTTTCTTGCTATTAGGCATATTGCTGCCGGTAGTGGCTCTTACATTAGGAAAGATGCTGCGCCCAAACAAACCAAGTGCAGCGAAAGCGACGACGTATGAGAGTGGGATTGAGCCTTTTCATGATGCAAATATTCGATTTCATGCTCGTTATTATATTTTTGCTTTATTGTTTGTCATTTTTGATGTAGAAACTTTATTTTTATATCCATGGGCTGTTGCATATGACAAGCTCGGTTTATTTGCACTGATTGAAATGCTCATCTTTGTTGTAATGTTGCTAGTTGGATTAGCGTATGCTTGGAAAAAGAAGGTGTTACAATGGTTATAAATTTTGAGGAGTTACATCCAAATGAGCGAGCGGAATTAGAACGAAATATCTTTTTTTCTACATTGGAACAGTTGAAAGGGTGGGCACGGAGTAATTCTTTATGGCCGATGACATTCGGACTGGCATGCTGTGCAATTGAAATGATGGGAGTAGGTTCATCGCATTACGATTTAGATCGATTTGGGTCATTTTTTCGGACTTCACCAAGGCAATCGGACGTTATGATTGTGTCGGGAACGGTAACGAAGAAGATGGCTCCTATTGTTCGGCGTTTATATGATCAAATGCCTGAACCAAAATGGGTTATTGCAATGGGATCTTGTGCGACAGCAGGTGGCCCGTATGTAAATTCATATGCTGTTGTGAAAGGTGTAGATCAAATTGTACCAGTGGATGTGTATATTCCTGGTTGCCCACCAAATCCTGCGGCCTTAATTTATGGAATTAATAAATTGAAAGAAAAAATTCGTTACGAGGCAAAGACGGGAAAGCAGGTGACGAATAAATGAGTGATCCAAACAAAGAATTAGAGGATTTGAAAAGAGAAGCGGCTAGGCGTGCGAAAGAAGAGGCGAGAAAGCGTCTCGTTGCGAAACATGATGCAGAAATAAGTAAACTTGAGGAAGAAGATCAGGAAAAAGAGAAAGCGCTACCAAAAAATGATGAAATGACTGTGGAAGAAGCAAAACGACGCGCAGCTGCGGCCGCAAAAGCGAAAGCGGCGGCATTAGCGAAGCAAAAAAGAGAAGGAACAGAAGAAGAGGTAACGGAAGAAGAAAAGGTCAAAGCGAAGGCGAAGGCAGTAGCTGCAGCGAAAGCAAAAGCAGCGGCGTTAGCGAAGCAAAAAAGGGAAGGGACAGAAGAGGTAACGGAAGAAGAAAAGGCAAAAGCGAAGGCGAAGGCAGCAGCTGCAGCGAAAGCAAAAGCAGCGGTGTTAGCGAAGCAAAAAAGGGAAGGGACAGAAGAGGTAACGGAAGAGGAAAAGGCAAAAGCGAAGGCGAAGGCCGTGGCGGCAGCAAAGGCGAAAGCAGCGGCATTAGCGAAGCAGAAGGCCTCACAAGGTGATGGGGATTCAGGAGATGAAAAGGCGAAGGCAATTGCAGCAGCGAAAGCAAAAGCGGCTGCGGCTGCAAGAGCGAAGACAAAGAGCGCTGAAGGTAAGAAGGAAGAGGAGCCGAAGCCGGAAGAACCATCCGTGAATCAACCGTATTTAAATCAGTATGTTGAAGTTATTAAGGGGAAAGTAGGAGAAGATACATTAGTAGATTGCTACATTAATAAACTTTCAAAAGATGTGCCAACTCTTGTGGTCGAAACCTCCAAATATTATGAAGTAATGGAGTTACTGCGATTCCATGAGGGACTTGCATTTGATTATATGTCAGAGCTACATGCGACGGATTTTGTGACACATATGGAAGTGTATGTTCATTTATTTTCATATGGAAAGAAACAGTCAGTAGCGGTAAAGGTGAAGCTGGATAGGGAAGAGCCGCAAGTAGAATCGGTGACAGCACTTTGGAAGGGAGCGGATTGGCCAGAGCGGGAAGCGTATGATTTGCTTGGTATTGTATTTAAGGGGCATCCAAATTTATCACGTATTTTAATGCCTGATGATTGGATAGGGCATCCGCTTAGGAAAGATTATGAACCGTATGATGTGGAGGTGTAGCTAAATGATCCGTACGGAAGAAATGCTTTTGAATGTAGGTCCTCAGCATCCGAGTACGCATGGTGTGTTCAGGCTTGTTATTAAGATTGACGGGGAAATTATTAAAGAAGCTACACCGGTTATTGGATATTTGCATCGCGGGACTGAAAAGATTGCAGAGAGCTTACAGTATACGCAAATTATCCCTTATACAGATCGAATGGACTATTTATCGGCCATGACGAATAATTACGTCATTTGCCACGCTGTAGAGACGATGATGGGGCTTGAAATTCCGGAGCGGGCCGAATACTTGCGAGTGCTTGCAATGGAGCTTGGAAGGATTGCGAGCCATCTCGTTTGGTGGGGGACAAATCTTCTTGATATAGGAGCAGTCAGCCCATTTTTGTACGCGTTTCGTGAGCGAGAGATGATCATAAATTTATTAAACGAATTATGCGGTGCCCGGCTTACCTTTAACTATATGAGAGTCGGCGGTGTAAAGTGGGATGCGCCGGACGGTTGGATTGAAAAAGTGGAAGAGTTTGTTCCGTATATGAGAGAGCAATTGGCAGGTTACCATGATCTCGTTAGTGGGAATGAGATTTTCTTAAATCGTGTAAAAGGCGTTGGTATATATAGCGTGGAAGATGCGATTTCGTATTCTTTAAGCGGAGCGAATTTACGATGCACAGGAGTAAACTGGGATCTTCGCAAAGATGAGCCGTATTCGATTTATGACCGTTTTGATTTCGATATTCCTGTTGGAAGCGTGGGGGATGCTTGGGATCGCTACGTTTGCCGCATGAAAGAAATTGAGGAGTCGTTAAAAATTGTTGAGCAAGCTGTCCAGCAGTTCCCGAAAGAGGGAGCAGTACTTGCGAAAGTGCCGAAAATTATTAAGGCGCCTAAAGGGGAAGCCTTCGTTCGTATAGAGTCGCCGCGCGGAGAGATTGGTTGCTATATTGCTAGTGACGGAAAGAAAGAGCCGTACCGCTTGAAGTTTCGCAGGCCGTCTTTTTACAATTTGCAAATTTTACCGAAGTTATTGAAAGGTGAAAACATCGCCAATTTAATTACGATTTTAGGTGGAGTTGATATTGTACTTGGGGAGGTTGATGGCTGATGATTGAAACGCTCTTACAATCACCTTCAAGCTGGACGAATTTCTTCATTTTTTTCGGGTTAGCGGTGCTTCTACTATTTGCGGTCCTTGGCTTCGTTACATATGGTATTTTGGCAGAGCGGAAAGTGATGGGTTTTATGCAAGGGCGGATTGGGCCAAACCAAGTCGGGGGCCGGTTCGGTTTACTGCAAACGGTAGCCGATGTTTTAAAACTATTATTGAAAGAAGATAGTATTCCGAAGGCGGCAGATAAACCGCTGTTTATATTAGCACCTGTCATTGCATTCGCACCAGCATTTATGGTGCTTGCAGTCATCCCGTTTACTGATAAATTTCAGTTTGCGGATATTGGCGTAGGTCTACTGTATTACATTGCTGTTTCTGGCATTACGACGATTGGGGTTGTGACCGGAGGATGGGCATCAAATAATAAATATTCCCTTTTAGGAGGGATGCGCGCGGCGGCGCAAATGATTTCTTATGAAATTCCGCTCGTAATGAGTGTAATTGGGATTGTTTTGTTAGCGGGCAGCCTAAATTTAAATGAAATCGTAGCGGCACAGGAGAATGTTTGGTACATTTTCGTGCAGCCAATCGGTTTCGTCGTGTTTTTAATCGCAGCGGTAGCAGAGTTAAATAGGACGCCGTTCGATTTACCAGAAGCCGAGTCGGAGCTTGTTTCTGGATACCATACGGAATACTCAGGGTTTCGCTGGGCGTTTTTCATGCTTTCAGAGTACGTATATTTCTTCGGGATGGCATCTTTAATTACTGTGCTCTTTTTAGGCGGATGGAATCCAGTAATGTTTCTTGGATTTATTCCAGGTGCCGTATGGTTTGCTTTAAAGTTTAGCAGTGTAGTCTTTCTATTAATTTGGTTCCGCGTGACGTTTCCGCGTATAAGAGGTGACCAGTTAATGGAGTTTGGCTGGAAAGTATTATTGCCAATTGCACTTGCAAATATTTTCTTAACGGCATTGATTAAGGAGTTATTCTTCTAATCTATGAAGGGGGTGCCAGTAAGAGATGAAAGGACTATTTAAAGGATTAAAATATACATTAAGCAATTTGAGCAAGAAGAAGGTAACTTATGATTATCCGAACCAACCGTTGCCATTGCCAGACCGGTTTCGAGGGATTCAAAAGTTCTATCCGGAAAAGTGTATTGTTTGTAATCAGTGCTCCAACATTTGTCCGACAGACTGTATTCAATTAACGGGGAAAAAACATCCCGATCCTACGAAAAAAGGGAAAATTATCGACACGTACGATATTAATTTTGAAATTTGTATTCTTTGTGATTTATGTACAGAAGTTTGTCCGACAGAGGCGATTGTCATGACAAATAACTTTGAACTCGCGGAATATTCACGGGATGACTTATTTAAAAATTTGCAGTGGCTTGACGAAAACGACGAAAACGTCAGGAAGGAGAATAAAGCATGAATGGCGAGTTTATAGCATTCTTTATACTATCCTTGTCTGCAATTATTGGCGGCGTTCTTATGTTGAACTTAACGAAAGTCATGCATATGATGTTAGCTCTCGTTCTGACATTTCTCAGCATTGCGGGTTTGTACTTTCTTTTATCAGCTGAATTTATCGGAGTTGCACAAATTTTACTTTATTCGGGTGCGATCACAATTATTATGATTTTTGGCATTATGTTAACGAAACATAACGCGGAAAATGAATCGCGTCTTACTCTTCGAAAATGGATTATCTTCTTTGCGGTTGTAGCATTTGGGGCAGTTATGTATTTCGCTGTTAACAATATTGATTTCGCAAATGAAAGCACACAAGGAAGTTTACCTCTCCATGAAAAAAACACACTTCAAATCGGTACGCTTCTCTATTCAAAATATATTATTCCATTTGAGTTAACCTCAGTTATTTTACTTGTAGCACTTGTGGGTGCAATTATTCTTGCGAAGAAGGATGAGAAAGAGGAGGATTCCAATGAGTAGCGTGCCTGCTTCTGCGTATTTAACACTTGCGATTATTTTGTTTTGCATCGGTTTGTTTGGAGCTTTAACGAAGCGCAATACAGTGATTGTATTAGTTTGTATTGAATTAATGCTGAACGCAGCTAATTTAAATTTAGTAGCGTTTAGTAAATTAGGTTTGTTCCCAAATTTAACAGGGCAAATTTTCTCTCTGTTTACGATGGCCGTAGCAGCAGCGGAGGCGGCGGTAGGACTCGCCATTTTAATTGCTTTGTATCGTAATCGTACGACAGTTCATGTAGATGAAATGGATACGCTCAAAGGATAACATTGTGACCGAAAAGGGGGAAGGAAACAATGATCGATTATGCATGGCTCATACCGCTTTTCCCGCTTGTTTCGTTTTTGTTATTAATTATATTCGGGAAGAAAATTAGAGAAGGAAGCAGTGTACTTAGTATTTTCTTCGTCTTTCTCTCCTTTATATTTGCGGTACTTGTATTAATAGAACGGTTTTCGACAGTACCAGTGAAACATAAGTGGGTCTGGCTTAGAGCTGGAGATATTGATATATCATTCGGCTTTGAAGTGACTGCATTAGGGGCTTTAATGTTGTTTATCGTTACGCTTGTGAGTTTACTTGTACATGTGTATTCGAAAGGTTATATGAAAGGTGAGGAAAGATTACCAACCTTTTACGCCTATTTAGGGCTCTTTACATTTGCGATGCTTGGGCTCGTTATATCACCGAATTTATTACAGCTGTATATATTTTGGGAGTTAGTAGGCCTCGGTTCATTTTTACTCATCGGTTTTTATTTCTTTAAAGAAGAAGCGAAGGCTGCTGCGAAAAAAGCTTTTATTATGACTCGTATTGGAGATGTCGGTTTATTTATTGGGATGATCTTACTTTTCTGGCATGCAGGTAGTTTTGAATATGATGCAATTTTTAGAGCGATTCATACTGGGGATCTTACCCCTACGATGATTACAATAACAGCGATATTAATTTTTATTGGTGCAATGGGGAAATCAGGTCAGTTCCCGCTTCATACGTGGTTACCAGATGCAATGGAAGGTCCGACGCCTGTTTCGGCACTTATTCATGCGGCGACAATGGTCGCAGCTGGCGTATATTTAGTGGCGACGATGTTTCCGCTATTTTCAGCAAGTGCGGTGGCGATGCAGACGGTGGCAATCGTTGGCGCCTTTACTGCAATCTTTGCGGCTTCCATCGGTCTTGTACAAACGGATATAAAGAGAGTGCTCGCTTATTCTACAGTTAGCCAGCTCGGGTACATGATGCTTGCGCTAGGGTCTGCTGGTTATGTAGCAGGTGTTTTCCATTTAACGACACATGCCTTTTTTAAAGCGCTACTATTTTTGGCAGCAGGAAGTGTCATTCATGCAGTGCATACGCAAAACATTAATAAAATGGGCGGCTTACAGAAGAAGATGAAAGTAACGGGTGCCTTATTTTTAATCGGTACTCTTACAATTAGTGGTGTGCCACTCCTTTCCGGCTTCTTTAGTAAAGATGAAATTTTAGCGGCGACTTGGATGAACGGCAATTATGTTTTATTCACCTTAGCAGTAATTGCAGCATTCCTAACAGCATTCTACATGTTCCGGCTATACTTCCTTGTCTTTACTGGGGAAGCGAAGACGGAGGAAGATGTGCATGAATCGCCCCGCATTATGACGTATCCGATGATCGTTCTCGGGGTTCTTGCAGTAGTGGCAGGTTATATTAATACACCGTGGTTTGGGACATTTCTCGGGGATTGGCTTACGAAAGATGTAGCATTTAAAGCGCGAGAAGCACACGGACCGTTTTGGATTATGATTGTTGCGACGCTCGTTTCATTTGCAGGAATTGCTCTCGCATATTTCATATATGGCAAGAAATCTATTTCTAGAGATTGGGCTGGGAGCGAAGAAGCACCTCTTTATAATCTTTTGAAAGAAAAATATTATGTGGATGAACTATACAATATGACGGTGCTTCCTGTTACGAAAGGAATCGCTCATGTGCTTCGCTTATTTGAGGTGTATGTAGTCGAAGGAATTGCCGTTTTAATAGGGAGTTTAGTTAAAGGGTTAAGTGGAATCGGGTCTAGACTCCAAAATGGAAATGTACAAGTGTACGGGACTGTAACAGCTGTTTCACTTGCAGTACTTGTCATTATTTTGCTCTATACGGGAGGGGATTTACGATGAATGATTTGTTATTAACGTTCTTCATTTTTTCCCCGCTTTTAGGAATTCTCTTACTTGCATTAACGCCGAAAAAAGAATCGCGTACAGTGCGAGCGCTCGGTTTATTTGGAACGGCGCTTCCATTCGGAATTGCTATTGTCCTCGCTTGTACATATGCTTCTGGAAAGAGTTTGTCGCTATTTGATGAAAAAGTGAAATGGATTAAATTTGGGGATTTTGCAGCGGTCGATAAAAGGTGGTTTTCCATTTATTACGAGCTTGGTATTGATGGTTTATCACTCGTTATGATGGTGCTGACGGCCCTATTAGCGATGCTTGCAGCAATTGCGGCATTTACGATTAAAAGGAATTTGAAAGCATTTTATATGCTATTACTCATGTTAGAAATAGGGATGCTCGGCGTCTTCGCTGCTCAAAATTTAATGTTGTTCTTTATCTTCTTTGAAATCACATTGCCGCCGATGTTTTTATTAATTGGGAAGTGGGGGAAATTGTCGAGTGAAAAGGCAGCTTATAGTTATTTAATATATAACGGTATTGGCTCCGCTATTTTGCTCATCGTTTTCTCGGTTTTATTTGCGAAAACAGGTACAACGAATATGACAGAGCTTAAAGAAATATTAACGAGTGTAGGTGCTGGCGGAGGAATGGCTGTCTCAAGTAGCTTACAATTCGGCTTGTTTCTTAGCATAATGATCGCTTTTGCGATTAAACTACCCGTTTTCCCGTTACATCGCTGGATGGTCAATGTACATATTGAAGCGCATCCGGCTGTAGTTATGCTTCATGCGGGTGTTTTACTGAAGATTGGAGCATACGGTATGATTCGCTTCGGACAGGGATTATTCCCGGAATACTTTCGCGAATTTGCAACGCTCATTGCGATTTTAGGGGTCATTAATTTATTGTACGGAGCCTTCTTAGCGCTCATTCAAACGGACTTTCGGAAGGTACTCGCTTACTCTAGTATTTCGCATATGGGCATTGTATTAATGGGACTTGCGGCGTTAAATGCACCGGGTACACAAGGAGCACTATTCCAAGTTGTGTCTCACGGTCTAATCGCAGCCTTACTCTTTTTCCTACTCGGCGTTATAGAACAGCGTTTTGGAACGTCGGATATTACAGCGCTTGGCGGACTCGCAAAAAGTGTGCCAGTACTTAGCGGATTCTTCTTAGCGGGAGGAATGGCATCGCTTGGATTGCCAGGAATGTCTGGATTTGTTAGCGAGTTTCTCGCCTTTCTCGGTTTATTCCAAGGGGAGCCGGTCATTGCTGCAGTCGGTGTACTTGGCATCATTTTAACCGCTGTATATGTATTAAGAGCAACACTGCAAGTAACATTCGGTAAGAAAGAGTGGGAAGCGAAAGCTGATATACACGGATGGGAGTATGTCCCGATTTTGCTGCTTATCTTCTGCATTATTGCAATTGGAGTAATGCCAGAAATACTAGGGGATCCGCTTCAAAATACATTGAAAACATTGGGGGTGAAGTAGGATGGATATGAATACGTTACTTAGTTTATCATGGCATCTCATGGTGCCAGAATTCATTATTCTCGGAGCTGCCATCCTTCTTTCCATATGTGATTTGTTTTTTAAGCTGAACCATAGATATGTAGCGCTTAGCGCAATTGCAGCCGTCATATTAGCAATCGTCTCATTAATTACACTATACGGTGAACCAACGGGAGATATTTTAAACGGATCGTTTGTGTTAGATGGGTTTTCAAAAGGGTTTAAAACGTTGTTATTAGGCGGAGCCGCCCTCATCTTATGCACCGCAATGAGCGATGACAAGAAGAATCCCATTGAAGATAAGGGAGAATATTATTACTTATTTTTAATGGCGCTTCTTGGGGCTATGTTTATGGCTTCTAGCGTTGATTTCATTACACTTTTCGTCGGCTTAGAATTGCTTTCACTTTCTTCCTACATTTTAGTAGGAATACGAAAAAAGAACCGTGCATCAAATGAGGCGGCCATGAAATATGTCATTAATGGAGGAATCGGAACGGCCATTACACTCTTTGGAATGAGTTATTTGTACGGCATTACAGGGTCAACCAACATCGTGGATATGCAAAAAGTATTCGCAGGAGAGCTTGCAGGTGGTATTCAGTTATTGTTAGCTCTCGCATTTCTACTATTACTTGTTGGACTCTCGTTTAAAATTGCAACAGTACCGTTTCATATGTGGGCGTCAGATGTGTATGAGGGGGCGGCTACACCTGTTACCGCTTTTCTAGGGACGATTTCTAAAATTGCAGGGTTCCTACTCATTATTCGTCTGTTCCTCATGGTTTTTGCAAGTGTATCGGTGCAAGGAGACGTGCAATCTTTATACGGACGTATGAGTATATACATCGCTGCATTGGCGAGTATTACGATGATTATCGGAAACGTAGTCGCATTAAAGCAATATAACGTAAAACGCTTATTCGCCTATTCAGGAATCGCACATGCGGGGTATTTACTCGTTCCACTTGTCGCATTATCACCATTTACGATGGATAGCATGTGGTTTTACATGCTTGCATATATGCTGATGAATATAGGCGCATTTGCGATTATCCACGGCTTAATCTTACAAAGCGACAAAGAAAATATCACCATTTTCACTGGATTATATAAAAGGTCGCCATTTACAGCGATCGTAATGACGATTTTTATTTTATCGTTGGCCGGGATACCAGGAACAGCTGGTTTCATCGGGAAAATTAACATCTTTTTAGGTGCACTTCATGTAGAGCCAGCTCGTTACGTACTAGCTTCTATTATGATGGGAACGACAGTCATTTCATTCGTATATTATTTCCGTATTTTACAGCAAATGTTTTTCAGAACGGGAGAAGTAGAAGAGAAAATTCATTTGCCATTTAATATAAAGGTTGTAATGAGTCTTTGTGCAATTTCTATTGTAATACTAGGGATTATGCCGATGATTGGATACAATTTCTTTTATGAATATTTTCCATTAATGAAAGATTTCTTCTTCTTAGGGAACGTGGTACAATAGTGAAAATAAAAGGTGTGGAGTCCTTACTCTGCGCTTTTTATTTTGTGTGAACTACAAATGAAAATGCATATAGGTATACGTTTTTTTAGAGAAAATTATGATGTGAAATGTAAGATGCTTATTTGTATTTGAAAAAGTGTGGCTCCTACTTATTATGGTATCGTTTTTATAGTATTCCATAGGTAGTAGCTAGGTAAAAAGGGGTCGATTTTTTGGCACATCTTTTAGGGCAACAAGCACTGATTGCCATTGTTTCGCATTTATTGTTTATTACCATTACGTGGTGGGCCTTACAAGGTATCCATATTGAGCGTTTAATGAAGCCTGGAAAGGTAATGCAGACGAGAGTATTACTCATCCTAATTACAATTGCAATTGGGACATCTGTAAGTAACTTTTTCCTTGACTATTTAGGCTATTCAAAGAGTTTAACGTATTTAGTAAAGTAAGTGTATAGAACCTCATATCTCCGTTAACAATGGGGATAGGAGGGGATGAAATTGAAGCTTAAAGCCATTCTTATTATTGCACTTAGTGTTGTTTTATTTTTGGTTGGATATAGAGAGATGAAACCGATCAGTGATGAACAGAAAATGGAGAGCATGATTGCATCCTTAGAGAAAAATGATGCTAAAGTAGAGAAATGGTCATGGTTAGCGCGAGAAACAAAAACAATTTCTAATATACATACGTTTCAAAAGTTGTTAAACGATGTGAAGGACAAGGCAAATATTCAAAAATGGGAATTAGAGCAATCTCCAGAGGGATATAAAGCTACATCTTATAAAAAGTTCTCTTCTCATGAAGAACGAGTAGTAGTAACTTGGAGTAAGGAAAATACTAAAGAAAACACTTTCATTATTTTTGAAGTGAGTGGGGCGAAATGGGACCCGAAGTACATTCAGAAAACAAATAAAATTTTTAGTGAAAAACCTATAATTTACACTTGTGTTCAAGGTGTACTGAATGATAAGATTGAAGGTGTTTTGCAAAATAAAACCAATCAGGTTTTGAAAGATCTTTCAGCAAGAGCGATCGAACAGATAGAAGAAAGAGCATTTGTGTCAGTCTCCGCATACAATAAAAAGTGGGATGACGCTCTTTCAACAAATAGAGAGAAAATAAATGTGCAAATAGCAATGCGTTCTACAGACAACAAAGATACAATTGTGGTTGGCACACCGATCATAACTTCTGAGTATTGAGTGAATAGATACTGAAAAAAGGACACGGAGGGGAATAATTTGGAAAAGATCATCGTCCGTGGCGGAAAGCGGTTAAACGGCACAGTGCGTGTTGAGGGCGCAAAAAATGCTGTATTACCTATAATCGCTGCAGCCCTATTAGCGAGTGATGGAAAGAATGTACTATCTGAAGTACCAGTTTTGTCTGATGTATACACAATTAATGAGGTATTACGTCATTTAAATGCTGAAGTCGTATTTGAAAATAACCAAGTAACAATCGATGCTTCTAAAGAGCTAAACATTGAAGCGCCATTTGAATATGTACGTAAAATGCGTGCATCTGTTCAAGTAATGGGACCATTACTTGCGCGTAATGGTCGTGCTCGTATTGCACTTCCTGGTGGATGTGCAATTGGTTCACGTCCAATTGACCAACATTTAAAAGGCTTCGAAGCAATGGGAGCAAAAGTACAGGTTGGTAACGGTTTTGTTGAGGCATACGTTGAGGGAGAACTAAAAGGTGCTAAAATTTATTTAGACTTCCCAAGCGTGGGCGCGACAGAAAACATTATGTCTGCAGCTACATTAGCAAAAGGGACAACAATCCTTGAAAACGCAGCGAAAGAACCAGAAATCGTTGACTTAGCTAACTTCTTAAATGCGATGGGAGCGAAAGTACGCGGAGCTGGAACTGGAACGATTCGTATCGAAGGCGTTGATAAATTATATGGTGCGAACCACTCTATTATTCCTGACCGTATTGAAGCGGGAACATTCATGGTTGCAGCGGCAATTACTGGTGGAGACATCTTAATTGAAAATGCTGTACCTGAACATTTACGCTCAATTACAGCGAAGATGGAAGAAATGGGTGTTAAAATTATTGAGGAAAACGAAGGTGTACGTGTTATCGGCCCAGATAAGTTAAAAGCGGTTGATATTAAAACTATGCCTCATCCAGGTTTCCCAACAGACATGCAATCACAAATGATGGCATTATTACTACAAGCTGAAGGAACAAGTATGATTACAGAAACGGTATTCGAAAACCGCTTTATGCACGTTGAAGAATTCCGTCGTATGAATGCTGATATTAAAATCGAAGGTCGTTCTGTTATTATGAACGGTCCAAACAGCTTACAAGGTGCTGAAGTAGGTGCAACTGACTTACGTGCTGCTGCTGCATTAATCTTAGCTGGTTTAGTATCAGAAGGTTACACTCGTGTAACTGAGTTAAAGCATCTTGACCGTGGTTATGTAGATTTCCATAAGAAATTAGCTGCATTAGGTGCAACTATTGAACGTGTAAACGAAAAAGTAGAAGAAGTGAAAGAACAAGAAGTTTCTGATCTTCACGCTTAATTGAAATAGTCTCTACGTCTTTTGACGTAGAGGCTATTTTTTTGGGTTATTACTGTTATAGTCAAGAAATTCTATACTTATGCATGTACCAGTGAAAAAATTTAGAAAATTTTCATTTTATACTGGTCCCCTTAAGTATGTTCTAAAAGAAAGAGTTGTTCCATAAGAATGAATGGAGTAAAGCTTTTTTATATTGGGGGAAATAAGATGAAATTTTCAAAGCCACTTTTTATTACAGTAGCGCTTCTCATAGCGCTCGTTATCATTGTACCTGCTGCTCTTGTTATTCCGTTTGCGAAAGCAAAAGTAGGGGAAGAAGCAGCTTCTAAAACTCCTCCAGCGATAGAAAGTATACCAGCTCCAGGGAAAGTGGATACAGCGGTTCAAGTAGCTGTATATCGCGAGAAACAGAAAAAGGTAGAAACATTACCTATGGAGGAGTATGTGACCGGTGTAGTAGCTTCTGAGATGAATGCCAGTTTTGAAATAGAGGCGCTAAAGGCGCAGGCATTAGCAGCGAGAACATTTGTAGTCCAGCGTATGCTAAGCGGAGGTAAGAAAAACAATGCGGACGTGACAGATACGGTGAAAGATCAAGTGTACAAAAGTAAAGAAGAATTGAAGAAACAATGGGGCAATAACTACGAAAATAATTTGAAGAAAATCGAAGAAGCTGTTTCGAAAACCGCAGGACAAGTTTTAACGTATGATGGAAAACCAATCTCAGCATCTTTCTTCTCAACGAGTAATGGCCGGACAGAAAATGCAGCTGATTACTGGGGAAATGATTATCCGTACTTAAAGAGCGTAGATAGTCCGTGGGATCAAGCTTCTCCGAAATTTACGAGCGAGCAAACCTTTACGGTAGCTGACTTTCAAAAACGTCTCGGTGTGAAAGTGCTAGCAGACGGGAAGGTTGGAAATATTAAAGATCTTACGGAAGGAAAGCGAGTAAAAGACGTAGCATTTCAAGGGAAAACATTAACAGGAAAAGAAGTTCGTGAAAAGTTAGACTTACGCTCTTCTGACTTCACTTGGAAACAAGAGGGAGATAAAATCGTTGTTACAACGAAAGGCTTCGGCCACGGCGTCGGCATGAGCCAATACGGAGCGAACGGCATGGCAGCGGAAGGCAAGAAATATACAGATATCGTCGCTCATTACTACAAAGGCGTTGAAATAAAGACGATGAATGATTATGAAGGAAAGTTGATGGTGAAGAAATAGGTGCAGAATAGACCGTCCCGGGATGTATATTGGGACGTTTTTTTCTTTTGATGGTAGATAAGTTATTTTTGTCGAATCGTAAATATATCTTAAAGTACGATAAGTATATTTGACAAATCCTCAATGTTCAGTGGTGAGAAGATATAGGGGGTGTGTTAACTCGTTTCCACCCTTTTTATGTTTTCATAGTTTTATTAAAATGCTGTATGAAATATCATAATTTTCCATTAATTGTTTGGTATAATAGGATAAAAAGTATTTGGGGGAGACGAAATGGCGCTACTGGAGTTGAAACAGTTAGGAAAGACGAACCAGTTACCGACAATTGAGCTAGAGGTAGAGAAGGGACAATGTATTGTTTTGCAATGCAATAATCATACAGCTAAAGTGTTACACCGCATTATTATTGGTGAAGAAGAAGCGTCAACTGGCAATGTACTGTTTGAAGGGGAAACAATTGGAAAGAAAATGTATTCCCGCATCGGTTTTTGTTTTTTGAAAGATGAAGCATACGAACGTTTGAAGGTAAAGGAATACTTTAAATTTTTAATAGGACTTTATGAATCAAATATGAGCACGGAGGAAGTTGTACAATATGTCGGCCTCTTAGATAAATTAAACGTTAAAATAGAAAAACTATCATTTTCAGAGAAACGTCGCCTTCATATTGGACGAGTTATGATTCATAATCCAGACTTAGTTATTTTGGAAGAGCCGGAGCAAAATGTAGATACAGAGAGTACGATTATTATCAGGAAAGCAATTATGAAAATGAAAGAGCAAGGAAAGGCAATTTTTATCACATCTTCTTTCTTATCAGATGCTCTTTCATTAACAGAAGATGTATACATATTAAACAATGATGGTGTGAAAAAAGTAGAAATTGAACAAGAAGAAATTGCAGAGTTGGATGAAGAAAAGGTTGTTCAAATGATTCCGCAAATGAAACTTGAAAGAATTCCAGCGAAAGTAAACGATAAAATCATTTTACTTGATCCGATGGAAATTCATTTTATTGAAACGCAAAACGGAGTGACACATATTCATGTGCGCGAAGGTGATTTCGTATGTGCGTTAACATTAACTGAACTAGAAGCGAGATTAACAGGGTTCGGGTTCTTTAGATGTCATCGCTCGTACCTTGTAAATTTACAAAGAGTACGAGAAGTGATTACGTGGACTCGTAATAGTTTTAGTTTAATTTTAGATGACGAAAGAAAAAGTTCAATCCCGCTTTCAAAAGGACGAATGGATGAATTAAAAGGTGTGATTGGGCTATAAAAATTGCTCTAATAAGCTCAAAAAACGATTCATTCACCGGTAAAAATACTCCTTTTACCGTTATTTTACTGCGCCTACTCTTTGTTTTTCATATGATTAAGTCAAGAAAAGCGAAACAAACAAACGAAAAGCGCTAAAGCGACTTTCATCTATAAAAGAAAAAACAAAGGGGATGACGAGATGACATTAGCAATTGAAATGAAAGATGTAATGAAAAGTTTCAACGAAAAAACAGCACTTCGAAATGTAAATATTGAAGTGAAGCAAGGAGAAATTTTTGGATTCCTCGGACCGAGTGGATCCGGAAAAACAACTACAGTAAAGATTTTAACTTCTCAACTACTTCATAGTGTTGGAACGGTAAGGGTACTAGGAAAAGATATTACAGGACCAAGTAGCATCGATTACAAACGAATTGGTATTTTAACAGACAACAGCGGTTTATATGAGAGACTTAGCATTTATGATAATTTACTATTATTTTGTGATTTATACGATTGTAAAAAAGAACGAATTGATGAAGTACTAGCGCAAGTGAATCTATTAGATGATAAAAAAACATTGGTAAAGAAACTATCAAAAGGAATGAAGCAACGCGTTACACTAGCAAGAGCAATCCTTCATAAACCAGATATCCTCTTCTTAGACGAACCAACATCGGCACTCGACCCAGTTAACGTACAAAACATTCATAAAATCTTAAAAGACTTAAATAAAGAAGGAACGACAATTTTCTTAACGACGCACAACATGGACGAAGCAGAAACGCTTTGTAACCGCATTGCCTTTCTGTGTGGTGGAGAAATTGTAGCGCTTGATACACCGGAGAACCTTCGCTTACAATACGCGAAAGATCAAATACAAGTCGTTTTAAAGGATAAGAAGAAAGAAACGGTACAAAAAGATGAATTAGGTGCAAAACGCATTTCAGAGTGGATGAAAAAAGGGGAACTATTATCCATTCATTCTTATGAGCCAACGTTAGGTGATATCTTTATTGAAGTTACTGGGAGGGGATTATAATGACATTTTCAATGAGACGTGTATCAGCTATTTTTAGAAAAGAAGTACAGGATTTTAAGACAAATTCACAAGTTTTATTAATGGCATCTTTACCAATTATATTTGCATTTATATTTAGTCGATTTGGAGAAGGACAGGCAGGAGTTGGCATCATTACTTTAATGTCCTTTCTATTTGTTGCAGGGTTTGTTCAATCAATGGTAATTGCAGAAGAGAAAGAAAAACATACGTTACGTGTGTTAATGCTCTCACCGGCTTCTTCTGTTGAAGTCCTTCTTGGTAAAAGTATATTAACAGCATGTTTAACGTTAGGTATTTCCATTGTAAACTTATTTATTCTAGATCAATTAAGTGGAAATCTATTATTGCTAGCACTTATTTTCTTATGTGGAACAATTCTATTTATCTTAATTGGAACAGTGATTGGATTACTAGCTGAGTCTGTCCCGCAAACATCACTAATTGGAATGCCGATATTAATGACGATGTATTTAGCTGTACAATTTGAGCCGATGGTTGAAAATAAAATGATTAAGACAATGATTAGTTATCTTCCAACATCTCATCTTGAAAAAGCAATTAAAAGCCTAGTGGAGGGTGCTGGGTTTAGTAGTATTAGTGGACATATGCTAAATGTTGGAGTGTGGCTTATTATTTCACTTATTGCATGTTTAATCGTATACAAAAAGAAACAATTGGACTAAAAACTGAGCTGAAACGCTCAGTTTTTTCTTTTTTCAATCATTTCCTCGGAAATTTTACAATTCCTATACATATTTTTACAGATTTTGTCGAAAAGTAATTAGTTATACGTTGTATAGGATGCGTGAATATTGTTCAAAATGATTGCTGAGGTGATGATGGAATGCGAGGAAGAAATAATAAAAAGTCGCAAAAGGTAGTACATTTATTTCAAAAAAGATGGGTGTTTCCGGCACTGTACATTGCTTGTGCAGCGGTAATCTTAATGGTTGCGTTATGGTTCCAAGGAGCTAATCCGAAGAAGACTCCGAACCAAGATCAAGCAACACCGTATACACAAACGGAAGATCCAGCAGTACCAGTAACGAAATCTTCAGAAGTAGTGAAAATGCCAGCTGCCGCGAGTGTGGAAGTAGTCGTACAGAAGAAATTCTATGAAGATGCAGCAACTGAGGCGGAACAAGAAAAAGCACTTGTCTTTTATAACAACACATATTCCCCGAACAAAGGAATTGACATTGCTGCGAAGAATGGAAAAGAATTCAATGTTACAGCTGCTTTAAGTGGTACAGTAACGAAAGCTGAAAAAGATTCACTTCTTGGTTATGTTGTAACAGTTGATAGCGGAAATGGTGTAGCAGCTTCTTATCAAAGCTTAGGCAGTGTAAAAGTAGAAAAAGGTGCACGAGTTGTACAAGGTGAAGTATTAGGAAAATCCGGTCTAAGTGCAATGAATAAAGAAGCAGGTTCTCACGTTCACTTTGAAGTACGTAAAGACAATGTGGCTGTGAACCCTGAGCGCTACTTAAATAAGTCAGTAGCAGAAATTAAAGCTGATGCAGGTGCTGCAAAGGCAACGAACGCTTCTGGTAAAAAAGCTGAAGACAAATCTCAAAAAGAAGAAAAGTCAACGAGCACGAAACCAGAAAATAAAACAGAAGACAAGTCTCAAAAAGAAGAGAAATCAACAAGCGGTTCGACTAGTGACAAAAAAGAAGAACCGAAGAAAGAAGAAAAATCAACAAATGGTTCTACAGAATCATCTAACAGTTCTTCTTCACAAGAATAAGAAAGTGAAAAAATCAGTTCTCACTAGAGAGCTGATTTTTTTATTTCTACCCCGCATTAACGGGCAGTAAGACCCCTATTTCAAAATTCAGTGAAAGCTAAGAAGTTAGGCCTGGGGTCAACTGCCCGTAAAGGCCCGATTGGTGAAGGCTAATAATCAGTGGGAAATGGCGCCCACTGATTAAAGTTTCACTTTATATAAAAATACTCAATTTCGAGAAAAAAATTGCAATAACAAGGAAAAATGACGAGATTCTCGAATATATATTACAAAAGGGAGGGGATACTGTGTCATTTTTGTTTGTTCTGTCGACTGCTATTATTTTATTGTTTGTTTTATTTACTTTATATTATTACATTGCTGGTAAAAAAGAGGTTCCCCACCATCAGTTATTAGAAGAAGAGTTTGAACGGGAAGAATGACGCTCTAAGAAAGAGTGTCTTTTTCTTTTTGTACACCTATTGGAATTTTTAAGGTTAGACCGTATAATACTAATTGTGATTTTTTACATAAGAAAACGATATTTGAATGCAGTAGGACTTTAAAATACTGTGTTTTTTTGTTGTGGTTGAGGGGGAAGTTTTAAATTGAAAGCAAGAGAAAGCAAAAGTTCGAAAAAATTATTTATTGTAATAGCGGTTGTAGTGGCATTAATCGCGGGGATTGGATTTTTCATTTATAATAAAATGAATGCTGAAAGTAACCAGAAGAAGGTACCTGTTTTGCAGTATTACTATTTAGCTAAAGATAAAGATAAGAAGAGTAATCCAGAATTTAAGGATAAGAAAAATATTTTATCTGTAAGTGAATTTGAAAAACAAATTAAATATTTAGCAGACAATAAGTATCATGCGTTAACGCTAAAGGAATTTGAGGGTTTTATACAAGATAAGAAGTCACTTCCTGAAAAAAGTGTACTAATTACATTTGATAATTCCTCAAAATCAAATTATGTCTATGCATACCCAATTCTAAAAAAATATAAAATGCATGCTGTTTCATTTGCAGTATCATCTAAATTGACTGAAAAAGTTCAAAAGTTTGATTCTAAGAATATTCAAACGTTGAGTAAAATTGAGTTAGAAAAAATGAAAGATGTATTTGAATTTGGAAGTCATACACACGATCTTAATAAAGTAATAGATAATAAACCGGCATTAATTAAAGCAGCTAAAGATGATGTTAAGAAAGATATTTTGCAAAGTAATAAATTGTTGCAAACAAACTACTTCTCTTATCCATTTGGAAAATATAATAATGCTTCGGTAGAAGCATTAAATGAATTGGGAGTAGCATTAGCTTTTACTAGTTCCGCAGGGTATGCTACAGAGAACAGTAAACCGCTAGAGATTAAACGTTGGTTTATTTCAGCGGATACTAAAATGGATACTTTTGAGAATATAGTTTCAGGTAAATATGAGATTTCAAGTAAGTAAAGTTCAAGCCTATTAGAATTGTATTTAAATTCTAATAGGCTTTTTTGTTTTAACCTGTATTTTTTCTGAAGTTAAAATATTTTTGTACTTAGTCCGCAAAAATAGTGAACATGTAGCATATATCAGTAGTGCGGGCAATACAATGGTATAAACCAAAGCAAAGAGAGTGTTTGAGGTGAGAAATCGTGAATCATTTCATTATAAATCCAAGAATGTTTAACGCTTACAAACAGCACTCACACTTACTTCTAAGTCGTATGCAGCGAGGCTCATTTCACACTTCTCACATCCAATTTAGGGAGGCGAGTGGTGTGCACGATTACATCAAAGAGAGAACTATCAAGATTGGTAAGTATATCGTGGAGACAAGAAAGACAGTGCGTGTCATTGCAAAAGAATTTGGGGTATCAAAGAGTACAGTCCATAAAGATTTAACGGAACGTCTACCAGAAATTAATCCAGAGCTCGCAAATGAAGTAAAAGAAATTCTTGATTATCATAAGTCTATTCGTCATTTAAGAGGCGGAGAAGCAACAAAGCAAAAGTATAGAAAAGAAGATGTAGAAAAGCCGGTACGTCAATAAATATGCGATCGTAAACATCCCGTTTCAATTCGGTAATATTTTTCAGAAGAATTCCTTTTGTGAATATTACGTTTCTGTTAAATTTGTGATAAAATCAGAAATTAGGTGTAAAAGAATTCGGGTGTAACCTGATTTTGAATATCGAGGAGGAAAAAACGGGAATGTTTGCGCGAGATATCGGAATTGACCTAGGTACGGCTAACGTATTAATCCATGTTAAAGGTAAGGGTATTGTATTGAATGAGCCATCTGTTGTTGCTATTGATCGTAACACAGGTAAAGTATTAGCAGTAGGTGAAGAAGCAAGAAGTATGGTGGGACGTACGCCCGGTAATATTGTAGCAATTCGTCCACTTAAAGATGGTGTAATCGCAGATTTCGAAATTACAGAAGCAATGTTAAAGTATTTCATTAACAAATTGGACGTAAAGAGCTTCTTTTCAAAACCTCGCATTTTAATTTGTTGTCCAACAAATATCACATCAGTAGAACAAAAAGCAATTCGTGAGGCTGCTGAACGTTCAGGTGGTAAAACAGTATTCTTAGAAGAAGAACCAAAAGTAGCCGCAGTTGGTGCTGGTATGGAAATCTTCCAACCAAGCGGTAACATGGTTGTTGATATTGGTGGAGGTACAACAGATATCGCTGTACTATCTATGGGTGATATTGTTACCTCTTCCTCTATCAAAATGGCTGGCGATAAGTTTGATATGGAGATCTTAAACTACATTAAACGTAAGTATAAGCTATTAATCGGAGAACGTACTTCAGAAGATATTAAAATTAAAGTTGGTACAGTATTCCCAGGTGCACGTAGCGAAGAGCTTGAAATTCGTGGACGTGACATGGTAACAGGCTTACCACGTACAATTACAGTATGCTCTGAAGAAATTACAGAAGCATTAAAAGAAAATGCAGCAGTTATTGTACAAGCTGCAAAAGGCGTACTAGAACGTACACCACCAGAATTATCGGCGGACATCATCGACCGCGGTGTTATTCTAACAGGCGGTGGAGCTTTACTACACGGTATCGACATGCTTCTAGCAGAAGAACTAAAAGTACCAGTATTAATTGCTGAAAACCCAATGCACTGCGTTGCGGTTGGTACAGGCATTATGTTAGAGAATATCGATAAATTACCACGTCGTGCTTTACGATAAATGTTGAATTAATATGTAAACCTTGAACAGTTGGATTTATTATCTACTGCTCAAGGTTTATTTATATTTATATTAATATTTATATATTATGTTGTATTTATATGAGTTGTAAAAAGGTAAATTATTAATTAGAAAGGTTCAATTTTGTCAGATTTAGTGATATCCTTGTATTTGTAAATTTAAAGCGAACTTTGTAAATTTAAAGTGAGCTTTGTTAAAAAATAGTAAAAATAGTAAGTAATTAGGTGAAATAGAATGGGGTATTATTTGATATGGGAGGAAGAAGGGACATAGATAAATGAAGAAGGTGTTAGTAATAGCACAAAATTTTTATCCAGAAATCGGAAGTGCAGCAAATAGAATAAAGAATATTTATTTGGAATTAAGTGAAAGAGGATACGATGTTACAATCTTGACTACTGATCCAAGATATCCAAATGAGAATTTATATAAGAAGAAGGAATTTTGGGATGAAGAATCGATAAATAGTGAAGATGTTATAAGAGTAAAACCAAGAGTGAAAAAATACACAAATAATATGCTAAGAAGATTATTTTTGTATTTAGAAATCACAATGCTTTTTATTATGGCTATATTCCGTATGGATAAAAAATATGATTATGTATTTGTTTCAACTCCACCTATTTTTATTGGTATAGCAGGCTTTTTTGCTAAAAAAAAGTTGAAAGCTGAATTATTATTAGATGTACGAGATTTATGGCCGGAATCATTGTTAGGAGTTGGAGTTTTTGCAAATCGGTTTGTATTATCGATAGCATATGCTTTAGAAAAGATGTTATATCGTGTAGCTGATCAAATTATTGTAAATAGTGCAGGGTTTATTCCATACCTGGAGTTAAAAGGGGTTAGACGTGAAAAAGTATCATTTATGCCAAACTCTTTAACAGAAGAAGAATTACATATGATAGAAACTAAACAAGCTATAACTGATTCAAGTACTAAAATAGTTGAAGTAATTTATACAGGAAATATAGGGTTAGCTCAAGATGTATTAAAGTTGATCGAGGTGGCTGAATATCTACGAGAAAAGGAAAATATTAAATTTAAAATAATTGGTTATGGGTTTAAAAGTTATCAGGTGGCTGAGGTTATTAAAGAAAAAAAACTTTCTAATATAGAAATTATTAAAGCGAAAAGTCGTAATAAAACCCTAAAAGAAGTTGCAAAGGCACATATTGCATATGTTAGTTTAGTAGATGAAAAAGTATTTCAAACCGTTTTGCCAGGGAAGGTTATTGATTATATGTGTATGAAAAAGCCTATTATTGGAGATGTGTCTGGATATGCTGAGAAAGTTATTAATGAAGCTCAATGTGGTTTGATTTCAAATGATCGAACAGTTAAAGAATTAGGAGAGCACATTATCAAACTAGCTGAAAATGAGATATTGCGTAGAAAAATGGGAAACAATGGGCATGAATTTGCTTTCCAATATTTGAGGTGGAAAAATAATATTAAAGTATTAACAAGTTTAATGGAGGAAAATGATGCCACAGAAGAAAGTATGTATGTTCGTATGGAACCACTTCACAAATGACGCTCGTGTATTAAGAGAATGCACGGCTTTAGCTGAAGAGGATTATGAAGTAGACTTGATTTGTATTCATGATTGGAAACAAAATGATTTACCTAAATGGGAGATGCGAAAAGAAGGATTTACAGTAACACGTGTAAATAATCGACTATCTCTTTTACAAAAAGGCTTGGGTGCAGCAAAACGAGTAAAGCAATTAATAACGAAAAATATAGTTACAATGTTTTTATTTGGAGTAATTGCAGCACTTTGTTTGTGGAAATTCCCAATGATAACATGTTTGATATTGTTATTTGGTGCATTATTTTCTATGAGAAAGCTACGGACATTAATTGTACGCTCTTATATATTGATTCAAATGGTTAAGGTTGGTCTGAAAAAAGAATATGATTTCTATCATTCCAATGATTTAAATACACTACCACAAGGATGGCTTTGTGCGAAAGTATTTAGAAAGAAGAAATTAATCTATGATTCACATGAGGTACAGACTAGCCGCACTGGATACAATAGTAAAATTTATGGGATTATGGAGAAATTCTTCCTGAAATATACAGATGTGATGATTATGGAAAATCATACTCGTGCAAAATATGCGGAAGATTTATATGGCTTTTATCCTAAGGTTATTCATAATTATCCTTTTGTAACACAACCAGAGGACAGTAATTCGATTAATTTGCATAAGGTGTTAGAGATTCCACAGGAAGAGCCTATCTTATTATATCAAGGCGGAATTCAAGTGGGTAGAGGTTTAGAAAAACTAGTGCAAGCAGTTCCAATGTTTAAAAAGGGCATACTTGTATTTATTGGTGATGGACGTATTAAACCTGAGTTACAGAAGATGGTATTGGATTTAGGCTTGGAAAGTAAAGTGAAATTCATTCCGAAAGTACCTGTAAATGAATTATTACACTATACGAAGAACGCTTATTTAGGTTTTCAAGTTTTAAATAACGTTTGTTTTAATCATTATTCAGCTTCATCTAATAAACTATTTGAATATATGATGAGCGGGGTTCCAGTTGTTGCTTGTAGTTTTCCAGAGATACAACGTGTGGTGGAAAATGAATATGTTGGGGTTTGTATAGATTCTCACAATCCTGCTTCCATTGCTGAAGGAGTAAACTACATACTAGAACATCCAGAAGAGAGAGAGAAAATGAGAGAAAATAGCTTCATTGCCCGTAATAATTATAATTGGGAAAATGAAAAAGAATTCTTTATAAAAATATATAAGGGTTTGGAATAATATAGGGGAAAAGATTTTCGATTTCTACGTTACCATATGAACTAAAAGATGGGAATGAGGGTTTCTTGAAGAAAGTAAAGCTAAGTGTAGTAATTACAAATTATAATAAAGAACAATATTTAGCTCAGTGTATACAATCTGTTGTTGAGCAGACATTAAAGGGGATTGAAATTATTGTTGTTGATGATGGCTCAACTGATAATAGTATGACAGTATTGAGGCAGTATGAAAAGCACAATAGTAATTTGAAAGTTTATAGACAACAGAATGCTGGTGTGAGTGCTGCTCGTAATGTCGGATTACAAAAAGCAAATGGGGAATATGTTACATTTTTAGATGCAGATGATTATGTAAATTTAGCTGGATATGAGAAAATGTATGAGGTTGCGAGCGGAAATAATGCAGATATGGTTATTGCCAACATTATTTGTTTTAATGAATATAAAAGTTGGACACTTTCATATATGAAAAAATTATTTAATAAGGAATTCCCATTAATTAGAAATGTTGCGAAGAACTTAGAATTACATTTCACTCCATCCACGAGTAATAAGATATTTAAAAGAGAAATGTGCGTCCTTAATGGTATTCATTTTGATGAAGATCTTTGGGTAGGGGAAGACTTGCTATTTACTCAAAGATGTTTGTTGGTTGCAGAAAGGGTAATCGTACGTGAGATACCCTTGCTTTATTATAGGATAGTAGATAGCGGTAACAATAACCTATCTAAAAATACAACGATTACATTTTTTAATCAGTTAGTTATATTACAAATGAAATTAGCGGCCATGTATAGAGAGAAAAAAAAGTTGGCATTAATCCATACTATAGAGGAGAGACAGTGGAAATTCTTTGTGGATTCCATTGTTTTAAAGGGAAAAGGTTTTTCAAATGAAAAGCTTTTAGAAGTCATTCGACTCGGAAATAAGTTTCTATCAAGCCTAATTAGTTTTAAGCATGTAGAAGGTTTTAATGTGCGGGATCAATTAATTACTGAAATGATAAAAGAAAATGATTATATAGGTTTAGAGAAGTTATTAAACATCTTTCAGGATGAATTAATTACAAAAGAACATGTATATGATAATGGAAAATATTATTATTTTTATTATCGATTTTTCCCTCGATATGAAGAATTATTACAAGTTAATGATTTAACTGTAGTTCATAAAATTGAAGGGATAAAACTTCGTAAAGAGATTCTTACAATTAGTGGATATGCATTTGTTGAAAATGTATCAACTAAAAAAATAAAAAAAGAATTAGTATTTTATAAAGATGGAGCCACTAAAACAATTCAACTAAAAAACTCCTTACGTACTGATATATCATATTTATTTTCTAACAATACCATTGACTATAATGATGCGGGTTTTAAAACAATAGAAGTCAATGTAAGAGATTTGTTAGAGGAGGGAGAATGGAAAATATCAATACGCCTCAGCATAGGGAAAACTGTTATTGAAGAACCGCTAAGGGTTCTGTTAGCGCAGTTACGCAATAATACAAAGTATCAAAATGAAAATTCATTGGATATTAAGATACTATATAAAAATAGTGAAGCTACAATTCAAATCCACAAGTCTAACTATATGAAGAGAATGATGAATACATATAGTGAAATTAAGCGGTCACTTCGCTATGATTTAGGATTATTTAAAAGAAAAAATTATAAAGCATTACTTGCAATTATATTCTATAAATTATTTGGATCATATTTTCGTAGAAAGAATATATGGTTAATTGGTGAAAGAGAAGATACAGCACAAGATAATTCCTATCACTTATTTACGTATATTCGAAAGAAACAACCGGATGTTCCAGTTTTTTATATTATTAATAAGAAAAGTAATGATTATAAAAATATTGAAGGATTAGGTAATATAATTCAATACGGAAGTTTTAAACATACATTCTATTTGTTGATTTGTAATAAAACAATTAACAGTTATTCAGAAACAGCCAATATGTATACAGATGACTATAAACACATTTTAAAGTACTATCCCGAATGGCAGCAAAATAAGAAGATTTTTATTCAACATGGGGTTATAGGTGTAAGTCGCGTAAATCATGTGTTAAATAAAAATCGAATGGGCTATTCTCTATTTGTTGTGTCCTCACAGTTTGAAAAGGAGCATATCGTCAAAGAATTTGGATATGAGGAAGATGAGGTAATCGTAACAGGGCTTGCACGTTGGGATGCCCTAAAGGATGAAAGTAAAGGGAATGAAATTTTACTTATGCCAACTTGGAGAAGTTGGATTAAAACGAAAGACCAATTAATGGAATCTAAGTACTGGCAGACATATATGTCATTTTTAAAAAGTAAAGAGCTCCATCAGATGTTAGAAGAGAAAGACATGAAATTGACTTTCTTTCCGCATTATCAGACTCAAAAATTTGGTGCAGAAACACCTGTATTTCATGAACGAATCAAGGTCATGAAACAAGGTGAAGAAACAGTGCAAAGTCTATTAAAACGACATCGTTTACTAATTACAGATTATTCTACAGTTTCATTTGATTTTGCTTATATGAATAAGCCTGTTATTTTTTTTCAGTTTGATTATGATGAATTTTATTCTAAACATTATAACGAGGGACCAATTAACCATAAGGAAGATTTATTTGGTCCTGTGGTAACGGATTTAGATGCAATTCTTCAAAGTATATTGCATTGCTTTAAAGGAAGCAGATTGTTTTACAATTTTCAAAGTAAAGAGAAAAAATTTTTAGTGAGGGGTAAAACCTTACATTGTGAGGCAATATTAAAAAAAATATCTAGATTAGAGGAAAAAAAAATATGAAAGTCATCACTATCGGAACAGGAAGCCGGTTGTTGTTCGATCTATATAAAAAACCAGGTATATCTTTAATTGATAGCATATGTAAAACAAATATAATGAGTTTAATGTCTAAACCCATTAAAGGATTAGAGCAACAAGATACAATAAATTTAAATCATTATACCTTAGAACAATTAAAAAAAGATTATTTAAAACGCTTATCTGAGAAGGCGAAAGAGAGTGAATATATTATCATAGACTTTTTGGATGAAACGTATAGTTCAGTAAAAAAAGATAGTAGTTTTATTACTTTAAATTATGATGTTCAAGGTAGTTCATTAATGAATCTTTTAAAGGATAATGAAGTTTATCAAAACGAACTTAATGAAGCATGGTATAGCGCATGTTTATTACTGATAGATAGATTGAAAAAGTTAATTCCTAATGAAAAGGTTATTCTTCATGAACTGTATTTGGCAGAAAAATATATAAAGGATGGGGAATTATTAGAGTTTTCTAATTCGGAAGAGATTAAAAAAATTAACGAAGTTTTAAAGGGAAAGTATGAATTTTTTAAAACGAATTTTGAAGGGATTAATATTATAAAAATAGATCAGAACTATGCGGATGCTAATCATAAGTATTTATTAAGACCACATTTATTAAGTGCCAATTATTATGAACGTCTGTATGGAGCTTTATGGAATGAATTTGCTATAAAACAACCGGAATATAGAAATGAAAGTTTAAAAAATAAAATATTGATATTTGGTAGCTGTGATTCCAGGGATATTTTTAGAGTATATGAGGAGCATAATGGTCATCTGAAATATGAAATAATAGATTACTATGCTCGGAGTAGTTTGGCTAGTGTAACAGCAAAAGAAATATCATATAAGGAGGACCAAATATCTTTGATTAGTGCTTTTAGAAGAAAAGCACTACATAGGGACCTAGACAAAACTTTTATAAAAAATTTAAAAGATATTGCTAAGAAGACAGATTATTTGGTAATAGACTTTATGGAAGAACGTTTTGATATTTTAAAGTATCAAAATACATATTTCACCAGAAGTTGGGAGTATAGAGAATCAAATTTGCAAAAGGAATTTAATGTGACTATATTAGATAGATTTGAGGCGGAGGTAACAAAGATCTGGGAAGAAAACTGTTTCAATTTTATTGAGGAATTGAAAAAATACTTCCGTCCAGAGCAAATTATTTTAAATGAAGTACAAATGGTAAATTCCTATTTAAAGGATAATCAGATGTATTTATTTGAAAACCAAGATTATATTTGTAAATTCAATAAGCTATTAGCCCACTATTATCAATATTTTAAAGAAAATTTTGAGGGGATAAATGTAATTAAGCCGAGGGAAGAGAACTATTTCTACTGCGACTCAAAACATTTATGGGGGTGCTTCCCATATCATTTTAATGATAAATATTACTTAGAGTTAGAAAGACAAATAGGGAAAATTACAGATTAGAAACGGTTGGAAGGTGAGCAGAATGAATATTATTTCTCTTGGTTATGAAACAGGAACAATTTTAAGTATGGTATCAAATGAAAAGTTATATGTTGATATTGATTATACACTAGGTTCTATTATAGATATAATGTCCCCATCGTTGAACATTGATTCTAAAAAAATACAACCAGCAGTATATAACAAACAAGTTATTCTAGCTAATGAACTTAATAAGAAGGTTGTAGAGGATATAGAACAGTTAGGCAGAAAAAACGATTATATTGTTATTGATTTATTAGATGAGCGATATAACTTACTGAAATATAAAGATACTATGATTGCGGATAGTTGGTTATTAAGAGACAGCAATTTATATTCAAAAATACAACCAGCTTCTAGTGTCGTTTCAAATGTTGAGTTTAGTATTTGGAAAAAATATTGTGATAAATTTGTAAAGCTTTTAAATAGTCATTTTACTAATAAGGTAATTATTCATGAAATGTATCTATCAGAACGGTATTTAAAAGATGGAGAATTCAAGGAATTTAAAAATATTAATGAAATTAGAGCGTGGAATGAGAAACTAAATGGGTATTACAAATATTTAAAAGAAAATATTCATAATGCTAAAGTAATTAGTATTAAAGAAGAAAATTATTCTGACATGTCTTTAATCAAGGTTTTAAATCCTGCAAAAAAAAATGAGAAGTATATTCAAAGGCTTGTAAAAGAAATTCAATGTTTATACCAAGAAAGAGAGTATAAATATAATGCTGCGGTTGTTATCGCTAGTTATAATGTTGAAAATTATATTGGACAAGCTATTCAATCCGCACTAAAACAGACACTTGAAAATGTACAGGTTGTGGTAGTTGATGATGGATCAACAGACAACACACAAGATATCATTAGAGATTTGGCAAATAAACATAAAAATATCAAGTGGTGTTTTTTGGAGAATACGGGGAGTCCATCAGAACCAAGAAATATAGGTATTAGTTTAGCTGAGGCAAAATATATTACATTTTTAGATGGGGATGATTATTTAGCAAAGGATGCTTGTGAGAAAATGTACTCATATGCTGAAGAACAAAAAGCAGATTTAGTGGTGGGTAAAATGATGTCCTTTGTAGGTGAGTCATTCTTTGAATCTTCCAAAGTGAATCCAAGATTTGCCGAGAGATATAAATATGAAAATAGTATTAAAGGATATAAAGAAACACATATTAAGCATAATCCAATTCTATATTTATTCCCAAGTTCATGTGCTAAATTTTATAGAGCAGAATTAATCCAAAGAACTAAATTCAATAAACACATTAGATATGGAGAAGATTTCCTATTTGCTATTGAAAGCTTTTTTGATTCTAGAAAAACTATTTTAATTGAGGATTTTGTATATTATTATCGTGGTAGGCGTGAAACTGATAATGAATCTACTACACAACAGAAGACAATAAAAAACCTACTAGATCTACAAATAGCTTTAACAACTGTCGATTCGATTATCGATAAGAATCGTTTTTCTATTGCTAGGTTAGGGAGATTTCATGATGATATTCAATATTATAGAATGTTGGAAGCGAATCAACATATTGCTAATATTCTAGATTATCCTGAAAATGAACAAATTCAAGCGCTAAAGATAATAAAGAATACTTTATTTAGCAAGAACTTTGATCAAGAAAGAATAAAAATCTTTTCTATTATAAATTATGTTAAATTATCGCTTCTGATAAATGAAAAGTATGGGGAGTTAATAACTTTATCACAATTACTTAATAAGGTTATGATGTATGACTATATAGATCAATTTCCTTTTAAGACCTTAAAACGTAACAATAATGTATATTTTTCCTTTATGTATAAAAAGAAAGAAATTTTAATTGATATTACACATCTCTTTGAGTCTACTAAGTTAGTGAATCGATTAATTGATATTAAATTTGTCGATAATGAATTGGTTTTAAAAGGATTAGCATATCTTAAAAATATTTCAATCACAAATAAAAAAGATATTAAACACACTATTCTGATGAAGCATAGAGAGAGTAAGAGGGAATATCGCTTTACACCAACTTATTCATATAATAATAAATTTTCTTCAGCACGTTTTAAATACGGTCATAGTGGTTATGAAGTTATAATTAAATTCGATGAAAGTATCGAACCAGGTGGATATGATTTCTTTATTGAGACTGAATTTCTGGGGGAGTTAAAAAGTGCCGCACTTGGAGGAATGAATAATAATTTTATTTATAAGGCAAATAATCATTTTGTAGAAAATGGAAAGAATAGATTTGAAATTATTCCTATTGTGAAAACTAGGAGTAAGCTGGCTTTAAATTACAAGAAGTTTAATAGTAAGTGGGAGTACTTAAAAAGGAAATTGGCGTCTAATATAAGGAAAAAACAATATTCAATAAAGCAAATTAAAAATAATAATTATATTAGTAAGTCTAAGAAATTAAAATTGCTATTAGGAGTAATAACGGAGGATCTTTCAAATTTATTGCTTCATAAAAAAGAAATTTGGTTAGTTGGTGAAAAAATGGGTAATTCTGCAAATGACACCGGATATTGGTTCTTTAAACATTGTAGAGAAAAATACCCTAATAAGGATGTATATTATTTAATTGATAAAAAATATCCTGACTATGATAAAGTTAAAAGACTTGGGCATGTTATCCCATTCTATAGTCTAAAGCATATTATCTATTCAATGAATGCAAAGTATATATTTAGTAGTGATAATGTAAATATATTGTTACCATCAAATATTAAGCATTTAAGGAAAGCCAAACGTGTATTTATTCAACATGGTATTATTCTCCCTGGACGAGTGGAGAATGTATATCATTCTAATAAAGACTTAGCGGACTATATCTTGACAAGTAGTAATTTAGAGGAACAAATTATTAAGAATCATTTTGGTTACAATAATGAGGAAATTTTGAATTATGGGCTTCCTAGATTTGATACGTTAAAAAATAAAGAAAAAGAAAAACGTATTATGATGACATTTACTTGGCGTAAAAACATACAAAACTTAGATCACTTAATGGAAAGTAAATATTTCAAGACCATCCAATCTTTATTGAATAATAATAAATTTATAGAGGTCCTGGAAAGAAACAATATCATACTAGATGTATGTTTACATCCTAGAACATGCCAACTTTTAGAAAAAGACACCTTAGGTATAGTAGAGAAGTTAAAATCCTCACCAAATGTTGAAATCCATGACTTCAATAAGGTGAATGTAAGACAATTAATTGAGAGAAGTTCTATGATGCTTACAGACTATTCAAGTATTTCCTTTGACTTTGTATATTTAGAGAAACCAATCATTAATTATTTGTTTCAAAATAACACACCAATATCTCAAGAAAATATTGAGAAATTATTACCAGGATATGTATCTTATTCAGAAGACGATGTAATTTATGCCGTGGAATCATATCTGGTTAAACAGAGAAAACTCAAGAGAATCAATAAGAAGAAATATATTAAATATGATGATGGACGTAACTGTGATAGACTTGTGAATTTTGTTAGTGGGAGTCGATAATTTGTGAAGATTTGTGTAATAGGATTAGGGTATATTGGTCTCCCTACTTCCGCCATGTTTGCGAAACATGGCGTTGAAGTAGTGGGGGTTGATATTAATTCAGATGTTGTAGATAAATTAAATCGAGGAGAAGCCCATATTGAAGAGCCAGAACTCGAGAAGGTTGTAAAAGAGGCGGTAAATACAGAGATGTTGCGTGCCTCCCCTACACCGGAAGTAGCAGATGTTTTTATTGTTGCTGTCCCAACGCCTAATCAAAAAGATGAACATAAATCATGTGATTTGACGGGAGTTTTAACGGCAGTAAAAAAAATTATTCCTTACATTAAAAAAGGGAATATATTAATTGTGGAGTCAACAATTGCCCCGCGTAGTATGGATGATTATGTAAAACCTTTGGTTGAAGAAGCTGGATTTGAAGTAGGTAAAGATATCTTTTTAGTACATTGTCCAGAGCGTGTGTTACCAGGGAAAATTATGCATGAAATTGTTTATAATAATAGAATTGTAGGTGGAGTAACCCCAGCTTGTGCTAAGAGAGCTGCTCAAGTATACGGTATATTTGTAAAAGGAGAAATAGTAGAGACAGATGCAAAAACAGCAGAGATGTCTAAGTTAATGGAAAATACATTCCGTGATGTTAATATTGCATTGTCAAATGAATTGGCCAAGGTATGTAATAATTTAGAGATAAATGTATTAGATGTTATTGAAATGGCGAATAAGCATCCACGTGTAAATTTACACCGACCAGGCCCTGGAGTAGGAGGACATTGTTTAGCTATTGATCCATATTTTATTGTAGCAAAAGCACCAGAACTGACAAATATTATTCGAATGTCCCGAGATACAAATATTTCTATGCCTTCATATGTTATGGAGAATGTTAGGAAATTACTTAAAGGAATTGAAAAACCAAAAGTTGCCGTATTTGGCGTAACTTATAAGGGAAATACAGATGATATGAGGGAGAGTCCGGCACTAGAAGTTATAAACTTGCTTCATGAACAAGGATACGAAGTTACAATTCATGATCCATACATTCGAACAAATTTCTTTAAAACACTATCAGCAGAAGAGGCCTTGGAGGCAGCGGATTTACTTCTTGTATTAGCTGATCATAGTGAGTTTAGTAGTATGGACTATAATAAATTAGCTTCCAAAATGAGACAACCACTTCTTTTTGATACTCGTAACTTTATAGTAGAAAATCCTGATAGTAATATGGAGATTGTTAACTTTGGTAATATATATAAGGTGTTACAGGAAAATGAGGTTGTTGTATGAAAGCAATAAAAAGTGTTATTCGTGAACAATTAGATAGCATCTATTTGATGGGAAGGCTTTCTTTGTATGAACTCAAGCAACAATATGCGGCAAGTACGTTAGGAGTTATATGGGTATTTTTAAATCCATTAACACAAATTTTAGTTTATTGGTTAGTCTTTGGTCTAGGCATAAGGGGCGGGGCACCTGTAGAAGGGGTTCCTTTCTTTGTTTGGATGATATGTGGTATTATTCCATGGTTCTTTATTAACAGTTCAATTATTCAGGGCTCTAATTCTATTTACGCTAAGCTTAATGCAGTGTCTAAAATGAATTTTCCGCTGAGTGTTATTCCAACATATGTTATATTATCGCAATTATATACACACATGATTTTGCTAGGTGTGCTATTAATTATTATAGTATGTACTAAAGGATTAAGTTTTCTTAGTATAATTGGTTTGATATATTGCATATTTTCTACTTTTTGTTTCTTAATTGCGTTAGCTTTTATTACTTCTACAGTTTCTACCATATCAAGAGATATACATTTGTTTATTCAATCAATTACAAGGATGTTATTTTATTTAACACCAGTATTGTGGAAACCAAGTGAACATATGAGTGGTGCTTTTGCGTTTTTAATGAAAGCAAACCCATTTTATTATGTGATAGAAGGTTATAGACTTTCATTATTACATGGTGATATTAGTTTTATATGGTCATTATATACATTATATTTCTGGGGAATCGCAATTATTTTGTTTGTGATTGGATCAATGTTTCATATAAGGTTCCGCAAGCAGTTTGTTGACTACTTATAAAAGGTGAATGATTCAATGAATTATAAAGTGAAATTCGAACATGTAACAAAAAGGTATAAAATGTATAAAAAACCCTCTGATAAGCTAAAAGATTTATTTTTTAAAAGTCAAGATGGTGAATACCATTACGCTTTAAATAATGTATCCTTTGAAGTACCAGAAGGGGAGATAGTTGGTATTGTTGGGCTAAACGGTTCGGGGAAAAGTACCCTATCTAATTTAATTGCTGGGGTGACAATCCCTAATAAAGGAAAAGTCACTATTAAAGGATCAGCAACATTAATTGCAATATCTTCAGGATTAAATGGACAGTTAACGGGGCTTGAGAATATTGAGCTAAAAGGCTTAATGATGGGGCTTACGAAAGAGCAAATTAAAGAGATTACACCAAAAGTTATTGAGTTTGCAGATATAGGAAAATTTATGTATCAACCAGTGAAGACTTATTCAAGTGGGATGAAGTCTAGAATTGGATTTGCGATTTCAGTTCATATTAATCCTGATATTTTGGTAATTGATGAGGCTTTATCTGTTGGAGATCAAACGTTTACTAAAAAATGTTTAGATAAAATGAATGAATTTAAGGATCAAGGGAAGACTATCTTTTTTATTAGTCATTCACTTTCTCAAGTGAAAAACTTCTGTACAAAAGCTCTTTGGCTACATTATGGTCAATTTAAAGAGTATGGGGATGTACATGAAGTAGTTGGGCATTACGAAGGATTTTTAAGAAGATATAATCAAATGACAGCAGAAGAACGAGAAAAACAAAAAGAAGAAGAGTTATTGAATTGTCAACACGGATTATTACAAGAAAATTCTACAAGTATTAAAAGAAAGCCTTACCGTAAAGTCAAAGCGAAGAGAAAAAAAATTGTTATACCTGCTATTGTTTTAACAGTGATAGTAGCTGGAATTACTGCAGGCATTTATTATAAGGATATGTTGTTAGTTTCTAATAAGGCAGAAACCAATGCAGAAAAAATTGTTTCAAGTAAGACTGTATCTGAAAATAAGATAAGCGAAAAAGAAAAGGTACAGAAGTACGTTGTAATGAGTAATGGGATTAGTATCCGTAAAGAAGCGAAGATAAATAGTGATAAAATAGGTGTAGCAAATTTTGGTGAGATTTTTAGTGTAGATACTAAGGATAAGAGCGTAGAAAAAAATGAAGAATGGCTAGAAGTTAAGCTATTAAATGGTGAAAGTGGATGGATCAATACAAAGTATATGAAACCATTTAAATTAGGAACTGAAATGGCTGAAGATATAAAATTAACAAATTTAACCGATTTATTGAAGCGTGTATACGGTGCGAATGTTGCAATTGCTTCAGGATATTTAGGGAAAGCAATTGATGAACTAAAAGTAGAATACCCTAGCCCTTTAATTACATTGCCGAATCAAGTTGGGAAAAAAATTATTAAAGATGGAAATATTCAATTTGTTATTTCACAAGATAAAGTTGTTGAAGTTGTGTTTCAAGATATTTCAATGTCATTTGCAAAATTACATGAAGTATTAGGTACCGAAATGATGAACAATGATAATGAAAAAAATTATTTTTATGAAACTAAAAGTTATTATATTTCCGCACGTTCCGATGAAACACATAAAGAGGTTCAGTCAATATCAATAGTAAAAAAACAATAGTAACAGGCTTTGTTGGAGAGTTATCTTTTTATAAAGATAACTCTTATTTTGAATGGTTAAGTAGCTGATAAAAACTAAGGAACTTAAAATGTTGAATGTATATTGGGATTTTTAGTTTGAATATTTAATTTTTAAAATAGAATAGTTGAAATATAGATTATAACTTGCAGTAATATGATTAAAAATACGTGTTATAAACTACGAATGGAGTAGGAATGAAAACAGTAAAAAATAATTTTACCAGCAACTAAAGTAATACATTTTAGAAGAAGCGATTGAATCCGGAATTGAAGATATTATTATTGTAACTGGAAAAGGAAAGCGTGCTATCGAAGATCACTTTGACCATTCTTTTGAGTTGGAACAGAACTTACTAGAAAAGGGTAAACATGAAATCCTTAAGAAGGTGCAAGAGTTTTCTAAAATTAATATCCACTATATTCGTCAAAAAAGAGCCGAAAGGTTTAGGTCATGCTGTATGGTGTGCTCGTAAGTTTATTGGTAATGAGCCATTTGCTGTTTTACTTGGTGATGATATTGTACAAGCTGAAACGCCATGCTTACGCCAATTAATGGATCAATATGAGGCAACACAATCATCGGTAATCGGTGTTCAAACTGTTCCGGAAACGGAGACACATCGCTATGGTATTATTGATCCACTAGTACAAAAAGGTCGTAGTTATCAGGTTAGCAGGTTTGTAGAGAAACCAGATCAAGGAACAGCACCATCTAACTTAGTAATTATGGGGCGCTATGTATTAACACCTGAGATTTTTACGCTCTTAGAGAATCAACAAACAGGAGCAGGTGGCGAGATTCGGTTGACGGATGCTATTCAGCGCTTAAATGAGATACAAAGAGTATTTGCTTATGATTTCGAAGGAAAGCGATACGACGTTGGAGAGAAGCTTGGATTCATTCAAACAACAATTGAAATGGCATTACAGCATGATGGGTTAAAGAATGAATTATTAAGCTATATGGAGAAATTATTAAAAAAAGATATGGTTAATAATTAACTTTCATAAAAAACATCTCGGAAATTTAGTGTACAATAAATTTCTGAGATGTTTTTTTATAACTGTTTCATTAATTTATCTGCCACTTTTTTAGAAAGTTGCTTTGTCACTTTAGGAACAAATGGTTTTATGGTACCGTTAAAAACAAAGGCTCCTTTACCAGTTGTTCGCAATTCTAACTGACTTGTTATTTTCGTAGTAGAAGGAGAGAGTGATTCAGCATGAAAAAAGCCGCTACCAATTAATTTTTTTGCTGGAGAAGTCATCGTAAAGCTAATTTTATTAGGCATTTGCCATTCAATAATTTCAACATTTAGATTAACATCTCGTTTGATAAATCCTAGATCACCGTGCAAACGCCAAGTTGAATGTTTGTCATCAATAATTTTATGTTTAACATAGCCTGTTACTAGTGGAGCCCAATTGTTTATATCACTAATAAATTTCCAAATTTGGTCTGGTGAAGTATTTAACTCTATAGTATGTATACCTTTTGCCATTTTTTGATCCCTTTCTAAAAATAAAGGTATTTGAATAATTAGGCTAAAATCTCATATTCATTTTATTATAATATGGGTATGTAAATTCTATTACAAGCGTTTTTGCTTTAATTTTAATAATTTTTTATTAAAATTCATATTTCTAAATATCACATTTAAGAGAATGTAAGGAAAATAGAGAAATCATGAGTAATATTAGGGAATTAATACGAAAAAGGTCGAAAATTAGGTTTTAATTTCTTATTTTTGTCATATATAATGAATCTTGAATACGACATTAAGGCTTAATATATTTGATATAATTTGCCTTTCCCTAACTTGGGTATACACTCTTTTCAACCTCCGTGTCAGTGATAATACATATTGAAAAGAGTGTATACATTTTTTTATTTAGAAGAGAAATTTTGAAATCCTTTTTTATAATGACAAATGAGATTTAAAATGGGATAATGATAGTATAACTTCTGGTGGTATGACCAATCTTGTGTAAGGAGAGAAGTGTATGCTAGATATTCAACAAATTAAAGAAATAATTCCTCATCGCTATCCATTTCTACTAGTGGATAAAGTTTTAGAAGTAGAAGAAGGAAAGCGTGCTATTGGGATAAAGAATGTTACAGCTAATGAAGAATTTTTTAATGGGCATTTTCCAGATTATCCTGTAATGCCAGGTGTTTTAATTGTAGAGGCGTTAGCACAAGTTGGCGCTGTTGCTATGTTGAAGAAAGAAGAGAATCGTGGTCGCTTAGCATTCTTCGCAGGCATTGATAATTGCCGCTTTAAACGACAAGTCCGTCCAGGTGACCAACTTCGTTTAGAAGTTGAAATGACGCGTGTACGTGGAGCAATTGGAAAAGGAAAAGCAGTTGCTACTGTAGATGGTGAAATTGCTTGTGAGACAGAAATAACGTTCGCCCTTGGAGATAAAAAAGAATAGTAAACGTAAAATGTTTTTGATACAGATGGGTGGATACCGGGTTGAATTTTTAGCCTTGTGTCCACCTATTTTATTTGCAAGTAGTAATATATGATTTGTTTAACAAATAAGTTTAGTAGTAGGAAAACTTTAGAATATGAGTAAGAGTTTTTATTAAATAAGTTATGGAGAAATTGGAATAATAAGAAGGGAATTTATATAAATTTGCAGGTATTTATAGTTTGATGAAAGAATAAAGCAAAGGTAAGAATTTATAAATTAAATTGTTAAGCATATAAGGAAAAGATTTTAAAAAAATTACAAAAGTTCGCAGCGATTTCATAAGAAAATCACAACTTTTTAGTAAAAGGAATATAAAATGATTTTATTAAAATAGAGAAAAAGAGATGATGAATGTGAAGCTATACGAGGTTTTACATGATTATGAGAATGGAAAGTTTAAAGATGGCGATATGTTTTTATATCAAAATAATCCAAGGATGATTGCAATTTTGAAATCCGGTAATTTTGTTTGGAGCGATGACTATGTAGCTGTTAGTTGCAAAGATATTTCAAAAGATATTTGGTACATCAAAGAAAAGTAGTGAAAAAGGTACGATGTATAGGGTTAATTATCCGAATATTAAATCACTCGTGTTTGGTATGCATGAAACAAGGGATTTTATAATTATAGAAGAAATCCATATTAATGCGAGAGGATGGCCGAACTTTAAAAGAATTAGAAATAAAAAGATTGAATCTTATTATTTTATAAAGAAGTTACATTCATATGAATGTAGAAGCTAATAAAAAACTTCATCATTTAATTGATGGAGTTTTCCTTGTTTTGTTGGCAAATACTAATTGCTTTGTTTAATTTATCTTTTATTTTTAATCAAGAATAATGTAATATAGTGAGGAGTATAAAAATAGATATATTATTTTAAAATTTTAATAAAGAGGGTAAAGGTATGAAAAAGAAAATTTTATTTTGGGTACTCGTTATTCTCGGAGTACTAATCATAGGTGGAGGAATTTATGCCTATAATGTATATTCTTCTGTATCTAATACATTAAAGGAAGTTCATCAACCTTTAAAACGTGATCAAAACAACAATAAAGTTGGAGAAAAAGTTAGCAAGAGTGAACCAGTGTCAATTTTATTATTAGGGGCAGATGAGCGCGGTGATGATAAGGGGCGTTCGGATTCTTTAATGGTGATTACATTAAATCCTAAAAATAACTCTATGAAAACAGTAAGTATTCCTCGTGATACTTATACAGAAATTGTTGGAAAAGGCAAAAGCGATAAAATCAATCATGCTTATGCATTCGGTGGAGTAGATATGTCTGTAGCGACAGTAGAAAACTTCTTGAATGTTCCTATTAATTATTATATTGAAGTGAACATGGAAGGCTTTAAAGATATCGTTGATGCTGTTGGTGGGGTAGATGTAAATAATGATTTAGAATTTACGCAGGATGGACATCATTTTGCGAAAGGAAATATTCATTTAACAGGTGACCAAGCTCTAGCATTCACACGTATGCGTAAACAAGATCCACGTGGTGACTTTGGTCGTCAGATGCGCCAGCGTCAAGTGATGCAAGGTGTTATCAAAAAAGGTGCAAGCTTCTCTTCTTTAACAGGTTATGGAGATGTATTAGCAGCAATTCAAAAGAATGTGAAAACTAACTTAACGCAAGATCAAATGTTTGATATGCAAAAGAATTATAAAGATTGCTTGAAAAATAGTGAGGATATCCAAATCCCAGGTGACGGTCACAAGGCTGCTGATGGCATTTGGTACTACTATGTTCCAGATGCAGCAAAACAAGATTTAACGAATAAATTAAGAGCGCATCTTGAAGTAACTAAGTAATAAATAATAAGTAATGACCCAACTTCTTTAGACAGAATTCGGTTTCCAAACTGCTAAAGGTCATGAAGTTTGGGCACAATATGTAACGGATTATTTTGTAGCTAAATAATAAAAGGGGAGAGGGTATTGTCGTTCAACATATGTTCGACAATACCCTCTCTTTTTTTATAGGATTTTTGCTATACTAAAATGTACTTATAATACGGAATGGAAGGAGGAAAATAATGAAAATACTTGTAGTTGATGATGAATCGAGTATTCGTAATTTGATTCGGATGCAGCTTGAGATGGAAGGGTATGAAGTACTTACGGCGGCTGACGGAAGAGAAGCTTTAGAGAGATGGAATGAAGGGCCGGATGTTTTGATTTTGGATGTTATGCTTCCAGATAAAGATGGCTATGAGTTGCTTCGTTTGTTCCGTGAGAAGGATCGAGATATTCCAGTACTCATGTTAACTGCAAAGAGTCAGATGAATGATAAATTGCTTGGGTTGCAGCTTGGTGCTGATGATTATGTGACGAAGCCATTTAATTATGCAGAGCTTATTCTTCGGGTTAAGAATATGACGCGGCGCGTGAAGAAGAAAGAGGTAACGGTAAGTCATGAAGTAATCAGGGCGGGAGAGATAACAATCTGTCCTAAGGAAAGAAAGGTGCATGTTAGTGGACAAGAAATTCAGTTGACGTACCGAGAGTTTAATTTATGTCAGTTGTTTATTTCAAATCCGCAGCGTGTATTTATGCGAGATGAGTTACTTGAGAAGGTATGGGGGTTTGAGTATATCGGAAATACGAGAGCGGTTGATATTATGGTGCAAAGACTGCGGAAGAAGTTAGGGAATAGCGGGGAATATATTAAGACAATTTATGGCGTTGGCTATAAACTGGATTGTTAAGTGGTGATGGTATGTCTTTAAAAAGAAATATGGTGTTTGGAATAGTTGGACTGTTAATCCCGATTTTTGTTCTTTTGTATGCAGTTGTTTATATTACGTTAGAAAAGAATATGTATCATAATGCAGCAAATTCTTTGGAGAAGTTAAGTGTAGAAGCACAAATTTATACGATGAATTATTTAGAGAAGGAAGCAGAGGTCGAGACGCTCGGTCCGAATTCACTTTTAATTGCTTCGTATTTAGCGAAGCGTATGGATGTCCGTGTACAGATGATTGGGAAGAATGGAGATGTTGTTGCGGATACGCAAAAGGGAGCACTTCTTCACCGGAATATTGATATTGAGAGTTCTTTGAAGGGGAAGAAATCGTATGTTTTTGAAGAGGGAGACCCGGCTCCAATTCTTTTATTTTCAAGCCCGGTATATTATGGAAACGATGTCATTGGAAGTGTTCGGTTTATAAATGAGTTAACGGGTGAGAAGGAAATTTTAACAAATGTCGGTTGGACGTTTTTAATGACGTCTCTTTGTTTAGTAGCTGCGGGTATTTTCTTTGCGATTCGTTTGGCAAATTCTCTCCATAAGCCGATTGATCAGTTAAGACAAATGGCGCACCGACTTGCGAATGGTGATTATAAAAGTAAGATTGAGCTAAATGAATATGTGGAAATTGCTCAGCTTTCAGCCTCTTTTAATGCGATGGCTGATGGAATTGAACTGCATATTAAGCAATTGAAGGAGGAGAAAGAAAAGCAGAAAGATTTCTTAGACCGCATTACACATGAGCTGAAAACACCGCTAACGGCGATTATTGGCTACGTGGATTTAATTCCGAAGTTAAAGGCGAAGGAAGATGTACAGGAGAGCCTGCGTTATGTAGCTGTAGAAAGTGAGCGTTTATTATCACTTGTAGAGGAATTACTTAAGTCTTCAAAGTACGGGACGAGTACGTTTGAAGTGTCACCTACAGTTGTGAATATAAGGGAATTGGCTGAAGAAGCAGTTTCAATTGTGAAACCTCGCCTGCAGAAATTTGAGATTGAAATGATAAATGAGTTAACAGATGTACACGTTGTTGCGGATTTTGATAAGACGAAGCAGATATTCTTAAACGTGCTCGATAATGCTATAAAATATAGCGATGCTACGCAAATTCGGATGAATGTAATTGTAAATGAACGTGAGGCGAAGGTGTTTGTTCATGATGATGGTATTGGTATAGATGAAGGTGTGCTTGCAGAGTGGAATGGATCACCAGAAGGGAAGGTACTTCCTTCTAGTTACGGGAATGGTTACGGTTTGTATATTTGTCAGGAGATTATGAATAAGCAGGGCGGAAGTATGCGAATTGAGAGTAGTGAAGCGGTTGGTACTACAATATTTATTACATTTTTGCTTCCAAGACGGATGGAAGACATAAAACAATTGAAAGCGGTTAAATGATACATTTATGAAACAATTATGCGGTATTTTCGAAACAACGTTTTTTTATCTTGGAGGTAGGCAGAAATGAAAAGGCTATCATTTCAAATTCTTATGTTTGTTCTTTGTATAATCTTTTCTCTTATTTTGTTTTATGTGATGGAGAAGCAAATATACAATCGAATCACAATAGTGAATGACAAACAAACTGTTTTACAAAGAGTGAATGAATCCCTGCCTACTGAAATGAAGGTTAGGCATGAAAAGTGGGGAGAAATTGTTATAACGGATGAAGTTCGTTTGCATACGATTGTTTCATTCTTTGACCGAATTCAAATAGAACCGAGAGAAGCTAAGAGTCAAGAACAAGTATTTACTGGAGAAGTAACGTACTTGAATGGACAGAAACGTACTTTTGCAGTAGGTGACTTGTTCCAGTACGGGGCTGATATGTACGGAAAGAATGGTACGGATCCAATGATCTCAGCATTTCAAACGTATTTGTTAAGCCTGTATTACACGCCAGAACGTATTCATGACTTTTTTGCGTCAGCACAGGATGTCATAGTACGTCAAGGTGATGTAGAACGTACGATGAATCTTACGCAAATATTTGATTCAATTCGATACGCAAAGCAAATTACAGATTACGGAGAAATACAGAAATTATTACAATCACAGAATGAACCGATTGCTTATATTACCGCTTATAAAACAGGGAAGCGTATAAAGAATGAGCGAGAAGACGTTCTTACTATTTCTGTATATCCATCGTATTTTGTTGTGCAATATCTCGGTGATAATAATGGGAATGTCATGTATATGAAAAGCTCCCTCGCAAATGTATTTGTAAAGGAGAATGTGTCATGAGAAAGATAGCCTTTTTCTTCTTTTTGCTAGTAATTGGAGGAGCGATGTCTAGTTGCTCTCGAGATACAACCTCTATTAAATATAATAAAAGTGGTCTCCCTATTTTGGATGATCGTCATCTTGTTGCGTATGTGGCAGCTCGCGAGGAAGTTGGTGAAGCTTTGCTTTCGTCATTTTGTAAACCACGCGGCTGTACGTATGAGTTTATTCGTCTTTCGACAGAGGAGCTTCTTCGGAGGGTAGAAGAGGAAGCTGGAAATCCGAAAGCGGATATTATTATTGGCGGTACGGTAGATGCGCATCAAATGATGAAACAAAAAAATCTATCTATTCCTGTTACGAGTCAGCATGCGAACCGTATTTCAAAAACTGTTACAGATAAAGACGGTTATTGGTACGGTTATGAAGTGGAGAAGCTAGCAATTGCGATCAATAAAGAGCGGTGGAATGAAGAAATAGCACCGCTCGGACTTCCTTATCCATCAAGGTGGCAAGATTTATTAAATCCAGTGTATAAGGGAAAGATTGTGATGCCAGATCCAAATGTATCAGGAACAGCATATACGTTTTTTCAATCACTTATTGAAACTGTAGGTGAAGAGGAAGCGAAGGAATATGTTAAGAAACTCGCAGGACAAGTTGGTGAAGTAACAGTGAATGGTTACATACCAGTAGAGCTTGTTGCGAGTGGTGAGTATATGATAGGCATGAATTTCATGGGAGATCAGAGAATGCTTCAAAAACAAGGCTTTCCAGTTGTAAGTATTGTACCTGAGCAAACAGGATTATCTGTTAATGCGATTTCGAAACTAAAGCGTGCACCGAATGGTATTATTGCGGATTTATTTATTGATTATTGTTTATCGGAAGAAGCGGGTCACATTTTAGAAAAAGTTTCGTTTGGCGTGCCAACAATGTTTGCGAAGAATGAGAAAGAAATAGAAGGACAGCCGGTTAGAAGAACAAACCAAAATATATCAAATAGCGGAATAATCGAGATATGGAATAGACAACGTCTCTCTCAGAAGTGAGAAAAGGAGACGAAAGAATATGTTTAAATGGCTCAAGCCAGCACCTGCAATTGAAAGATTGCCAGCGGATATGATCGATCGTGTATATCGATTACTACGTATTCGTGTGTTAATCGGGATTTCAGTTGGATATGCTGCTTATTATTTAGTTCGTAGTAACTTTACGTTATCAAGTACGTATTTAGTACAAGAATATGGCTTTAGTACGGCTGAAATTGGTCTACTAGGTTCAGTAATGGCAATTGTTTATGGATTTAGTAAGTTCTTTATGGGGAATTTATCAGATAAAGCTTTCGCCCAGCGCTTTATTGCAGTCGGTTTATTCTTATCAGGGCTTGTAAATATTTGTTTCGGTTTTGCATCGTCATTTGGAATGATTGTTACATTACTTGTTCTAAATGGTATTGTACAAGGTATGGGAGCACCCCCTTGTAGTATCGTTATGACAAAATGGTTCTCAAAGAAAGAACGTGGTACGAAAACAGGTCTTTGGAATATTTCACATAACGTTGGTGGAATGCTTGTACCACCACTTGTCGGAATTGGTGTAGGTATTTTCGGTGAAAACCACTGGCAAGGCGGCGTGTTTATTTTCCCAGCGATTATCGCAATGGTAATTGCAGTTCTTGTTTGGATTAATGCGAAGGATACACCAGAATCAGAAGGTCTTCCTCCAATTGATGAGTATCGTAATGACTATGAAAATCTTGAAAAAGCGGATAATGCTAACAAGATGTCACCAAAAGAAATTTTAATGAAGTATGTAGTGAAAAATAAATTTGTATGGTTCTTATGTATTGCGAATGCATTTGTTTATTTAATTCGTTTCGGTGTTATTAACTGGGTTCCACTTTATTTAACGACAGTTAAAGGGTTCTCAAAAAATGAAGCACACGCGGCGTACGCAATCTTTGAAGGTATGGCAATTCCAAGTTCATTAATCGTTGGTTTTTTAAGTGATAAACTATTTAAAGGAAAACGTATGCCATTATGTATCATTAGTATGGTGGGAGTTGTTATTGGTACGTTTGTATATTGGCAAGCAACTAGCATACTTGTTGTAAGTATTGCAGTTTCTATTATCGGTTGTTTAATTTACGTACCACAGTTCTTAATCGGTTTAAGTGCGATGGAATTAGTACCGAAATTTGCAGTAGGTACGACAGTTGGTATGTGTGGTCTGTTCGGTTATGTAGGTGGAAGCCTTGTAGCAAACGCAGCAATCGGTGTTATTGTTGATCGTTCTGGCTGGGATGGTTGTTTCATTTTACTATTAACAGGTGCAATTTTATCGACAGTCTTCTTGTTCATCGTTCAACGTGGACATGAAAGAAAAGCTCCTAAAGCAGCTTAATATTTTGTTTGAAAAGCTATCCAATTATTATTTTGGATAGCTTTTCTTATATGAATATAATCTTTCCTTAAATCTATCTTAAAAGACAATATGTCATATTTCTAATCATTGGAATTTTTGTTACAATATAAATGGATGTGTAAAACTTTGTAAAAAGAATGTAATAATATGTAATTTGTTTTCAGAAAGTTTTATACAATTTTTATATTAAACTATTAAGTTATAAAAGGAGAGAGAATATGGTACCAAATACGGTTCGTACTCCAAACAAGAAGAAGAAGTGGATTATTATTGGGGTTATTGCACTAATTGTTATTGTAGCAGCAGTTAATATTTTTGTAATGCAAGGTAAGAAGAAAGGCGCAGCAACAACGGCTGACGCTGTAAGCTTTGAGAAGGTAACGGAGCGAAAGCTGAATAATACGAAGCTAATTTCTGGTCAGGTGAAGCCTGGGAATATTGAAAGCTTCTATGCGGATCCAACTAAAGGAAAAGTGAAAGATATTGAAGTAAAAGAAGGACAAGAAGTAGAGAAAGGCGCGAAGTTATTCTCTTATGATAATGAAGAGATTAATTTGCAAATGAAGCAAGCTGAGCTTGATCAGAAGATGGCTGATATGCGTTATGATCAAGGGAAGAAGAAGATTGATTCGCTGAAGAAAGAAATTAAGAAAGCGAAAGATAGCGGAGCTGGGAAAGAAGTAACAGATCCGATGGAAGAGCAAGTAAGTGAGCTGGAAATAGCGCAAAAGACAACTGATCTTGAGAAAGAAAAAGGGAAGTTACAAAAAGAAGAGTTAAGTAAAAAGCAGAAAGAACTTACGATTTATAGTAATTTTGCTGGTGTCGTTCAAAAGTTAGATAAGGATGCGGCGCAAAGTTCATCTCAAGCGTTAGGTGGTCAAGGGAAAGCATTTTTACAAGTAGCTTCTAAAGATCCGTTCCAAATTCAAGGGACGTTAACTGAGCTTCAAAAGTCACAAATTCAAAAGGATCAAACATTTACTGTAACTGCGAAAGCAAATAATAAGAAAAAGTGGACAGGTAAGATTACAGAGGTAAGTGAATTCCCAACGAGTGCAGAGATGGCGCAGGCTGGTGGTATGGGTGAAGCGACTCAAAATATGTCCCAATATACATATAAGGCAAGCCTTGATAGTCAAGATGGTTTATCTCCGGGTTATCACGTTTCTCTGCAAGTAAATTTAGAGAATAAGAAGATGATTGCTGTTCCGACTAAGAGTATTGTAGAAAAAGACGATGATGCATTTGTTTATGTTGAGGATAAAGGAAAGCTTCGTAAACAAAATGTGAAAAAAGGTTCTACTGATGGAGACTGGACAGAGGTTGTAGAAGGCGTAACAGTGGGGCAAAAGGTGGTTAAAAATCCTTCCAACGATGTGTATGACGGGATGGAAGTGAAAGAGAAATGATTACGTTAAATCATATTGCTAAAACGTATTATCAAGGAAAATTGGCAGTGCCGATTTTGCACGGTATTAGTTTAACGATTCAGGGCGGTGAATTCGTTTCGATTATGGGACCGTCTGGTTCTGGTAAATCAACGCTTATGAATATTATCGGTTGTTTAGATCGTCCAACAGAAGGCGAATATATGCTGAATGATGTGAATATCTTAACAGCAGATGAGTCAAAGCTTGCATTAATTCGTAATGAGTATATTGGTTTTGTGTTTCAGCACTTTAATTTGCTGCCGCGCCTTTCAGCAGTGGAAAATGTTGAGCTTCCGCTCGTATATGGCGGCGTGAAGAAGGCAGAGCGTCGTAAGCGTGCTTTAGAGGCGTTAGGTAAAGTTGGATTAGCCGATCGCGTGCATCATTTACCGAATGAGTTATCAGGTGGACAGAAGCAGCGTGTAGCAATTGCAAGAGCGATTGCCAATAATCCAACATTCATTATGGCCGATGAGCCGACTGGTGCGCTTGATACGAAGTCTGGTGAGCAAGTTATGGATATTTTCACGAAGCTTAATGCAGAAGGTACAACGATTGTTATGGTTACACATGAAGAGGAAGTAGCAGCGTATTCTTCCCGCCGCATTGTATTGCGAGATGGGAAAATTACAGAAGATAGAAGGTGTGCGGTATGAGTTTACTAGATAGTATAAAAATTGCCCTATCTTCTATTTTAGCTCATAAACTGCGTTCAGCTCTTACGATGCTCGGTATTATTATCGGGGTAGGTTCTATTATTACTGTCGTTGCGATTGGGCAAGGCGGGGAAGCGATGCTGAAGTCGAAATTCGCAGGTTCTGGTGGTAATAACCTAATGCCAATTCAATTTAAAGCAGATATTAATGATGAGTTTAATATGGGCGGGCATGAAATACCGAAGTTAACGGAAGAAGATATTATGGAAGTAAAACAAGTGAAGGATGTATCCCACGTTATTACAACAAATCAGGGGATGGAGATACTTGATGTAAATGATAAAAAGGCAAATCTGAATGTTATTGGTCTTGATAATGAATATTTTGCAGTTAATAAAGTAAAGGTCGTAAAGGGACGTACTTTAAGTGAATCAGATATTACTCATGCAAATAACGTTATGATGATTAGTACAAAAACAGAAGAAACGTTATTTAAGGACGTAAACCCAGTTGGACAAATTATTGAGATGAAGGGGCAGCCAATGCAAATTGTTGGTGTGTATACATCTGATAATGAGTTTATGGGATTTGAAATGGAAGAAGGATTAATCCCCCTTACGTTATGGCCTATTTTATTCGGAACAGATGATATTCAAAATATCGCAGTTCAAGCTAAAAATGTAGATGATTTAGAAAAGGCTGGGAAACAAGCTGTTGATGTATTAAATAGTCGTAAGCCAAGTGAAATTCCAGGTAAATATGAACTGGTGAACTTAAAAGAATTCCAAGAAAATGTTTCTAAAGTAACTAACATCATGACGATGATTATCGGTGGTATCGCAGGTATTTCATTAGTCGTTGGTGGTATTGGTGTTATGAACATTATGCTCGTATCCGTAACGGAGCGTACGCGCGAAATTGGAATACGTAAAGCACTTGGAGCAACACGTAGTAAAATTTTATTACAGTTTTTAATTGAAGCAGTTATGTTAACACTTCTAGGTGGTTTAATTGGAATTGGTCTTGGATATGGCGGGGCCTATATCGTTTCCACATTTGCGAAATGGCCACCACTCGTTTCATGGGAAGTTGTCGTTGGAGGCGTACTGTTCTCTATGACACTTGGTATTATTTTCGGATTAATTCCAGCAAACAAAGCTGCGAAATTAGATCCAATTGAAGCATTACGTTATGAGTAAGTTAGTAGTGTAGTAGAGAGAGGCTCTCTACTACATATCACCGTTCTAGTGGGCGGTTCGTAGCCTCCATGTGAGGAAGTGAACCGCCCGTTAGAACGGGTTATATACATAGAAGGAGGCGTTATAATGGAAGCGAATTTGAATACACAAAAAGTTGGCGGAGAAAAGCCATCATTATTTGGAATGATTACTTCTCCAGGTGTACAGTTTGAGAGAATGAAGACGACTGAGAAAGTTTGGGGCATGTTCTTCATAGTAGCGCTATTACAAGGGCTTGTAGGTGGCTTAAATTCGTATATTACGTATACATCACCTGAGATGATTGAAATGCAAAAGAAATTAGGAGGCGAATTTGCAAAGCAGGGTTCGCTTGTATCAGATGTAATTTCTGGTACGATATGGGGAATAGTAGGTGTTATGATTGCAACACTTGTTATTGCAGCTATTTATAAGGTGTTTATGATGTTCTATGGGAATGATACTTCTTATAAAAAAATAGTAATGATTATTGTATACGCGGATATTATTGTTATTATTGGTGGACTTATTAATGGTGTTATAGCTTTAATTTTAGGTGCTGGACCAACTGCGTATACAAGTTTAGGACCACTATTCGATCAGGGTTCACTTGCATATGGAATTGGTAATACAGTTGAATTGTTCTATTTATGGAATTTAGTTTTAATTTGGTTAGGATTACAAGTTACAGCAGGATTAAGTAAAGTGAAAGCAGCTATTCCAATTATTGTTTTATTCATTATTAAAGCGGGATTCCTAGCTGCGATTGTTGTATTGATTGCAAAGTTCTTACCTGGTTTGCCTGTATAATAATATGATTATTAAAGGGTGACTCTTCAAGGGAGTCACCCTTTTTTATTTTTACCCCTACTTCAAATACTGCCAGCAGAATTTCAAATACGGTTTAGTGTAATTTCAAATTTCGGCGGACGTATTTGAAATTACTCACAGTGAAATCACTTCTTTATTTTTATATTGTGGAGATACCGGCGGAATAACAAAGAGGTATACCTTTTAGAAGTGGGTACTGTGTGAAACCAGCAACTTTTAAAGAGGCAGTTGTTTTGTATGAAGGTATGATTGTGAATCAAATAAAGAAGTTAGGTATTTATCAAGATCATGAAGAGTATTATCAATGTGGTTTAATTGGTCTTTGGTATGCATATGAAAGGTATGATGCGGATAAAGGAAGCTTTCCTGCATATGCAGTTATAACAGTGCGTGGTTATATATTAGAAAGATTGAAGAAAGAGTTTGCAGTGCAAGAAAAGTGTGTATATGTAGGAGAGTATGAGGATATCTTTCATTTTGAAGATATTGAAAGGAAAGCGAAAGATTTTATGAGTGTGTTAGATGAGAAGGAGAAGTACATTATTTTTGAACGCTTTTTTGTAGGGAAGACGATGGGGGAGATCGCTAGTGAGATGGAAATGACTTATTATCAAGTGAGATGGGTGTATCGGCAAGCACTTGATAAAATGCGAAATAGCTTAAGAGGATAAATAGTATTATAAGAATGGAAGGCAAAGTATATTGCTTTCCATTCTATTTATTTTTGTTAAGGTAGTAAATGTAATAAGAGGTTTTTGAATTGTAGTGAATCTTGCATGTTCATACGTGCTAATACGTATCCAGCTTTTAATAATTGTTGTTTTAGCTTATGAGGACTGATATGTATGGTTGTAGTAGTGCCATTTGAAAAATGAATGGTAGCTTTTTTGCCCTGTTTGAAAAACTCTATGTCGTCTATATGATTATAAAACAGCCATATACAGTTTGGAGAAGAAGGAGATTCTGTCGGGAAAGCACAAATATATTCTCGATGATTAATTGGAATTGGGACATTTTGTTTGAAATGAAAGTTTGTCTGAACTGCTTTACGCCTGCCTTGATAAGTAGAGTGAACATTGGCTAGACAAGATTGTTTGATGAGCTGGAGAGCAGTTTGACAGGAGTAAAGATGATTCCCACTACTTTCTATTATTTTTGTTTGGTAATAAGGGTGCTTGTAAGGCTCTAACATCATTGTTGCATTGGAAATAAAGATATCATTTTCATTGTTCATAACTTCGAGTCCTCCCCTTTAAAATAATATTATCGATATTATTATATACGAATTAAGTAAAATAATTGTTAATATTCCGTTTCATATTGTAAATTTTGATTATTCGTTTACAATCAATAGATGTTAGTCTTTCTAATTTGCATCGCTTGTACATATATATGAAAATAGAAAAGAGTAGGCGGTGATATAGTATGAAGAAAAGGTATATTATTATGGCTCTAGTTGTTGTTCTTCTAGTATATTTAGCAAATAGTAATCCGAGTAAAGGTGAATATACGGACTGGGCAGCGAAGCAGTTTATGAAACGTAATGATGTAAGTAAGAAGCTAGACGAAGTTCAAAAAGAGAATGAAGAGGGTCTCCTTGGCGATTTAGCATCGGCTGGTAAGAAGTTGGCGAAAAAATATGTTGAGCCACAAGTTGGACTATTAATCGATCATTATACGAAGCGAGATGATTATATATTCTTCTCAACATATAAGACTGAGTTCGATATAGGTGGAGAACACTATAAATATGTATGTGTCGGCTTTTCTAAAATCTTTATTCCGATTGAAATGCCGAAGAAAAAAGACGAATCTGCAAAATGATGCAGATTCGTCTTTTTGTTTATAAGGTAATGGAAACTTCAGATACATTCCTTTCTACGAGACGTGCTCCTTTTTTTCGAGTACTATCATTGATTGATGAAAATACAGATGAGGCAAGGATCGTATCCATTACTTGATTGACGACTTGTGCATCAACGGGTGTGATCGGTTTCTCGATAGAGAAGACGACTGTTTTTCCATCTTCTTTCGCGAAAATTAATTCTAGTACTTGCATACGTTGTTTCCTCCTTTTTATTTATCGTATAATCAGCGGGGGATGCCCCACTGATTACAGTTCTACCTTATAGGCTAGAAAGATCTGATGTGCTAACAAGTTGTATAGCGTGAAGTGGTGATGCTTGTAAGGAAGCAAGAGCACGTGCTACGTTTTGTACTTGTTCTAAGTTTGCGTTTGTTTTAACGCGCTTAAATTGTTTGTTCTTGAAAACTGTTTTTCCGTTCTTATCTAATCCATTGTTTAAGACAAGACGTAAAGTTAAGTCCATTACGATTGTTTCGACTGCCATGTTTATCACCCCCTTTCACTATATAAATAGGGTTCAAATGTCATGTTTTGGCGTGAAATTTATTCTTTTTTTTGGTACTCTTAAAAGACTAAGAGAGGGGTTTCGGAAGAATGAATCGTAAATGGTTATTTTGGATTCCTGTTTTACTATGGATGGGGTTGATTTTCTATTCCTCAGCACAACCATATAAAAAGCAGGATATGCGCTCAGATATTGAACAATATGTAAATGTGGAGTTTGTAAAAGAGCATTTCTCGTGGGTATCTATCGATTATGGCGGTGGTACACCTGTTAGCATTGCAAATAAAGGTGTAGGCGGATTTATTGAGTTTTTCCTTCGTAAAGGTGCTCATTTTATGGTGTTCTTTATGCTCGGGTCATTGATATATTATGCTTTTCATCAATCGGGTTATTCGAGAAAAAGGTGTTTCCTATACGCTCTTCTTTTCGTTGCGGGATATGCAACATTTGATGAAATTCATCAATGGACTACGGGAGATCGTACACCGATGTGGCAAGATTCATTACTGGATACGTGCGGCGGATTAACAGGGATTATAATAAGTAATTGGTTTTGGAATAGAAAAAGGAGCTAATCTTTTGAGATTAGCTCCTTTTGTTTATCCCGCTTTAATGGGCAGTAAGACCCCCACCTCAAAATNNGGTGAGGGCTGATAATCAGTGGGGGATGAAGAAAACCCCCACTGATTAAAGTTTCACTTTATACACCAAGTAATTCTTTTAGCTCGTCTGTAGATAGTTCGGTCATCCAACTATCGCTTGTAATGACGGCGTTGTTTAGTGATTGTTTTCTTTCTAACATTTCATCAATTTTTTCTTCGAGTGTCCCCGTTGTAATAAGTTTATGAACATGAACGAAGCGTTTTTGACCAATGCGATATGCGCGGTCTGTTGCTTGGTTTTCTACAGCTGGATTCCACCAACGGTCGTAGTGAATGACATGGTTGGCAGCGGTTAAGTTTAAGCCAGTTCCACCTGCTTTTAACGATAAGATGAAAATGTCATACGTTCCGTTTTGGAACTGCTCGATCATTTTGTCACGTTCTTTCTTCGGTACACTACCATTTAAGAAGAGGACGCGCTGACCGAAATGTTCTTCTAACACACTTTTTAACATGTTCCCCATACCGATGTATTGCGTGAAGATTAAACAACTTTCATTTTGATCTTTTATATTTTCAATGAGTTCCATTAACGTGCTCGTTTTCATGGAACGTTCGATGACATCTTTTGGTTCTGTTTCTTTTAAATAAAGAGCAGGGTGATTACAAATTTGTTTAAGTTTGTTCAGCATGAGTAATATAAATCCGCGTCTTTCAATCCCGCTTAATCCTTCTACATTTTGCAACGTATCTTGAACAAGTTGTTCATATAAGGAAGCCTGTTCTCCAGTAAGTGGACAGTAAGCTTTTTGTTCTTGTTTATCTGGTAAGTTTAATGCGACTGTTTGATCTTTTTTCGTACGACGCAGTAAAAACGGCGAGATAAATCGTTGAACTTGTTGGATTTTTCCTTCGTCACGGTCCTTTTCAATTGGTGAGACGAAGCGGCGCTGGAATTGTCCTAAGCTGCCAAGATATCCATGATTAATGAAATCGAAAATAGACCAAAGCTCGGCAAGGCGGTTTTCCATCGGTGTACCGGTTAAAGCAATTTTGTGATTTGCTTGCAAGTTTCGTACTGCTTTTGACTGTTTCGTATGTGGGTTTTTAATATTTTGTGCTTCATCCAAAATAACAGCATCCCAGCATAACGTACTAAGTTCTTCCTCATCAAGCTGGGCTAATGCATAAGATGTTAATACAACATCTGCTGATTGAAGGAAATCTTTAAATGATTCGCCTTTCGCCCTATTACTTCCATAATGTAACTGAACACGTAAATTTGGTGCGAAACGTTCAAATTCTTTTTGCCAATTTCCAAGAACAGATGTTGGTGCCACGATTAAGGCAGGTCCTGTTTGGAGATTGTTCTCTTTTACATATAGTAAGTAAGTGATCGTTTGAATGCTTTTTCCAAGTCCCATGTCGTCAGCTAACAGTGCGCCGAATCCAAGTTTTCTTAAATATAATAACCACTCAATGCCATGTTGTTGATACGGGCGGAGTGTAGCATTTAGTGAAGAAGGGACATCTACTTTCGGAATATCTCCAATGTGCAATAGTTTTTGGAATAGCTCTTCATAATATCCATCTAGTTCAATTTCAATATCGTTAAATGGACTATCTTCTTCTACAATTTCTGTTTCAGCCGTGTTGGATAAATGTTGCTGAAGGACATCTTTCATTTCGAGTCCATATTTATCGGCACGGTTCATGAGCTTTCGTACTTCTTCAATAAAGGCTGGGTCCAGTCTCATCCATTGACCATTTATATTGAATAATCGTTTGTTTTGTTCAACGAGTTCGAAAAATTCGCTTTCTGATAAATCAATGCCGTTCGTTGAAATGCGCCAGTCAAAATTAACGAGCGTATTCATACCGAAGAAAGATTGCGTTTGCGTCGCATTTTGCTTCAGTTGCACACGTAATTTTGGCTTTGTCGCTTTTAAATTTTGCCACCATGATGGTAGTAAAATCGTAATACCTGCAGCGAGTAATTCGTTACTTGCTTCTGTTAAGAAGTTCCACGCTTCTGTTTCAAATAGCTCGCTTCGGAATGTATCTCCATCTTTTAACCATGGAACGAGCTTACTGAAACCTTCTTGTGTTTCCAGAATACGCTCTTCATAATCGTGCCAGCGTTTTGGTAAAGAATCGATGTTTTCATATACATATATGCGATGTGCACCACGCTTTGGTGTAACAATTGTTTCAAGCTTCCACATTTCAAATTCTTCTTGTGGCTCTTGTAGCCGTAGTCCGATTGTAAAGGGAAGATCATCTTCAATGTAACCAATTTTTCGAAGCCAATCTTCTTCATGTAGTGCTGCATCCAATTGTCTTTTCGTAAAGTCGTAATGTTCATAAAGTCTCTTTGCATCTTCCCATCCGTCATTTGAACGGTTATCTTGTAGTATGCTTTCATTTACTGCAGCCGAGAAAAGAGATGCCAATGTGTCATCTTCGATTGGAGTATTTTGAACTTTCCAAGATGGTTGTTTAAGCCAACGCTCCATATCAGGGACGAAGCTACCGCTGATGAAGGCATCCCATAATTCGTTCGCATCTTCCGTAAGTGCTGTAATCGGGCCGTTCATTTGAATATGGGAAAAGGAGTTCATCGGTTTATTAGCGATGTATTCAAATGCTTGTGCGTTTGTCAGCATAACACCTTGTTTTCCTTCAAAGGTTGCTTCTTTTAGAAACGTGCCGTAGAAGGAAGTGGAGTGCCATGTAAATGCATTTCGTTTCCAACTAGTTACGGATAATGGAGTACCGCTATCATCTTCTCCCCAAAGGAACCAACCTTGACTAACATGCTGGAGCCTAATTGTTACTTCAGTTTGATTGATCATCGATTAATTTTCCTTTCCGTAATTCCTCTTGTAGTGCACGCAAACGTGAATGTAAGTTTGCGATGTGAATAATGAAGGCATCAAATTCATCCGTACGCTTTAATCGTTTATATAATGTACGTAATTTCTTTAAGTAACGAACTGCACGTCTATATGATTTGCGATTTCGCTCTTCAATGGCCTCTACGGCAGCAAGGTGATAAAGAGGAAGTGCCGCTTCTGGTGCTTCCTTTTCAATATCTTTCAGTGGCTCTTTCAAAAGTTCAATTGCTTCAAATCCATGTAAGAGCTGAAGTTCTGCCCATGTTCGATACTGCTTTTTCGCGAGTACGTATTGTTCATAGTTTGCGAAACTATATGGTAATAGCTCTTGCAAAATCATTTCGAATCCAGCTTGTTCATTTGTATGAGTTGCATACGTTTCATACATGATGACGAATAAGCGAACGATATCTTTTATGAAAATTGTATTTTCGTGCTCATGTATCGTTTTCTTCACTTGTTTATACGTAAAGGAAAGCCAGTTTTTCGCACGATCCCATTTCATTGTATTTAACAACTCTTCTAACCAATAGAAGTACAGACTTACAACAGAAGCAGGTTGTTTCTTTAGTAAGTCCATCGCTAATAGGTCTTCATCATTTAAAAACAGTAGATGAGAAGATGCTAACGCTTTGGAAAGTGGATTGATTTTCGTATCGATTCGTTTTTCTTCTTCATGCAGTTGCTCTTTATTGTGTAACAGTTCACTCCATATGTGGCGATAAATAAAGAACCTCTCTTGCGTATAGGCATCGGTGGAGAAGAATACTTCGTGAACGAGACGAGCTGTTTCTTGCAAAATTGCTTCGGACTCTGAAGGAATCGCTTCTGATTGTAAGTCCCGAACGATGGATTCCACCTTATCTACAAATAGGCGAACGACGTTAACAGGCTGATGATAAGAATACGTTTTATTTGCTTCGAAGTCCTGAATTTCTTCTAATAATTTTTGAAAGCAATAAAGCGCTGCATGTAACCTGAACAATTCATGTATCACAACGATACGCGGAGCCTTCCGCTCAAGTTTCGTATAAAAGTCCGTAAAAATACTCATAAGAAAATACATTTGTTTATAAGTAAGCCGAGCTTGTTCTTTTTTAAATGATTCATATTCATTATCAAAATAGGATTGCCAACTTTTATAATCCGTGTCTTCAAAAGCTGATGATTGCAATACTTGTCTTGCAGTTCGAATAGGAGGAAGAGAAGGTTTCGTATTATTTTTAAATAAATTTAATACATCTCCTACTTGCCCGAAACTAGACGCTGCAGATAGTAACACAGCGAGCATATGCTCACATTGCGTTGGTGCGAAGCAATCGCAATAGCTTTCAGCTACGTTACGAATCGGGATATGGACACTATATACGCTGCCTTCAGCATCTACAGTTCCTGATAGCGTATAACCATCAAAGTCAACGTTGTAGACAACACCACTACGATATAGGTGCCGAGCTGTAGCGACATGTTCCTGATCAGCTGTTTGCTGTGGATCTAGTCCTTGAACGAACTCATTCGCAATCATCATAATTTCATCTTTCGTAATTGAGTGTTGCAGCATAATATTCCTCCGTACACATATTTCTTTCCTTTACCATTATAAACAAAAAATGCTCAAAACAGAAAAAATGAAATTTTGATTACAAAATTTGGATTACATAACTTGAAAATCATGGTAATATATAAAATATTAATTTCGTATATTACTATATTCTTTATAGGAGGGAAAAAATTGTCAGATTTACAGGCGAAGTTTGGTAACGGTATGAACAAATTGCAAGAGGGAATTGAGCAAGGAAAGATGAAGTTGCAAGTAGCTCAGGAGGTTGCGCAATTAAAGAAAATTACGCAAGAGAAATTACAAGCGAAAACTGAAATTTTGCTTGAACTGGGCCAAACGGTATATATGCAACTCCGCAATGATGAAGTTCGAATAGATGTGTTGAAAAATATGATAGAACCAGTACAAGAGCTGGATGTTGCTATTTATAACACGCGTAAGCAAATTGCTAATTTACAGAAACAAGGACAGAAAGGGCAGTGTAGCTGTGGAGGCCCATTATCATTAAATGATAAATTTTGTGGACAGTGCGGGAAAGAAAACGAGTTACTCCTTCAATCAAAAAATGTTGAAAATGGATCATGTACTTCATGTGGTGAACAAATTGCAACAGAGGCTACATTCTGTCCAGTTTGTGGTATGAAGCAAAGTAAGGAGTGAGGAACATGTATTGTAAAACTTGTGGTTTAGAACAATCGGATGTAGCGAATTATTGTACACACGATGGATCTAGTACAGGTAGTGTAGAGAGTGAAGTTACGTTAGCGCCGAAAGACTCCAAGTATTGCCGAACTTGTGGAGTGGAAAGTAAAGGGATTGCTACGTATTGTGAGAAATGCGGGGATTCTTTATTAGGTATTATGAAAAAAGAAATGAAAACAAGATTACAAGACGAAGGTTTACAATTACATGTAAGTCCATCTGGAAGCACTTTGAAAAAAGGTTTACTTGGTGGTGGACTTGCAATCATATGTATGTTTATAGCCGGTTGGATTGGTAGCTTAGTTGTCGATGCGGCGGTTAATGACTTAGTGAGAACGATGCTTACAAATATGAATGGTGTGCTGAATGTGGCTACTATTAATCAATCTTTCATTGGCATAGCACCATTAATCTTAATGTACCATTTAATAGGCCTTGAAGTTAGTGGGAGCGGGGAATATGGGATGTCATTTATCCTTCATTTCCCATTGTTCATCTTGTTAACTATTCCAGCACTTATATTAGGTGGAATTGGATTCTTTGTGGAAAGAAGCAATCCTTCTACTGTTTGGCGTGAGAAGTTACTAACATCAAGTGTTATTGGTATTGTATATGGGATTTTCTTGTGTATCGTAAGCTTTATTGCAAGTTCTTCTACGACAATTTCTCAATTCTATAAAACGATGACAATCAACATTGGTTATTCTCATATTGTTAGTTTATTGTACGGCATTCTATTTGCTGTATTATTTACGTTTGTTGGCATGTGTATTCAAGCAGGGCCATACCGTCTATTATCTTCTATGAGTCGAAGCGTTCCATACGTAACGTCTATTTATTATGGTGTAGTAACTGTATTAAAAGGATTGCTTATTACATTTGGTATTATACTTATTACAATTTTATTTAGCAGTTCAAAGTCAGTGGGACCAATTGATTTTCCGGAGAAAACATATAAAACATTAATTTCATTAGAAGCAACACCATATATGTGGAATATGGCTCACTTTGCCCCAACGGCAATTGAATGGGGAGATATGGATAAAGAAATGAGAAGATATTCAGTGGAAAAAGGTCCATTGCATTTATCTTATACGTCAGGAATATCAGTAAATGGTACGTCATTAAAAGATCTGGAAATCGCTAACGGAGCTAATTTAAAACGAGTAAAAGAAATTGAGGATTTCAATTCCTATATGCATTGGTGGGGATTATTAATTTTATTACCATGTATTTTACTATTTAGAGCTGGAATGAAATTGGCTCAATATCCGATGAAAAATATGTACGTAACTATCGCAGTATTTAGTGCGGTGTATACTGTGATGATGCTTTGTGTAAATGAGTTGGCGAAAATTCATATTGAAGCTTCAGGAAGTAGAGAAGTTATGAAGGAGTTTGTTGATATTTCCGGACCATTATTCTCTATTCAAAGTAGCACAGTGTATTTAATAGTAGGTAGTTTTCTTCTTTCTTACGCATTAACGTTTGCTGGTATGAAGTTAGTAAAAAAATAAGGAGGAGAGCCATTTGAAGTTTTGCGGGAAATGTAATAAACAAGTTGCGGATCATTTGAACTTTTGTCCGGAGTGTGGAAGTAAGGTAGAGGTAGTTGCTGATCAAACAGCTTCTTCTCGTTCAGACATACAACGAGAAATAAAGCCAGTGAAAAGTAAGAGAAATATAGTGTTACTTATAGGATTTGTTAGTGTTTTTGCTATATTGTTTGGTGCCTATAAATTTGGTGCAAGTAAGTTTTCAAAAGAAAAACAGGTCAATGTTATGATTGAAGCATTCCAAAAGAAAGATGTGAATGCAATTGATGAGTTTGTAAAAGTAGATGATCCAAGCTTGAAAATTAAAGCTGAAGATATTAAGGGGTACATCCGTTATTTAAAAGAAAATCCATCTTATAATAAAGAATTGCTATCTTATTTACAAAGAGAGACAGTTGATCAAAAACTAGCAAGTGATAAAGCAGCATTTAAAGATGGTCAAATTATAGAAGACGGAAAAGAATGGTTTTTATATCCGAAGTATAAACTTAATATGAAATCTTATTATATGAATGTAAGCACAACTGCGAAAAGTGCTGAAATATATGTGAATGATAAAAAAGAGACAGAGTTATCAAATGATAAAACTTTAAAAGAAGTTGGTCCATATTTCCCTGGTTCTTACGTTGTAAAGGCAAAAGCGAAGACGGAACTAACTGAGTTAGAAACAGAAAAAGAAGTGGACTTGGCAGATGAAAAAGAGTCGAAGGTGGATGTTAAATTATCATTAGAAGGAAACTATGTAACCATTTCTTCTGATGAAAATGATGCAACTGTATTTGTCAATGGTAAGAAGCGCGGGAAGTTGAGCCGTGGAAGTTATAAACTTGGTCCTGTACCGGCAGATGAAACAGTAGAGGTACATTTAGAGAAAAACGCTGAATATGGTGTCGTTAAATCTGAAAGTATCAAAGTGGGAGACCAAAGTACATATTACTTAAAATTCCCGAAAGAAGCTTCTAGTTCGGGAGTTGGTGATTTTGTACGAAATCATATTTATGATAATGTACGTGCGATCGCATTAAATGATTTTAGTCTAATTGAAAATAATTATGATAAGAGCGGGAAATCATACAAGGAAGACCGTGATTATATACAATATCTACACAAAAAAGGAATTACTGAAGACTTATTAACAATAGAAATTCGTAACGTAGAGCGTCAAAGTGCTACGAAATATAAAGTAACGACATATGAAGAGTATCATATTCGTTACGGTGATGGATCTGTGAAGTTCAAAAGTTTTAATAATGACCATATCGTTACTGTTAATGGAAATGGAAAGATATTGTACCATTCTCTTGGAGCAAATAATACGCTTAAATCAGAGGAAGTATCTGGTCCGACTCGCTAATAAAGGAGAGAGGTTGTTCAATATTGTTGAACAACCTCTTTTTTGTAGTGTATATCTCGTGTTTAAGAAGGAAAAACAAAAAGGATATCACTTAGCCAAAAAATATGGCGAGGTGATATCCTTTTTACAATTATGAGCGCGTTTCCTTTACTATCGCTTGTACATATGGATCATGTAATATTTGTTCTACAATAGGTAACATGTTTTGTTCAAATGGAATGTCGATAGGGAATGGCTTTTGTGAGCCTGGTTTGATTCCATATTGGACAAGTTTGTAATGTGTATTTTTTTCAGAACTGAGCACAATTAATTTATAACGATTGTCATCACCAGCGAGTGAAAAGTCAATGGAAGTAGCGTCATATGTTACTTCATCTTTATATATATACGGTTTTGGTGTACCGATCCAGTCTACTTTTGCTTGTACATTCATGGGCATAGCCTCCTTTATAGCTATTATAAAAAAATAAAAGCCAGCTCTCAACAAAGAGAACTGGCTTTAGCAGTCATTGGTTATTTTAAAATTTTCACTTTAACAGTTTTGCGGCCCCATTTTTGAGCAGCACTATCTGATCCAAGTAGGATGTCGATACGGTTACCTTTAATTGCACCGCCAGTATCTCCAGCGATAGCTTCTCCGTAACCTTCTACCCATACTTTAGATCCTAATGGGATTACTTTCGGGTCAACAGCAATCATTTTCATGTTCGGGTTCGCTGTTAAGTCATGACCCATTGCAGTTAATACACGGCCACCGTATGTGCCACCGTTTTCGCTCGGATGAGCTGTATATGCTGTAGCTACAACTGTTAACTCACGACCACCAGAAGGTGTGCTAGTTTCAGCAGCTTTCACAGCAGGCTTAGCAGCTTGTTTTGCTTGTGCTACAGGTGCTTTAGCTGGTGCTACAGCTTTAGCAGGAGCAGGTTGTTCTTGTTTCTCGATAACAGGTGCTGTACCTGTTAAGAAAGGAACGTGAACATAAGCTGTTTTCCCGTTATATTCGAATTGTAACCACTCATTTTGTACTTGGTTCGTTGTTTCGATCATATCGTCTTTCTTAAGCGTCCCAAGAATTTCTGAGTTTGTGTTCGCTTCAGCACGTACGTTTAATACGTTAGCTGTTACGTAGTAGATGCTTTTTGTGAACTCTGCACTTACGAATGCGTCTTTACCATCTAAAGTGATTTTTGACCATCCGTTCTCTGTATTTTGTACATCTATTTTATTACCGTTTAGTAATTTACCGACAACTTTTGATTCAGTAGTAGGGTTTTCGCGTACATTTATTACGTCTGTTGTTACAACAGTTTCTGCATTAGCAGATGATGTGAAAATCCCAAGACCAAAAACTGCTGCTGTTGCTATTCCAATTAATTTTTTCATGATAGCCTCCATTGCGTTTGTTTTCGTGTCCTCATTATAGCAACAGATTTTTTCGGATTTGGGGAAAACACACAATTACAAACCATTCGTAATAAGTCGTTAACATCCTGTAATATAACAAAAAATATAGGAAAGCGTTTTTCATTCTATATGATTAGTAGGTTTCTACTTATATTCAAAATATTTAATACAACATATTGTTTTCGGTGTAAATAAAAATATTACAGGAATGTTACATGATGTTTACTAAACGATTACATTCCTTGAGTATTTTACCGTTTTATGGGTAATATAGTTATATAAACATAAACATTTCGTTTGTGAAACTATAAACACGTGCTATATACTAGCAAAAAAACCGCATAATTGTTACAAAAAGAAAGGGTTGCAAGGAAGAAAAATGCCCTTTTTTAAATCTGTAACACATCCTTTTTTGGGAAAACACATTCCCATCCGCATTTTTCTCGCACAATTTGACAGCAGTATTTCGATCTTATAGCTCTTGCAGAGTGAAAAGATTATACGGAAGGTAAGGCTGTCCATAAGAATTCTAGTTGGTGAAGGTGAAAGTAAGAAAATCACCGTAAAATTATAGTTTTCTATCCGATTTTACATATCGGAATTTATGTTATTTAAAAAAGTAAAACCTACGAAGGGGGATTTGATGAGGAAACTGACAAAAACATTCATCGTTTCATTAACATTATGTATTGCATTTACAATTTGGGGGATTATTCCCGAATCTATTATCGGAAAAGGTAGCTTAGGAAATGTAACAACCGCAATTCAAACTGCATTAGTGAGTAAGTTTGGATGGTTCTATATTATTTCTGTTTCTATAATTTTAGGTGTGTCTATCTTTTTAATTGTTTCGAAATACGGTTCTATTCGTTTAGGTAAAGATGATGACGAGCCTGATTATAGTTATATGACATGGTTTGCTATGTTATTTAGTGCTGGTATGGGTATCGGTTTAGTTTTCTGGGGCGTTGCCGAACCATTAAACCATCTATACGCACCTCCGTTTGGGGAAGGTGCAACTGAGGAAAGTGCGCGTCTTGCACTACGCTTTTCATTTTTCCATTGGGGATTACATCCGTGGGGACTATATGCATTTGTAGCGCTTTGTATTGCTTACTTTACTTTTAGAAAAGGAAAAGCAAGTACAATTAGTGCGACAGTAGGTCCGTTATTTAAAGGCGGGGACCATGGGCGTATCGCTCATTCATTTGATGTGTTAGCTGTTTTCGCGACTGTATTTGGTGTTGCGACATCATTAGGTCTTGGTGCGAAACAAATAGCAGGTGGTGTTAGTTATTTAACATCTATCCCGAATTCATTAACGACTCAGTTAGTTATTATTGCAATCGTAACAGTGTTATTTATGTTATCTGCGCAAACAGGTCTTGATAAAGGAATTAAATATTTAAGTAATACGAACATTATTTTTGCATTTGCACTTATGATCATTGTATTATTTGCGGGTCCAACAAACTTTATTATGAATTACTTCACTTCGACAATCGGTTCTTATATTCAGGAATTGCCAAGCATGAGTTTCCGTTTAAGTCCATTAGACGAAGGCGGAAATCAATGGATTCAGTCATGGACAATTTTCTACTGGGCATGGTGGATCGCATGGTCACCATTCGTAGGTACATTTATTGCGCGTGTTTCACGAGGGCGTACCATTCGTGAGTTTGTTATCGGTGTGTTACTCGTACCGACCGTAATTGGTGCACTTTGGTTCTCTGTTTTCGGCGGGACTGGTATTCATATGGAGCTGTTTGGTGATGCTCATATCTTCGATAAAGTGAAAGAGATGGGAACAGAAGTAGGATTATTCGCTATGTTCGATCAGATGGGCAGCTTTGGATCAGCTTTATCGGTATTAGGTATTCTACTTATTGCAACATTCTTCATTACATCAGCAGATTCTGCGACGTTTGTTTTAGGAATGTTAACGACACACGGTAGTTTAAATCCACCAAATCGCATTAAAATGATTTGGGGTATCGTTTTAGCTGCGATCGCTTCTACCCTATTATATATTGGAGGATTAGAAGCCTTACAAACGGCAGCTATTATAGCGGCATTCCCATTCGTCTTCGTTATTTTCTTTATGATGGCAGCATTGTTTAAAGAGCTACAAAAAGAAGGGCGTATGAAGCGTCATAAATAATAGAAGGAAAAAGAGCTGATTTTGTATCAGCTCTTTTTTTATCCCGCTTTAATGGGCAGTAAGACCCCACCTCAAAATTCAGCNNTAAAGTTTCACTTTATATAGAAGGAATTCTAATAGCAAGTCAGGGAAATAAAATACTTTACTATGTGAGTAGTATGCCTTTTATACGAAGAAAAATCGATACATTTCGACAATGTTCGATATCTTGAGAATTCTATTTGTATTTTTGACAAAAAATTGTCGGAAATGTGTTGTCACTTTTATGTATATGTGCTATATTATTTCCTGTAAGCGATTTCAAATAGTTTTAAAGCGCATTCAAGGGGGACATCTAGAATAATGAAACGTTACGAAAGAAAGTGGAAGCATATTTGTTTGAAACGTGTGGCACATCGTAGTGTCCAAGAAAACACGGAACCTAAGACTGAAACGCGCAAAGAACAGCAAGAGAAGCAATTGGTTCTACAAAAATAGCAATCACTTTTTCGTATATAAATGAAGGTCGATCGTTCGTTGGGGGATGGACGTGAAATTACTTTCAGCTAAGGGGTATTGTCTGATATATATAATTTATACGGCAATAAATAAGCACAGAGCATACGGCGCTCTGTGCTTATTTTTATTTATTTATCTTTTTTGAATCGAACTGTTTTATCCCAGCCAATGACCTGTTTCTTGCTCTTTGCACGTAAGTATAAAATTAAGCTGCGAATGAATAAGTACGTAAAGAGTTGTGCGTACGTGAAGTACATGATTACACTAATGAAAATATTAGTTGGTGTAAAGGTTCGTTCCACACTCTGGGCACTAAATAATTGAGAAACATATGTAACATATGCGACATACCACATGAATAGTAGCGGAATGCTATATTGAATTTGGAATATCCCGAGTAACCCGATTACAAACCAAACGTTCGAAATGATTAAGAATAGCCAAAATACAACATACACTAAAACTTGTTGTAAGGAATGGACGAGAAGTTTCCCTTTAAAGAAACTTAATGAAGAAAACATTTTTTCTAAAATGTACAAGTTTCCTTGGAGCCAACGTGTACGCTGCTTAATAAGGATTTTTAAATGTTCAGGTTCTTGTTCCCATGTAATCGATTCCGGCACGATTGGTAAGAGATAGCCCTTTTGTGTAATACGTAATGTTAATTCAGCGTCTTCTGCAATTGCATAAGGATCATAGCCGCCAAGTTCTTCTAATGCAGAGCGACGAAGAAGCATGTTTGTTCCTGTTAGTGAACCTGTTTGGAAGAGTAACCAGCGGCCGGATTGCATAAGGAGCTGGAAAATTTGAAATTCTAATGAAATCATTCGTGTTAGCCAGTTTCTGTTTTCATTTACAGTACGAACGTGACCAACAGCTCCAACAGCATCTTCGGTTGTTTCAGCATGTTCTACAAGCATTCGCAGTGCATGTGGTTCAGGTTGGTTATCTGCATCATACACACAGAAGTATTCACCATCTGAAATACTAAGACCATAGTTTAATACACGTGATTTCCCTTTTGGTTCACCAGGCGGAACACGAATGTGACGAATATGAGCATAAGCTTTGTCAAAATCGTCACCAATTTCAGGTGTTTCATCTTGAGAGTTATCGTTTAATAAATAAACAGTTAGTTTACCTGGATATTCAATCTTCGCCATCGCCTCTAAAGTATCTTTAATAACGACCCCTTCATTGTGGGCAGGTATTAAAATGTCGACACTTGGATAATGTTCTAGCGTACGATCTTTTCGTTTACTATTTCGGTGAACTAAACCTGCGAGTGTTAAGAAAGAATAGTAAACGAGTAAGCCAGAGAATAGAAAGGCCGTGAAAATAAGTACATATTTAATCGAAAATGTAATGCTAATCCAAAACACGAGTACACAAAATAAAAGGAATAAAAGAAGTATAACGAGTGTCATCATAATAACGTCTGTCCTTTGTTCCCAATTTGCTCGCGTGAAATTTTTATATCTTGGATTGCTTCAGCAGCAAGCCATTGCTCCATTTTTGGTTTTAGGCGGTTCATTACAATGTCAGCACCGGCTTCATTTGTGTTTTGTAATAGAATAACGAGCGTATTATTATCGTATTTAGCAGTAAGATCAAAGTCAGCTCTTACCGTTCCAACTAATAATGAAGCTACACGATCCATAACACTTTCTTTCGTATATTTACTAAAGGAAGTGAAGTCAAAATAAATCATAACGCCTGTTTCATTACGACGATTCATTGCATTGATTAATAATGCTTGTCGTCTTTCGAATTCTTGTCTTGTTAATAATTTCGATTCTCCAATGTATTGTTCTAACGTTCTCACACGTTCGGTTAATTTTTTATTTTCATGAATAACCTTCTTTAATAGGTGAGTGGAGATATATACGGTAAAGAAGTTTGCTGCCATTAGGAAGTGAGTAATAATATATTCCCATTGTTCTGATGTGCTCCATAAGTAAAGCCATGCTTGGTAGAATAGGTAGAATACCGAAATAATGGTTCCTAATATGAAGAGAACAAATGCAGTTTTATCAGGCAAAAATAGAAATAGTACATTAACAATTACATATATGATTGTAAAAATGAGAGCATGCTCATATTGCGTTACATGTACGGTTGTAAAATAAAATAAAATTTGTAAAATCCACATAGAGAGGACTTTATAGAAGTTATCTTTCACAAAACTTTCCTCCTTAAAGATAATTCATACAAGGATACTTGTAGTATGCGCAATTATTAAGAAATAGATCGGATGACTAGCTTCTTTTTGAGAGGCAACAACAAGTAGTATCCCTCTTTTGTAAGAAAAAATAAACAGACTTGATAATTATTGTATCATAATGTTTTTATATGTAGACGTAAGTATTTAATATATATTGAAAAAATAAAGAGCATAATAAAAAGCCCCCCTCTTTACCAAAGAGGAGGGGCTTTGCGTTATTTTTATAGGAACATCATACCTGCAACTGCTGCATTTAAGAAGTTAGCTAATGTACCAGCGATAACTGCTTTAATCCCTAATTGTGCAATTTGTTTGCGGCGAGTAGGAGCTAATGTTCCTGTTACACCTAACTGAATTGCGATAGAAGAGAAGTTTGCGAATCCACAGATTGCGAATGTTAAAATTAAGTTTGTTTTTGCAGAGAACTCTGCCATGTGTGGTCCTAAGTTTGCGTATGCAACGAATTCGTTGATTGCAAGTTTTTGACCGATAAAGCTTGCTGCTTGTACAGCTTCACCAGGAGAAACCCCGATTAAGATTGCAAATGGTGATAGTAAGTAACCGAAGATTAAATCAAGGCTAAGTTTAATATGGAACAGAGAGCCAATTAATCCTAATAAACCGTTTAATAAGGCAATTAATGCGATGAAAGCCATTAACATTGCTGCTACGTTAATAACAAGTTGCATACCTTCAGATGCGCCACGTGCTGCTGCGTCAATAACGTTTGCATCTTCACGCTCTGTAGAAAGTTCAACGTTATTATCTACTTGTTCTGTTTCTGGCATAATTAGTTTCGCAATTAATAGACTTGATGGAGCTGCCATAATTGCTGCTGCTAATAAGTGTTCTAACGGAATACCCATTGCTGCATAGCCGACAAGAACTGATCCGGCAACAGCTGTCATACCGCTTACCATAATAGCGAAGAATTCACTATTTGTTAAACGTGCTAAGTAAGGTTTGATTAAGATTGGAGCTTCAGTTTGTCCTAAAAATACAGTTGTTACAGAGTTTAAACTTTCTGCTTTAGAAGTTCCAAGAAGTTTGCTTAATGCGCCACCAACGACGCTGACAAATTTCTGCATAATACCGAAATGATATAAGATTGCAACTAATGAACTAATAAATACGATTGGAAGTAGTGCTTGAATGAAGAAAACAAATCCCCAAGGGCCTTTTGCGTTGACTAAATCCCCAGCAACGAATTTAATTCCCTCGTAAGAAAAATTAATTAATCCTTGAACGCCATCTGCAGCGTGTTTTAAACCTGCTTTTCCGGCATCCCAGCGTAATACGATAAATGAAAATGACATTTGTAATGCTAGCGCGATTAAAATTGTGCGCCAATTAATAGCTTTGCGGTTGGAAGATAGTAAGAAAGCGATTGCTAATACTCCAATCACGCCGCCAATTCCCCATAAAAGATTCATGCAGTGTATGCTCCTTCCTCATAGTAAAAAAAGTGTATAAACCAGTTGTCTATACGTTTACGAATATAACATCTTAAGTAACTTATCATAATGGACATCAGAGGTCAAACGTCTAACGAAAAGTTTAAATAAAAAGAAAATTCTTTAAAAAAACACATATAAAATAAATAGACATGAAATAGGTTATGTTTTTTGTGTGAAAATATACATTATGATAACGTTATGGGGCATTATTGTAGAATATAGTGTATGAAATAAAAAAATAGATACATTATTTTTTTAGGGAAATAGGTTATACACATTAAAAAGAGCCTTCTAGTAATCTAGAAGGCTCTAAAAATATAACTTAAGGTGCTTTTGTGTATCCTAAGAAATGACTCTTCCAATAAGAGTTACTTAATGAAGCGATTGCTACACCTTTATCTCCAGCTTGGATGAATGATCCGCCCCCAAGATAAATACCCATGTGAGAAGGACCTGCTTTATAAGTATTTTGGAAGTAAATTAAGTCACCTGGTTGTGGGCTTGAAGTTTTTGGTAAGCTGCTCCAATATCCTGCAACACTTTGACGACTAATGTTATGACCAAATTTCTTAAATACGTGATAGATGTAACCACTGCAGTCCACGCCAGTAGCAGAAGTACCGCCCCAAACGTATGGTACGCCTTGCATTGATTTTGCATATGCAAGTATAGAAGAACTGTCACCGCTATTATTGCCCGTATTATTGTTGTTATTATTTTGATTGTTATTTTGGTTGTTGTTAGGCTTATTATCTACTGCGCCACCAACTGGTGTTTTAGACAGGTAACGTGTTCCGATATAACCAGTTTGACCGTTGTAGTTAATTTTACTCCATCCAGAGTTTTCAGAGATTACTTGAACCTTCTGTCCTTGTGGAAGTGCGCCTATGATTCTATAATTTGTACCTTCGCCGCTACGTACGTTTAATGCAGAAGCATTAATGTAGTAGTCACCAATTGCACCTTGATTAGGTTGTTCAGGTTGTTTTGGTTGCTCAGGAGTAGTAGTGCCACCTTTAACAAATTTCATGAACTCGCTACTAACGTAGCCTGTTTTTCCTTGATAGTTAACTTTAAACCAGCTACCTTCAGATCCAATTACGTTTAATGTCGTACCATTTAATACGCCACCAATTACGCTATGGTAAGTAGCAGGGCCTGTACGAACGCGTAGAGATGTTGCGTTAACAACGTAAGTACCACCTGTTTGAACAGTTACATTATTATTTTGATTATTATTTTGGTTGTTTCCTTGTGTAACGTTATCGTTAGAACCACCCTTTGTTACGTAATCTTTGCTTACGTAAGCTGTTTGTCCTGCATAATTGATTTTGAACCAATCTTGAACTTCGCCAACAACTTGTACGACTTGTCCTTTTGTAACAGAACCTACAGTTGTGTGAGAAGTGCTAGGGCCTGTACGAACACGAAGGGAAGATACATTTACTGTATAGTTTCCGCTTGCTGGTTTTACAGATTCTTGGTTGTTATTATTCGTATTGTTGTTTGAAGAACCTGCATTAGCAGAAACGCCAGATACAAATTCACCACTTACATAACCTACTTGTCCATTATGGTTGATTTTCACCCAACCGTTTTCTTGGCCAATTACGTTTAATGTTTGTCCTTCATATACACGTCCTGAAACAGAACTAGAAGTGTTAGGAGCTGTACGTACACGTAATACATCAGCAGTAACTTTATTCTTTCCACCTGTTGTACTTACATTAGAATTGCTTGCTCCATTTTTTGATACAAATTCGCCACTAACAAAGCCTGTTTTTCCATTAATGTTAATTTTGAACCAACCATTTTCTTCGCCAATCACGTTTAAGGATTGTCCGTTATAAACGCGCGAGATGATGTCGTGAGAAGTACTTGATCCTGCACGAACATGTAATACGTCAGCGTTAACCTTATAAGATGAGCTGTTTGATGCAGAAGCTTGGACAGTTGTAGCAGCTTTTTGTGTATTTTGTTCAGGGGCAGCTTGAACACTATCAAGTGTAGGTGCTGCTCCTCCTGCTACAGACACTGCCGCAAGACCGGCAAGGTATTTTTTCATAATTTGTCGATTCCTTTCTGTCTGTAATGTAGTGAAGAAATATTTACCAACTGTTAAAAATTCTAAAGAGCATGTCGATTACTGTCAAGACTTATGCGGGAATCTGAATATGACAAAAAGATTACAAAAAAAATCAAGGCATAAATCTATACCTTGATTTCCATTTAAATACATATATTGAATGTAGAAAGGATAGAAATGATTCGTGTTTAAGAAGATGACATATTGGATTGTAATAAACTTTGAGAAAAGGATCTTTGTAGCATTTTAGTGATAGGACCAACTTGACCATCTTGGATTGCGGTTCCATCGAGATGAGTCATCGGTAAAATTTCAATTGTCGTTCCTGTAAAAAAGCATTCATCCGCTTGATAAACATCACGAACGCTGAAAAGCTCTTCTTGTACCGGAATGCGAAGGGTTTTCGCTAAAGAAAGGACATATTGACGAATAATGCCATTTAAAATAAGGTGATTAGCTGGATGTGTGTAAAGAGTTCCGTTTTTAATTAGAAAGAAGTTAGAGTGGCTTCCCTCAGTTATAGTACCATTTCGTACGAAAAGAGCCTCTTTACAACCTTTTCGTTCCGCTTTCGTAGCAGCTAATACATTGGGTAATAAATTTAATGATTTAATATCACAGCGTAGCCAGCGCGTATCCGGTTCTGATATAGCACGTACACCATATTCAATCCATAACGCCGGTCTTTCTTTCTTTGTAATGTAGGCGTAGATTGTCGGAGGGACGTCATATGAAAATGTGTGGGTACGAGCTTGTACACCACGAGATACTTGTAAATAAATCGTTCCATCTTCGTGGAAATTATTATTTTCGATTAGTTTATAAAGTAGGATAATCAGTTCTGCTTTTGAGAAAGGAAGTGTTAATTCTATTTCTTCCATGGAGCGATATAATCTTGTGATATGCGGATCTAATAAGTGAAAGTTCCCTTTATATAGGCGAATAACCTCGTAGACACCATCTCCAAACTGTAAGCCTCTTTCTTCGAGTTCTATGTACGTTTTTTGTTTTGTTGTATCAATAACTGCATCATTCCAAAGTACAAATCTTTCATATGCCAATTTTCGTCCCATCCTTTCGTAAGTACATAAGTAAAGTGAAACTTTCATTCATTTGGAATAAAAATCACTATAGTAATTTTTATGTGAGTACTTCTTTACATATGACGTATATGTATTTGTAAATGGTAGAGAAGTAGTGGTGGTGTATAGCATTTTGTATATACAAATTCGAAAATAGGAAATAAGAATCCTGCTTTTCAATAAAAAAAAGCAACATTCTTATGGAATGCTGCACAAGGAGGGTAGCTATCTTTCATAGGGACATCGTCTTATTGAATGTTTTGTGTATGGAAACAAAACATATTGAAAGACAATTATAAGAAAGTAGAAATAAACGATTCACATATTTCTTTAAGGGATCTTATTACAGATGAGAGATAAGAAATATAGAGAACCTCGTTTACATATTTTATTATAGAGATGTTTCGTTAATTCTATGTGAATATTTGGTAAAGGTTATGTAATGTTAAAGTTAATGAATATAAGTAATTGTATGGAGAAATATAAAAAAAAGAGGCTGAGATTACTCAGCGCTCTTCTTTTCTTCTTTAATAGCTGTCTTTACTTCACCAGTTTTGGTCTTGTTACTTTCAGAGAAGCGAAGTAAGTCACCTTCAATGATTTTGTCAGACATGTTCAATTCATTTTGGGCACGATCAATGAGTGGTTGAGATTCTTCTTTTGGTAGTTGTACAACTTCACCGGTGTTACGGTCGTAGAATGTACTGTTTGTGTACATGTACTTATCTGTAACGAAGCTACCATCACGAAGAACAACGAATCCTTTATTTTCTGGTGAGAATACATCATGACCAAATTGAATTTGATTCGTAGAATCTACACCAAGTAAGTTTAGAATTGTTGGTTTAATGTCAATTTCACCAGTTGGTTTTGAAATTGTTTTACCTTCTTTTTGACCTGGAACGTGAATAAACATCGGTGTTTTTTGTAAGTTCATATGGTCAAATGCAGTGATTTCTTCTTTTCCTAAGAACTGTGCCATTGCACGGTTATGGTTTTCGGAAATACCATAGTGATCACCGTAGAATACGATAACTGAGTTGTCGTAAATGCCTTCTGCCTTTAGACGCTCAATAAAGTGTTTCATTGCTTCGTCTAAATAGCGAGCAGTTACCATGTAACGGTCAAACACGCCATCACCAGAATTGTATTCATCGATTAATTTCGTGCTGTCATCATAAGTGAATGGGTAATGGTTTGTTAAAGTAAGGAAGCGAGTGTAGAACGGTTGCTTCACTTGTTTTAACATATCGATAGATTGATCGAAGTATTCGATATCTTTTAATCCCCAATTTAATTTTGTTTCTGGCGTAATCTTGTAGTCAAGTTCGTTGTAGTAACGGTCATAACCAAGTGCCGGATACATAATGTTACGGTTCCAGAATGTTGCGTTGTTCGCATGGAATACTGATGTGTAATATCCTTGCTCACGTAAAATTTCTGGAGTTGCTGTATATTCATTATTACCGTGTGTGAAGAATACAGCACCACGGTCTAGCGGATACATTGAAGTATCTACTAAGAATTCAGCATCTGATGTTTTTCCTTGCCCAGTTTGATGGAAGAAGTTATCAAAGTAATAACTTTCTTTCGTAAATTGGTTTAAGAATGGTGTAACCTCTTGTCCGTTAACTGTTGCACCAATTAAGAATGTTTGTAATGACTCAAGAGAGACAACAATTACGTTTTTCCCTTTTGCAGTACCAAACATATTTGGATCTGGTTTGCTTTGCGTTGTTTTTACGTAGTTCTCTGTTTCCTGTAACTTACTACCGTCAGCGAAGGCTTTTTGTGAACTTGATTTTGCTTGTAAGCCAAGATCATACACTTGGTGTACATATAAACCTAGGTTTTTAACAAGCATAACGCGGTCGAATGAACGTGTTAATAGTTCAGGACGCTCAGCTTCTGCCAGTCCTAAGTTTGCGAAGAAAATAGCAACTGTTGACACGAAGTATAGGGAACGCATTGGGCGTGCTACACGTTCTGTCGGTGCAAAATTCTTCATCTTCTTCAATAAAATGAAGAATACGATAATATCAGCAAATGCAAGGATAATTTTGTAGTTAAACAATTCTTTCACACTAGAACCTAAACTTCCAAAGTTAGATGTTTGTCCTAGTACTGGTAAAGTAACGAAGTCATTGTAGAATCCGTAGAACATTACGTTACCAACAAGAACGATTGTTAAAACAAAATTAATTCCAAGTGCTATATAGTTACGTTTTTTCCCTTTTGCAAATAATGCAAGACCAACAAGCAGTAATGATGCTGCTAATGGGCTAAGGAATAAAATGAATTCTTGCATGAAAGATTCAAGTTTTAAATCAAAGCTTGTGCGTGTAATAAGGTACGTCTTCAGCCATAAAGCTAAAGCTACGAATACCGTGAAACGCACGTTTTGAAATTGTGATTTCAAGGTTTCTTTCATTCATTTCCACCCTTTCTCTATCAGGCTTGGTCGATTTTGGAGCGAAAAATGCTAAAATAAAAAATACATAGTTTTCTTGGCCATAATTAGAGGTTCTATATTCACCCATATACGACTATAACTATGCATACCCTTTTAGTTTCTTGTGTTACTCATAAGCATAACGTCATTTCTGTATTATACAACAAAATTCATTTCTGAGAAACACTATAACATTTTACATTTTTTGTATGAGATTTGTCACTACCAGAGAAAACTTTAACATTCGTTTATATGTCCGTCAACTAGAAAATATAACAAAGGTAGAGCGGAATGTTAAGTGAAAGTGAAAATTTTCTTGTTGAGAAATAAGAAATGACAATAGGTAAGTGGTTATCTAGAAACCTATTATATGAAGGAAAGTATGTAAAAATTAACGAACACTTGTTCTTTTTTCGTTTGTTTGTTACAATGGAAGTTCATTGATAGATTATGTGTAATTTTGATGAACTTTTACTGATAACATATTGTAGCTTATTTCTTTTAAAAAATAGGGAGGCTTTTATATGGAACAAAAATTTTCAGTTGAAGCGTTTTGGAAAAAAGTGAAACATGTTGCAAAACAAGCAGGGCAATCGGTTATTTATGCAAGTTTATTATTGTTTTACGTTTTGCAGAAACCGGATGTTCCAAAACGAGTGAAAATTATTGTAATTGGAGCACTTGCTTATTTTATTGCACCGATTGATGCAATTCCAGATTTCGTTGCTGGAATTGGTTATACGGATGATTTAGGGGCGTTAATGGCTGCGCTATTACAAGCGTCGTTATACGTCAATGAAGATGTGAAAGATAAGGCACGAGTGAAGTTGGCAGAATGGTTTGGTTCGGATATAGACACATCCTTTATCGATCAGAAATTAGATCAATAGGTGAGAACTGTCATATGGTGACAGGGCAAACGTAAGCGAGGAAGTGCATTATGCCATCAGGAAGAACGCATACGAAAATAAACTTAATATCCCTTCCGGTTGTTTTGTTTATGCTCTTTTCGTATGGATTAACAAATTTTGATTTTTTATTAACTTTTGCAATTGGTTTTCTAGTAGGTACTACATTTTTAACACCGGATTTAGATACGTATAGTAATGCGTATAATAAATGGGGATTCCTGCGTATATTTTGGTATCCGTATAAGAAGGTCATGCCGCATCGCTCCTTCTTTACACATACAATTATACTTGGTGATGTAATTCGTATTGCATACATGTTAATTGTGTTTTCTCCGTTTTTATTCCTATTAAATGTAATTGCGTTTGATGGGAATTTAATAGAAATGGCGAAGGAACATGAGGTTGAAATTGTAACGTTCGTAATGGGAATTGTTGTAGCAAGTACGCTTCACATTATAGCGGATAAAGTGAATACGCGCCGCAAAAAAATGATGAGAAAAAAGAAAAAACGCAGAAGATAAAAAAACGTCCCAAAAGATATTTTGGGACGTTTTTTTCTTATTAAAAGGTTGTCGTATTACCGTGCTGTTTTAATCAAACGTTTGTTTAAACTTAAGCTGTCAGTATTTTAATACCTTTTACGATGTTCCAAATGAAGTAGTATAAGCTAATAATACCGCAAATACATAAGATGATCATTGATCCAATGCCAAGTGTTACGTCTGGTTGATTTGATCCGATACCCATAATTCCTAGAATAATAAATCCGATAAATGCCGCGATACTTGGAATAATGTGTGTCCATAGAGCACGTTTTGCGTGTGGTTTCGTTTCAGAATCACCCACGATCCACACAATGATTGGGAATAAAATAGGGGCAAATAATACACTAAAGTATGATAAAGCTGCTAATATTTTGTTTCCGTTCATATATATCACCTCATAAATAATATCTGTTGTTATATCTTTATTATGCAGGAAATGTAGCGAGCTTCCTATCGATGAACATTACAAGAACGTGACGTTTTTGTAAGATTTTCATACTAAATAATAAAATTTTCAAAAAAATCTTTTGTAATGGAATTTGTTGTGATAAAATTATTGAAAACGTTTTCTTAAACGTTTTTTATTTTAGACTTAAAGGTATGATGACCTGATAGTCTATTGATGGGATTATTCTATTTAAAAGGGGATTCTTTAGGGGGAGAAAACAATGAACACATGGACACAAGTTTATGATCCGTTCGGAAATATTTGGATTTCGGCAGCGGTCGCACTTATTCCGATTATCTTTTTTTTCTTAGCGTTAGCAGTTTTCCGCATGAAGGGGTATGTGGCAGGTTTTATTACAGTTGTACTTACAATTTTAGTGGCGTTATTTGCTTATAAGATGCCGTTCACAATGGCGATGGCAGCGACCGGATATGGTTTTTTATACGGATTATGGCCAATTGCTTGGATTATCATTATGTCGGTATTTTTATATAAAATATCTGTGAAAACAGGTCAATTTGATGTCATTCGTGCATCTGTATTATCCATTACGAATGACCATCGTTTACTCGTTATTTTAATCGGTTTTTCATTCGGAGCATTTTTAGAAGGAGCAGCAGGATTTGGTGCACCAGTAGCGATTACGGCAGCGCTTCTTGCAGGTCTTGGATTAAATCCTTTATATGCAGCGGGTCTTTGCTTAATCGCAAATACGGCACCGGTAGCGTTCGGAGCGATGGGAATTCCGATTACAGTTGCTGGACAAGTAACTGGTATTGATCCACATAAAATTGGACAAATGGCTGGACATCAGCTACCATTCTTATCATTATTTGTTCCGTTCTTCATCGTATTTTTAATGGATGGATTTAAAGGGGTAAGACAAACATGGCCTGCTCTATTTGTAGCGGGTAGTTCATTTGCAATTACGCAGTTCATTACAGCAACATTCTTAGGACCAGAACTTCCGGATATTACGTCAGCACTAGTAAGTTTAGTGAGTTTATCGCTATTCTTAAAAGTTTGGCAGCCGAAAGAAATTTATCAGTCTAAACAAGCAAATAGTGAAGTAGCTGCGACAACGACGGCAACATCTATGCCGAAACTAACAGTAGGGAAAGTTGTAAAAGCATGGTCTCCATTTATTATTTTAACTGTGATGGTAGTCATTTGGAGTCAAAGTTTCTTTAAAGCTTTATTTGCTCCAGGCGGCGCATTGGAAAGCCTCGTGTTTAAGTTTGAAATTTCAGGCTTACACAATTTAGTAATGAAAGCAGAGCCAATTGTAAATAAACCAACGCCTTACGAGGCGATTTTGAAGTTTGATGTATTATCAGCAACAGGAACAGCAATCTTAATTGCTTGTATCATTTCTATCTTTATTTTGAAAATGAGTGTAAAAGATGCAGTAGCGACATTTAAAGAAACGTTAAATGAGCTTAAAATGCCAATTCTATCTATTGGATTCGTATTAGGATTTGCATTTATTGCAAACTATTCTGGTTTATCTTCTACATTAGCGTTAGCGCTTGCAGGAACTGGAGCACTATTCCCGTTCTTCTCACCATTCTTAGGTTGGATTGGGGTATTCTTAACAGGATCTGATACGTCAGCAAATGCATTGTTCTCGAATTTACAAGCGATTACAGCGCAGCAAGTCGGTGTATCTGAAGTACTTCTCGTTGCAGCAAATACAACGGGCGGTGTAACAGGAAAAATGATTTCTCCGCAATCGATTGCAATTGCTTGTGCAGCAGTTGGACTTGCTGGAAAAGAATCAGATTTATTCCGCTTTACAGTGAAGCATAGTTTATTCTTCGTCATTATTGTTGGTATTATGACGTATGTACAGGCATATTATTTAACGTGGATGATTCCATAAGTAACAAAAGAAATAAACTTTGCATTTTTCAGATTATCGTGTATGATGAGAAAGTATTGAAAATTAAATCAGTGATAAACTAGGGGTGCCTAACGTATGCGTAGGCTGAGAGAGAAGCGCGTGAACTTCTTAACCCTTTGGACCTGATCTGGCTCGTACCAGCGTAGGGAAGTTAACGGCTTTACATAATGATGTCTTTATGAGCCAGGTCCTTATTTTTTTATGGACCTGGCTCTTTTTATTTTGGCATACGCTGGCCATATCTCGTCCTTGTCACGTACAGGGGGGCAACAAAGGTTATGAAACAATCTGTTTCATCTGAGCAAATTGAATTGAAATCGAGTTTACCAGGAAGTAAGAAAGTATATGTGGATGGGCCACGCGCGGGTATGAAAGTGCCGATGCGTGAGATTGAACAAAGTGAAACGAACGGCATTCCGAATCCGCCAATTCGTGTATATGATACGAGCGGTCCTTATACAGATCCTGCGTATAAAGTGGAGCTGGAAAAGGGGTTGCAGGCACCGCGCCACTCTTGGATCTTAGAGCGCGGGGATGTAGAAGCGTACGAAGGGCGCGAAGTAAAACCAGAGGATGACGGTGTGAAGGTAGCTTCGAAACATACACCTGTTTTCCCGCAAATGGGTCGCAAACCGCTTAGAGCGAAGCAAGGTTCAAATGTTACGCAAATGCACTATGCACGTAATGGCATTATTACGTCTGAGATGGAATATGTTGCGATCCGTGAAGGAGTAGAGCCTGAGTTTGTTCGTAAGGAAATCGCGGAAGGTCGAGCTATTTTACCAGCAAATATTAACCATCCGGAAGCAGAACCGATGATTATTGGACGTAACTTCCATGTGAAGGTCAATGCAAATATCGGAAACTCTGCTGTATCCTCTTCTATCGCAGAAGAAGTAGAGAAGATGACGTGGGCAACGCGCTGGGGTGCAGATACGATTATGGATTTATCTACAGGTAAAAATATTCATACGACACGTGAGTGGATTATTCGTAACGCACCTGTACCAGTTGGAACTGTACCGATCTATCAAGCGCTGGAGAAAGTAAATGGAATTGCAGAAGATTTAACGTGGGAAGTGTATCGTGATACGTTAATTGAGCAAGCGGAGCAAGGCGTTGATTACTTTACAATTCACGCGGGCGTATTACTTCGCTACATTCCGATTACTGCAAAGCGTACGACAGGTATCGTTTCACGCGGTGGTTCGATTATGGCACAGTGGTGTTTATTCCATCATAAAGAAAACTTCTTGTATACTCATTTTGAAGAAATTTGTGAAATTATGAAGCAGTACGACGTTTCGTTCTCTCTTGGAGATGGATTACGTCCAGGTTCGATTGCAGATGCAAATGACGAAGCGCAATTCTCTGAACTTGAAACACTTGGTGAATTAACGAAGATTGCTTGGAAACATGATGTGCAAGTGATGATTGAAGGACCTGGGCATGTACCGATGCACTTAATTAAAGAGAATATGGAGAAAGAACTTGATATTTGTCAGGGTGCGCCGTTTTACACACTTGGGCCATTAACGACAGATATTGCACCAGGTTATGACCATATTACATCTGCAATTGGAGCTGCGATGATTGGCTGGTTTGGAACGGCGATGCTTTGCTATGTAACGCCGAAAGAACATTTAGGTTTACCGAATAAAGATGATGTACGCACGGGTGTTATTACGTACAAAATTGCAGCGCATGCAGCTGATCTTGCGAAAGGGCATAAAACGGCTCATCAGCGTGATGATGCACTTTCAAAAGCTCGCTTTGAATTCCGTTGGCGCGATCAATTTAATTTATCTTTAGATCCTGAACGTGCGATGGAGTATCACGATGAAACATTGCCAGCAGAAGGCGCGAAAACAGCTCATTTCTGTTCTATGTGTGGACCGAAGTTTTGTAGTATGAGAATTTCACATGATATTCGGGAATATGCAAAAGAAAATGATTTAGAAACGACAGAAGCAATTGAAAAAGGAATGAAAGAGAAAGCGAAAGAATTTAAAGAAACAGGTAGTCATTTATACCAATAACACGTTACACCTCTTTACTTGATTGATCACACTGTAGTACCTAACTTAAATATAGAAGAAGCCCGCTTTGCTAAGACGGTAGCAAAGCGGGCTTCTGTCGTTTATCCCACTTTAATGGGCAGTAATAAGACACCCACTGATTAAAGTTTCACTTTATAAGGCGAAGAAGAGATGTACCCAGTAGAATAAGAGGAATAATGTGACGACTGTTGTGAGTGGAATAACGATAAGGGATACACTTAAATAGTCTTTCCATTTTACTTTAATTTTGTTTTGTTTCAGGATATACATCCATATGAGGGAAGCTAGCGTACCGATTGGTAATAATAGTGAACCGATGTCACTACCAATAATGTTTGCGAGATAGATCGTTTTTAAAGTGATTGGATCTAGTCCCATTTCTGTTAATGTGATTGTCCCAATCATAAGTGCAGGGTGATTGTTGAAGACGTTGGAGAGGAGGGAGACTAGTCCGCCCATTGCAAAGCTAGCATAGAGTAGATGTTGACTTACCACTGGCTCAAGCCAATTTACAAGCGCCGCTGTTAATCCTGCATTATGAAGCCCGTAAATAATGACATACATAGAGAAAGCGAAAATTAAAATGTGCCACGGTGTCTTTTTCAAAATGTCGACAGGATTCGTTCGTAAGTAGTACCATCTCCAGATGAGAAGAATGAGTGAACCGAGTACGGCAACAATTTCAATTGGGATGGATAAGAAGGATGCAACGAATAGAAGACAGCGCATAAGGAAGACGAAGCCTAATACTTTTAGCATGAATCTTGTCCGTTTTTGTTTCGTATCAACTGAATTTTTTCCTTTTAACGGATGGAAGTTTTTTGTGAAGAATATTTCTTCGATATCATATGAAGAAACAGGTAATTTTTTTGGTAGCTTTTTCTTTAACACTGTATACATAAGCCATGACATAAACAATAGTCCTAATGTTGCAGGTACAAACATCATAGCAGTATGCATATAAAGAGTCATATTCACGATATTTAATGCAATTAAGTTTACGATATTACTTACACCAATTGGTGCACTGGATGCAGTAGCGATTAAAGCACCGCTTAATAAATAGGGGATTTGTTGATGCGGTTTTAATTGAAGGTTTTTTAGAAGAAGAATTAAAATTGGAGTTGTAATTAAAATACTACCATCATTATTAAATAAAAGAGTCATAAGAAAACATAATAATTGAATATACCAGTATAAACGACGACCAGAGCCTTTTGCTAAGTTTGCAAGTTTCGCCGCGGACCAGTGGAAGAAGCCAAAGCTTTCTAATATAACCGCCATAACGATGGTCGCTAATATTGTTATAGAGGCACCGCCAATTTTACTAATAATGTCTATGACGTCTGGTCTTGATACAAGTCCAGTAATCAAGATAATGCCAGCGCCAATTGCTGCCGGCCACGCCTCATTTAAACCACGGGGTCGCCAAAAGATAACAATCATCGTTAAGAAGAATACAATAATAGTAACCCATATTTCAATGCTCATATTTTACCTACCTTTCTACTTTTCCTTAAACCAATGTAGCTTGTCTCAAGGTTTGTATTAGTAGTATATTCAGCGAAAAATAGGAAGAACTAGACATATAATGGAATAAAGTGAATATGTGTTTTTCAAGCGAAAGGACAAGTGTCACGAATAGTGAAATAACTATTGTGAGAGGAGTCTATAAATTAGGGGGGCAGTAAGATAGTAAATAGAAATTATATGGGCAATTATTGAGATATATCAGCAATTTTTAAAATATATCGGCGTAACTCAAAATATATCAGTGATTTTTAAAATATATCAACTTGTCGAAAAAACATGACAAAAGGAGCCCATCCCAATATGATTTTTGGGACAGACTCCAAGGGTGAATTATTTTTCCTTTAAAAAAGTTCGATCCTTCAAGAATAAATTCCAGAAGAAAATAAATCCTGGTAATAAAATTGCAATGCCAATTGCATATAGAATAAGCAATGCATAGAATGTTTCGACCGTTGTAAAGCTTGTAAATACAGTTACATCAGGATAAATAATATACGGTAAATGTGCAACACCGTAAGCGTAACTTGCAAATGCATATTGAGCGATGACTGCTAAAACGGCAATACGAGGGTATCCTAGTGAGTCATACTTCTTGTTTGTCCACCAAAGAGAAGAGTACCCGATAACGAATAAAACGATAGAAACTGTAAACCATGGGAATTGCTTTATGAGTCCTTGCATAAGCCAGTGTGTTTCCGGGTCCATTACAACGAGGGCGATAATCGCCGTAACGAGTGTTGCAGGACCAAGGATGATGGCGTTTCTTCTATAAATTCTATACGAATCTTCTGAACCTTGCTCTTTCGCAAAATCAGCAAGAAAGAGAGAAGAGAGAAATAGTTCCGAAGTTAGCCCAAAGAGCATATAACAGTAGATCACTGGGCTAGAAAGAAGCTTTCCATACAGGAGTACTTCTTTTCCTTCAGACATTGTAATATAAGCCCCCTCTGTAACGGGTAAAACGGTAATTAATAAGGCTGGAATTAAGAGCCCGGTAATACCTGAAATAACCCGAAGAAGATACTGATACTTTGGTACAGAGTAAGCAAATACCATGAATGTACTACGAATTGCAATGAGTATTAAAATTAACATAACTGGTACGAACATGACTGTCGCAAGGGTGAAAGCGGCTTTCGGAAAGAAACCGAGAAAAGCGACAACGACAAAGACAAGAAATGTATTTGTTACTTCCCAAGTTGGTGATAAGTATCGGTTGGCAAGCTTAGCAGCGAGCGTTGGATGTTTTGCGTATACCATGCCCCAAAAACCTGCCCCAAAATCGATGGACCCCAAGATACTATAAACGAAAATAAGAGCCCATAAGATGATGATTGCAATACTTTCCTCATGCACGAGAATCGCCTCCTTCGTGATGTAAATCATTTGTAAGCGGATGTTTCTTAAAGAATGTCCGTAGTACAAAAACAGTTAAAATACCGAGTCCAATATATAAAATGATGAATAGAATAAATAAAGGACCGACAAAATCAGCGCGTGTAGAAGCGTCGACTGTACGTTGCATACCATAAATGGTCCACGGTTGACGACCGCTACAGCTAAAAATCCATCCAAATTCAATGCCGAGCATCATAATTGGTCCACATGCGGCCGCTCCCCAAAGAAGCCACTTCGGTAATTCTGCGCCTTTTTTTCGGTAAACAAAGTACCAATATAAGAGGGAAATTGCTGCAACTGCAAAGGTGAAGGCAGCGGTGCCGACCATTAAGTTGAATAGTGTATGTGTGTAAAATGGTGGCCATGTTTCTTGTGGGAATTCATTTAGTCCCTTTACGACCGTGCTAGGGTCTAGTCCAACTAGTAGGCTAAGCATGTTCGGAATTTCTAGTGCATAGTTTAGTTCAAGTGTGTTAGGATCTACAACGCCGCCAATTGATAACGGTGCATGTGATGTCGTTTCAAATAAAGCTTCAGCAGATGCAAGTTTTTCAGGAGAATGCTTATGTAAGGCAATTGCCGATTCGTGTCCCGAAAGCCACATCGTAGCCCCTGTAATAAATGTCACAACGAGTCCTAACAGCAGTCCTTTTTTATGATACGCCACTTCACGCTCACTTAAATTTTTCTTTAATAATTTAAATCCAGCGATGGAGGCAATGACAGCAGCTCCAGTTGCGTAGGCTGTAATCACAACATGGAATGCGCTTGTGCCAAAACTCGGATTAAAGAAAGCTTTCCAAGGATCAACGTTAAAAACGGATCCATCTGGCCCCATTGAAAAGCCTGCTGGTGTATTCATCCATGTATTTGCTGATGTAATAAGCACGGCAGATGCCGTGGCACCAATCATGACGAAGAATAATGAGATTAATCTCATGAATGGAGGGAGTTTGTCAGCTGCGTATACATAAATGGACATGAACAAAGCCTCTAAAAAGAAGGCGAAAATCTCAATTTGAAAGGGGACAGAAATAACCTGCCCAACAATTTTGGCAAAACCAGGCCAAAGAAGTGAGATTTGCACACCAACGATTGTTCCAGTCGGAATTGCTACACCGAGAAGGATGGCGAACGCTTTCGTCCATCTTTTCGCCATAATGGCGTAGTCGGAATCTTTCTTCCAGTGGTAGAGTATTTCACTTATAAAAATCATTAATGAAAGTCCCACGCCAAGTGTTGCAAAGATAATGTGGAATGCTAATGAAGAACCGAAAAATGCTCTTGCTAATGTTACCGTATCCATATGTAAACTCCTCTTCTTTTTTGCCATTATTTTCTGATTGAATTGGAAGATTTATTCAAAAAAACTACCAAAAATATATATGTATTTAAAAAGTGGATATGGTAATATAATGTTTGAATATTCTAAAAAGAAAGAAGTTAATGTTTAATAATATTTTGTTTGTTTTTTAGTAAGGAATATTTTATAATCTTTTATGCGAACATAAGTTCTATTTTTCCGGGGTGAAGAAGTTTATGTGAAATGGAGAGGATGTTTTATGTATCCTGAAGTCATTAAAAAGATGGCATTTTCAAAAGAGCATAGAGATTTATTATTGAAGCTGTATAATAAAGAGATTACGCGTCGGGAGTATGATCGACTTGTGGAATCGCTATATAGACCTTCTAAAGAGGCTTGTGAGGGATAGAGGAACGGGAGACAATCTAATAGATTGTCTTTTTTGAATTTGTGTATGTTCTGGTAAAATTAAGGTTAGCCTTAATAGGGAGGTGAAAGGATTGCGGAAACGTTTATATATAGGGGTTGGAGTTGTTCTCTCAATCGCTTTAGGTGGAATTGTATTTTGGTCAGCTATACAAGGAAACCGTACAGAACATTTTATTTTGAGACATATGGTGAATGACAATGGGACGCTTGCTACATATCGTTTAGCGGATACAAAGGCAGGCACGGGTGAAGCGAAGGGCCGTGAAGCTCTATCGGAATCGGCAGGGCTATGGCTACAATATACACTCGATAAAGACGATCAAGCGTTATTCGATGAACAAGTTAAGGTTATTCAAAATAACTTTGTACATAAGGATCAAATCGTTATATGGAAAATCTCTGAAAAGGGAGAAATGCAATCGGCTACCAATGCACTTATAGATGATCTTCGTATTATAGAGCAATTATATCGTGCTTATGAAATGTATAAGGAAGAGCGTTATAAAAACTTGGCAGATCAATTGAGTGACGCTGTCATTCGTTATAATAAGAAAGGTAATTATTACGTTGATTATTATGATGCAGATGCAGGGAAGCAAAATAATTTTGCAACGACATCATACTTAAATCCGCACGCATTCTCCTATATGAAGAAGTACGGCAAAGTTTCTGCTCAGCAATATCAGGAAGTCGTTCAATTTTTAGCGAATTACCCAAGGCATGGCTGGGCATTCCCGAAAGAGTATAAAGAAGATGGCACATTTACGTACGATAAAGAAGTGAATCTAATTGATCAATCATACGTTGCTTATCACCGGAGTCTAGGTGGCCTTTCATCAGATGCTTACTTGGAATTTATAAAGAAGAAATTTCAGGAGGATGGAAAGCTATACGGTCGTTACAATTTAGAAACGGGAAAACAAACTGTGAATTATGAATCACCAGCGGCTTACGGATTAACGATTATGTACGTACTACAAACAGGTGATACAAAGTTTGCAAAGGAATTATATGATCATATGGTTACATTTCGAAATGATAATGTATTTAGTAGATATTATGGTGGATACGTAACGGGCGGAAATAATAATACACATATTTTCGATAACGTATTGCCACTTTTAGCGGAAATGGAATTGGAGAAGAGTAAGAAATAGAAGGTGCCATCCTTTTGAGGGGGCACCTTCTATTTGTATCGTTATTTATCCATATAATTTTACGTCTTAATATTAGAGAAGTAGTTAATCACGAATTCACGAAATTGCTGAGCAGTTTTCGATAAATAGCGTTTTTTCGACCAACTTAAGCCGATAGTTCGCTCGCAATTCGGTTCAATAATACGTAACTTATTTAATGCTAAAGTAGAGTTTTTTAATAAAGTTAAACTTGGGACGAAAGCGATGCCGAGACCTTGCTTAATAAGGTCGCTAATTACGGTTGGTTCATCTACTTCAAAAGCGATATGCGGAGTGAAATCAGCTTCCTTGCAAAATTCATCTGTTAAGTGCCGAAATCCGTAACCAGTGTTCATACTAATAAACGATTCGTCTTTTACTTCATGCAGGTGAATACTGTCGCGTCCTGATAAACGATGACCTGAAGGGACGACTAAGAAAATTTCTTCTGTAATAAGTGGTTCCCACATAATTTCCTCGCCTTCAATTGGCACAGAAGAAATGCAAAAGTCAATTTCTATATTATCTAGTTGTCGTTTCATAGAAGGAGTAGATGCGAGAAACTGTTGGAACCGAACGTTAGGATGTTCTAGTAAAAAAGAACCGAGTAGTTCTGGTAATATTCTCGGAATAGAAACTGCCAGTGTAATAGAGCTTTGTTGTAATTCAGCTAAATCTTTAATTTCTCGTTCACCTTCACTTAATTCATGAAAAATGCGCTCTACTCGTTTTAAAAATACTTTCCCAAAAGAGTTTAATGTAATCTGTCGACCTTGGCGATCAAATAGCGGGACGCCTAAGTCTTTTTCTAATCTAGCGATTGTTTTGCTGAGTGAAGGTTGTGCAATATGCAATTCCTCAGCCGCTTTTGTCATATGTTCTAATCGTGCGACTGTCTGAAAGTATTTTAGTTGAAGAAGTTCCATTTTGATTCTCCTTTCTATAGACCAAAAGGAATGAATTGATAATTAAAGATGTATTATACAGTATGAAAAGTGGCGTGTATAGTAAATCTGTTAAACCATTGTAATGGTGTGAAATTAGGAGAAGGAGTATGTTTCATGAATGGAATTCAACTTATATTTAAAGATTGGAAAGCGATGTGGCACCATAAACATGGACGTATCGCTTTAATTTTTTTATTAATCGTTCCTTTAATTTATTCAGGATTCTTTTTAGCTGGATACTGGGATCCATATGGGAAATTAGATAAATTACCTGTTGCGATTGTAAATTTAGATAAGGGTGCTGCGATGGATGAAAAAACAATTCACGCAGGAGACGATTTTGTAAAAAATTTAAAAGAGAATAAGGATCTAGCTTTTCATTTCGTATCAGAAAAACATGCTGATGAAGGGTTGAAAGAAGATAAGTATTATATGGTTGTTACGATTCCAGAGGACTTCTCTCAAAAGGTAAGTACACTAATGGATGAGAAGCCAGAGCCAGCGCAGCTTCAGTACAAAGTAAATCCGGGTAAAAACTTTGTAGCAGCTCAAATTGGAACGACAGCTGTTGAAAATATGAAAACAAAAATTTCAAATAGTATTACGAAATCTTATACAGAAGGTGTCTTTTCAAAGTTTCAAGACTTAGCGCAAGGATTGAGTGATGCAAGTAATGGCGCTGAAAAGTTACATGAAGGAACGACAGATGCAAAAAATGGGGCGAATCAGCTTGTAGATGGTATTCATCGTTTAAGTGACGGGACATCAAAAGTGAAAGAGGGAAGTGAAAAACTTGCTGCTAGCCAATCAGCCTTAACTGGCGGAGCAAACGAGCTAAGCCAAGGAGCAAACTCGCTTCATAGCGGGATGGAGTTATTGATGCAAGGTGAAAAAACTTTACAATCAGGGGTTAGTGAATTAAGTGCGGGTACAAATGAATGGTTGAACGGAAGTGAGAAGCTTGCTGAAGGCCAAGTAAAAGCGGATGGTGCGGCTAATAGTATGAAACAACAATTAGAAGAGTACGTGAAAAGTCATCCAGAAGTGCAACAAGATCCTGCCTTTCAAAAGATTATTGCTACTTCTAATGGATTAGCTAAAGCAACAAACTCTTTAAATAATAGCCAACAACAATTGACTCAAGGCGCGAAGAAGCTTGCTGACGGTCAACATAAGATTGAAGAAGGCATGAATACATTTGGAGTTAAGTTAAATGAGGCTACTACTGGAACGAAAAAGATTGCAGATGGTGCTGCGAATTTAGCTAATGGATTTACGAAGTGGGGAAGTGGATTTACATCATTACAAGAAGGTGTAAATCACCTTGCGAGTGGCGGAACAGAGCTAAATCATGGTGCTGATCAATTAACGAACGGACTTGTTAAACTTGACGATGGCGCGAAAGAACTTTCTACGAAATTGGGGGATGGAGCAGAGAAGATAGCGGATGTTCGCAATGATGATGCACGCAATACGATGTTCTCAGAGCCAGTTCAATTAGTGAAGTCGACAGTTTCTGATGTACCTAATTACGGTTCAGGTATTGCACCATATTTCTTATCACTTGCATTTTATGTTGGCGGAATTATGGCATCGAATATTTTACCTCTTGGCCGTAGACAAAATATGAAGGTAAGCGGAACGGTACATTTTATTAATAAACTAGGATTGGTATATGTAATTGGACTTATTCAAGCATTACTAGTAGATGTGGTTGTGCTAGGAGCTATGAAATTAGAAGTTGCAAGTGTGCCACTCTTTATTTTATCAAGTATTGTTATTTCCTTTACGTTCATGACATTTATTCTCATGTTAGTAACGGTATTTGGTCTCGTTGGAAAGTTCTTAGCGGTAACACTTCTCGTCTTGCAATTAGCGACGAGCGGAGGTACTTTCCCAGGAGAATTAAATATAGCTATTCTTAGCAAGATTGGACAATTTCTCCCAATGTCCCATTCTCTTAGAGGATTACAAGATGTGATTTCTTTAGGAGATTGGTCGCAATTACAAATGCAAATTTTAATATTATTATGCTATCTCGTTGTTGCCGGCGGAATTGCTTGGATCACGAGTCATATACAGCATAAGGAAACGAATGCAGAACAAGTTTCTTAAAATGAAAGAAGCTATCCGATTTTTTCGGATAGCTTCTTTTTATTTACGTTCCATTACCGCAAAATAATTATTTTCGTTATCAGCAAAGTTGAATGCTCTACCTGTAGGTAAATCTACAATTTGCCCAACTGTAACGTTTTTCTCAGAAAGATCTTTATACAGTTGAACTAAGTTATTAGAGAAGAACATAAGTGAAGGCGTATGTAAGTTTAATTCAGGTTGCATCTTCGCAATTAACGCTTTATCGTGAAGGACGATGCTTGTGCCTGCATCTTTCGTTGGAGCGATTTCAATCCAGCGAAATCCTTTTCCGTTATTTTCTTCAGCGATGATTTGGAACCCTACTTTTTCTGTCCAAAATTGCACTGTTTCGTCTTGGTTATTTACATATAACATAATTTGTCCAATTTGATTAATCATAGGTTTGTCCTACTTTCTTTTCTTGTATGGAATTCTATTATATCAAAGATATGATTTGAATACTTTTTCGTGATTTTTCCGAAGTACAATCTTCGCCCATTTCATATTTGCCCTAGGAGAAGGGCCCGTAATCCACGTATGAAATGGTAGTGTACTACAAATGACCATTGCTGAAATCGAGATTGTGGCCGTTATTGTAAATAATAATAGGCTATATAATATGGTGTTTTCTTGCAGTGTGAATAAAGAAAGAAATTTTGTACATAGTTGCAAGAAGAAAAAGTGAGCTAAATAAGCGCCATATGTGTAATTCCCGATAAAGCGTAAAGCTTTATATAAGAAACCGCGTCGCTGTACGATTGTAATAGACAGCACGTAAAGTATAATAATCTCGCATACGATATATAAAAACATAGACGGTTTTAAATAAGTCGAAACGGTTAAATGAATAGAGTTTGCTCCGTAAAAACTAAATAACTCATAATTGATGAATAAAAATAAGATAAAAAATAAGATTGTAATAAGCGGAATATGTTTTATGACAAATGTACGCCACGCTTTTAGTGCGACAGCAGCGATTCCTCCCATGACAAAATAGAATGAGTAGAAGAAGAAGGAACGGTCTGTATAATGCAAAATGGTTGAGCTAGTCAATTTCTCTCCATTAAAAATGTAGTGAGAAGAATACCACATTAAGAGGAAATATAGAGAAGCAAAGACGGTCATATATTTATATATGTCTTTTTTATTTTCTGTTCGTTTTTGAAACCAATAAAATAGCGTGCATAGCAAAGGGAACAATAAGTGAATTTGGAACATCATAATTACGTACCAAAGATGGGGTGCTGCTGTTCCGAGTAATAAACTTTTTATTCCGCTTTGTAGTGTAATCATATCGTTTGTTGTTAATAAGTAAAGAATAGACCAGAAGAAATAAGGAATGAGTAAATGTGTGGCTTTTTCATAAAGATATTCTGTGTAGGCTAGTTGCTTCGTATATTGCCGAATTAAGTGAAAGCCGACGATAAATATGAATGCAGGTGCTGAAAATTTTGCAAGGTTAAATAGCATGCCCATAATGAGGGATTGCTCAAGTAAAACATGTCCTTGATTCATTGTATATAATAACGAACTTTGCAAAACGACAGCAAGGAATGCAATGCTTTGCAAAACTTTAAATTCTGGTGCGCTTTGTGTCATTGTGTCCATCTCCTTTTCCATACATGATTATAGTACGGAGAATGGATAATGAGTGTGGAATATTTGTGAAGGTTTTAACAAATTTGTGGCGGAATGGATTATATCGACGATTTTTTGGATATATCGTTCATAACTTCAAATATATCAACGTTTTTTTCAATATATCGACGTTTCGACAAGGGATATCGACTTATCAACAAATAACGACAAAAAGAGGATGCTCAAAACGAGCATCCTCTTTCTATTTATTAAGCAAATTTGTTTTTGATCCAGTTCTTACCTTCTACAAGGCGAGCTGTCATTACGGCACAAGCGTTATCAGCTGTTACGTTTAACATCGTTGCAGGAGGATCAATGATTGTACTGATTGCTGCGATAATTGGCAATGCTTCTGGCGGGAAGCCATATAAAGAAACGATTAACATTTCACCAATCATACCGCCGCCTGGAATAGCGCCCATTACTGTCCCTACTAATAGAGAAACAACAAGTGCGATTGCTAATGTTTTCGGTCCTTCGAATTCCATGTTGAAAATACCGAATAAGAATGCGATTTTTAATACGCCGCCTAAAACAGAGCCGTCTTTATGAAGTGTAGATCCAAGAAGGACAACTGTTTCACGAACGTCAGACGAGATACCCATTTTCTTCGTTGCTTCCAAGTTCGCTGGAATACTAGCAGCACTACTACAAGTTGCAAGTGATGTAACTGTAGGAGAGACCATGTTTTTCCAAAATACTTGTACACCTTGTTTGCGACCTGCAAGGTATGCATAGAACGTGAAGAATACAAAGAAGTAAATGAGAGACGCTGGATAGTATACCATTGCTGCTCGGAAGTAAGTTCCAAGAAGTTGTGGTCCAAATTCACCAACTAATGCTGCGAAATAAGCAGCAAGTCCGATTGGAGCGTAGTACATAATGAAAGATACAACTTTCATTGAAATTTCTGCACCAGCTTGTAAGAATGTAGCGAATGGCTTTCCTTTTTCACCAACTGCTGAAGTTGCAACCCCCATTAAAATAGAAAAGAAAATAAGAGCTAACATATTTTCACGAGATAGTAACTTCGAGAAGTCAGATACTGTTAGAATACCGACAATTTGATCTGCAACACTAACTACTTTTTCAGCTTTGTCAGGTTGTGTTAGTTCTAATACAACACCTTGTGCTGGCGGGAATACCTTCACGACAATAATCATAAAAATAGCAGCTAAAATACTTGTAAATAAGAAAGTCCCAGCCATACTAGACATAATTTTACCGAAACGTTTTAATCCATCCATATTAGCAATAGATGATGCAATGCTAAAGAACACTAACGGTACAACAATCGTAAACATTAAGTTTAAGAAAATGTCACCAAGCGGCTTTAAAGCAACTGCATCGGCACCCATGAAATAACCAATGAAACCACCAATTAGGATAGAAGATAATAAAATAAGTGGAAAGCGATATGCCTTCATAAATATATCCTCCTATCAATTAAAAAAATCATACTGAATTATTATAGCGAGTTAGCGTCTTCTTTACTAGGAGAATAATGATAGATGGAATAGCGTGAAAACCGAGAAATTTTTGTTTTTAAGCTCGGCATACAGCAGGAAATCTAGACATATATATTTGTAACCTAGTGGTGGCAAAGGATGCACCGTGACTTAGGTTTGGAAAAAGGGGGAGGGAAAAGGGATGAATATTTTACTTTGCTGTGCAGCGGGAATGTCTTCCAGTTTAATTGTTACGAAAATGGAGAAAGCAGCAGAGGCAAGAGGGATAGAGGTAAAGATTTGGGCAGTATCAGGTTCTGAAGTAAATAGTCACATAGATGAAGCTGATGTACTTTTACTTGGACCACAAGTACGCTATTTATTACCGAAAATGAAAGAGTTATGTAAAGGGAAAGGGATACCTGTTGATGTCATTCAGTCCGTCCATTACGGCCTTTGTAATGGGGAAGCAATCCTGCAAGCAGCTTTGTCAATGAAACCATGAGGAGAGTGGGATAGATGATACGGTTTTTAGAGAAATATGTAATGCCAGTAGCAGGGAAGGTTGCAGAGCAGAGGCACTTGCTAGCGATTCGTGATGGACTTGTATTGACGATGCCTTTCTTAATTATAGGATCATTTTTCCTCATCATTAGTGCTTTACCAATACCAGGTTATAATGATTTTATGGCCGGTTTGTTTGGGGAGAATTGGCAGAGGGCTTTGGGGTATCCAGTTAGTGCAACTTTTAATATAATGGCTTTAATAGCTGTTTTTGGAATCGCTTACAGGCTTGGAGAATATTATAAAGTGGACGCTTTAGCATCCGGGGCATTGTCGCTTGTGACATTTTTACTTGCGACGCCATTTCAAGTTGCATATATTATACCAAGTACAAAAGAGAGTGTACTTGTAGAAGGTGCTATCCCAGCTGCATTAATGGGAAGCCAAGGGTTATTTGTAGCAATGATTATTGCACTTATATCTACTGAGCTTTATCGGTTTATTGTACAAAAAAAGATAATTATAAAGATGCCAGAGACAGTTCCGCCAGCTGTGACACGTTCATTTGCCGCACTTGTTCCAGGATTTATTGTTGTAACGGTTATTTGGCTTTTACGCTTAATTATAGAAAATACTTCTTTTGGCAGTATCCATAATATTGTAGGGCAAATTTTACAGGAACCACTTAGTGTACTTGGTGCTAGTCTTTGGGGCGCAATAATAGCTGTTATTCTCGTTCATGTTCTTTGGTCATGTGGAATTCATGGAGCTACTATTGTTGGTGGTGTAATGAGTCCCGTTTGGTTGTCGTTAATGGATCAAAACCGAATTGCTTACCAAGCAGGGCAAGATATACCAAATACGATTACTGCACAGTTTTTTGATTTATGGATTTATATGGGCGGATCTGGTGCAACGCTTGCTTTAGTTGTAGGAATGTTATTATTTGCCCGAAGTCAGCAATTAAAAAGTATAGGTAGATTGTCAATTGCGCCTGGTATATTTAATATTAATGAGATGGTAACTTTTGGGATGCCGATTGTCATGAATCCAATTTTATTAATTCCATTTATATTGGTTCCAGTTGTGTTAACAATTGTTTCTTACTTTGCAATGGAATGGGGATTAGTTGCTCGTCCGAGCGGTGCTGCTGTTCCTTGGACGACACCAATTCTATTTAGTGGATATTTAGGATCAGGTGGGAAAATTTCAGGTGTTGTTTTACAACTTGTTAACTTTGCGCTTGCATTCTTCATTTATTTACCGTTCTTAAAAATATGGGATAAACAAAAAGTGGCGGAAGAAAAGGGGGAGTAAAGAACTAAAATGGATACGATAGAAACGAAGGCCTTTCACTTAATCTTGCATGGGGGAAATGCGAGAAGTTGTTCAATGGAAGCAATTGATTGCGCAAAGCGTGGAGAGTTTACAGAAGCAGAAGCTAAATTACAAGAAGCGTTAGAAGAATTAAAAGAGGCGCACCGTGTACAAACGGATCTCATACAGAAAGAAGCTGGTGGGGAAAAGACCGAAGTTACCCTTTTGATGGTGCACGCACAAGATCATTTAATGAATGCAATTACGGTGAAGGAATTAGCGAGTGAATTTGTAGAATTATATAAGAAGATGTCGGTAGCTGAATGAACCTTGCGTATGCAAGGTTTTTTATGTATGTGTCTGTACCATCAGTGGAGTGTTCGTTCCACTGATGGTATTTACAATCCTCCTTTTTAGAAATGAGTAAGGGTGGTATTTAATCGGTAGTAACAATCTCCCCTATACCACGGATTAGCTTTTTTATATGCATCTCATTTGGTTTTAATATACTTACGATATAATCAATCGCTATTTGCGGTTCAACGGTCGTACCACACGTATAACAGTCAATGGCTGCAAAGTTTTTTTCTGGATAAGTGTGAATAGAAAGGTGGCTTTCAGATAGTAAAACTAAAACAGTAACGCCATGCGGATTGAATTCTTTTGTACTTACGTTTAAAACATGTGCACCAGAGCGATCAGCAGCGGTAACTAAATGATATTCTAAAAAGTGAACATCATCTAATAGAGAAAAGTCCACTCCCCATAAATCTACTATTATATGCTTACCGAAAGTAGAGTATTCCATAAGGTAGCACTCCTCACTATAATATCGTTAAAATTCCATTTCCTTTTTGTAACATTGATGTAGGATAAGGTTCGATTCTGAATTTAAAAGAGCGAGATTACGTTGTTCTAAATGTTCTTCTTTAAATTGAAATAAAGGAGAAAGAAGAGAAGGTAATGTTCGAGGAGTTGGCACAACATATAATTGCTCAATTTGATCCAGTACATAGGCAGAATTAGCAGCAATATGAAAACCCCAGTCAGTTCCGAAAGAAGGAACGATTGTATGATAACTTTTCACAGTTAATCCAGCGTGTGCAATTGTGTTACCGATGCTCCAGTATACTAGAGGTGCATCAGCAGGCGAATTAGATTGGCAGACGAATGCTCCATCTTCTGTTAAAAATGTAGCTATACGAGCAAAAAGTTCGCTTGTATATAAAGTACTTAACAACTCTGTCGCTGGGTCTGGAAAATCAATAATGATTACATCGTATAAAGAGGAAGGGGAATTCAGAAATTCTTTTGCATCACATACGTGTGTGTTCACACGATTATCAAAAAATGCGCTTTTGTTCAAAGAAACTAATTCAGGAACGTTACGAGCCATATCAATCATCGATCCATCTAAATCAACAAGGTCTACATGTAGCACAGTTTCATATTTCAAAACTTCTCGTAAAGCAAGACCATCGCCACCACCTAATATAAGAACACGTTTTGGATCAATTACCTTTGACATAATTGGATGAACAAGTGCTTCATGATAAATTTGCTCATCAACGGAACTGAATTGTAGTTGCTTGTCCAAATATAAACGAACATCGCTTACTTGTAACAAATTAATATTTTGGTAATTACTTTGTTCTGTAAATAAACTTGTATGTTCACCAGCTTGTATTTCTTTGAGAGAAATTTCATCCCATATATCTAAGTTGTGTGAACTTGTTTCTATTATAGGTTCCGATTGTTCTTGCTTGTTCGGATTGTCTTGTTTACTGTGCTTGTCCTGCTTATTTTCTATTTCCCGTTGTTCTAGTCCAAATTTCTCAGAGTTTAATTCAGAGCGCTTGTCTTTTTTATAGCTAGTTATTCTATAAATCTTTATTTTCTTCTGTTTTCTATGTTTTGGCATAGGAATCCCCTTTCGAATTGTGTTATTTTACTCTATTCTATGTAATCTAGTAGAAGCTGCTTGGACAATAGAGAAAAGAGTGTGTTTAAGAGAGGTTTATTTTTCACTAGATTTTCATGCTAAAAAAGATTTTTTAGTGTTTTTTATTTTAAATACAACTAGACAACTAAACACTAATCTATTTTCATACAGTTATGTGTTAAAAGCGTGTTGTTTTATAACACACTGTGTGTTTTTTGAGTGACACACTAATTGAAAGCGTTAACACACAAAGAAAATGCTCGAAAAAGCACTGATTTTAGTGGTTTTAAAAAGTTGGCACGATAATTGCATTAATAAATAGCGTAAAGAAAAATAAATAAAACATAAATTTTTTATACTACACAAGGGGGATTTTCAAATGAATATTTTATTATGTTGCTCAGCAGGGATGTCTACAAGTTTACTAGTTACAAAAATGGAAGCGGCTGCAAAAGCTCGCGGTCTAGAAGGAAAGATTTGGGCTGTATCTGGGGATGCAGTAAAAAACAATATCGATCAAGCAGATGTATTATTACTAGGACCACAAGTTCGTTACATGCTGTCTTCAATGAAAACGCTTGCTGATGAGAAAAACGTTGGAATCGATGTTATCAATCCAATGCACTACGGCATGATGAATGGAGAAGCAGTTTTAGATCACGCATTAACACTTAAAAAATAATTAGGGGGGGAAGCGAAATGCAAAAGTTTATTGCATTTATGGAGAAATATATTGTTCCTGTCGCTGGTAAAATCGGATCGCAACGTCACTTAGCTGCGATCCGTGATGGATTTATTGCAGTTATGCCACTTATTTTAGTTGGTGCACTAGCATCACTAATTAATGGTTTTCCGTCTGAAGCTTTCCAAGATTTCATGAAAGGTTTGTTTGGTGAAACGTGGAAACAAGTTGGCGGTGGAATGTGGACTGGTTCTTTCGCGATTCTAGCACTAATCATAGCATTTACAACAAGTTATAACTTAGCAAAATCTTACGGCGTTGATGGTTTGTCAGCAGGTATTATTTCATTTGGTGCGTTAATTATTCTTACGCCAACAACACCGAAAGAAGGCGGATTGAACTTAGCTTGGACAGGTGCACAAGGGTTATTCGTAGCAATTATTGTGGCACTCCTTGTTACTGAGGTATTCCGTTTCTTTGTACAAAGAAACATTACATTTAAAATGCCTGATGGAGTACCACCAGCAGTTTTAAGATCGTTCGCAGCTATAGTTCCAGCATTTGTTATTTTAACAGTAGTTGCAGGTATTCAATTAGCAGTGAAATTAGCTGGTACAAGTGTTCATGAATTTATCTTTAATACGATTCAATCACCACTGCAAAGTTTAGCGGGGACATTACCAAGTGCAATTGTCATTGTACTCCTTGTTCATCTTCTTTGGTTCTTCGGTTTACATGGCCCAAATATCGTTGGTGGTATTATTGAGCCATTATACTTACCGGCATTAGAGAAAAACATGAAGTTATTCCAAGGTGGCACATCTGCATTTGATGTTCCAAACATTGTTACAAAACCATTCTTTGATACTTTCGTATATCTTGGTGGTTCTGGTGCAACATTAGCGTTCTTAGTCGTTGTGTTAATTGTAGCAAAAAGTGCACAATTACGCGGTGTATCTCGTCTATCAATTGGACCTGGTGCATTCAACATTAACGAACCAGTAATCTTTGGTACACCAATTATTTTAAATCCAGTTTTATTCTTGCCGTTTATCATAACACCAATTGTATTAGTAATTACTTCTTATACAGCTATATCTATTGGATGGGTACCAAAAACAGTTGCGATGATTCCATGGGCAACACCACCAATTATTAGTGGTTATCTTGTAACAGGTGGACATCTTTCAGGGGCAATTCTACAGTTATTCAACTTTGTAATTGCGATGGTAATCTACTATCCATTCGTTGTATTATGCGATCGTTCTGTTGTTCGTACTGAAAAAGCAGCAGCACAAGGAAATGACAACTCTGTACCTATGTAACATAGTAATTGTTCTCGCAGATAGTGTTATCTGTGAGAACAATCACCTTTATATCATGTTCAAAAAGATGAAATCCATCTACAAGAACACCAAACTATCATTTATAAAATAATAATGTAATAGAAATGTTCAAACTGAAGGGGTATTTCAATCGGTTGAACCATAATAGAGAGGGCGGTAATTATGATGACTACAGCAGAACAAATTCCATTTCAATTAATTTTAAATAGTGGTAATGCACGAAGCTTTGCGATGGAGGCACTTCAATTTGCCAAACAGGGGAAAATGGCAGAGGCTGATGAAGCGATGGTGAAGGCGAAAGAAGCGATTAATGAAGCGCATCATTTCCAAACAGAGCTCATACAATCAGAAGCAAGAGGAGAAAAAACAGAGGTTAGTGTCCTTTTAATTCACGCACAAGATCATTTAATGAATGCGATTACAGTAAAAGAATTGGCGGCAGAATTTATTGATCTTTATAAAAAATTAGAAGCGAAAGGGGAATAAAGCATGACTGGAATTAAAATTGCTACAATCGGCGGTGGATCTAGTTATACACCAGAGTTAATTGAAGGATTTATTAAACGTTATGATGAGCTTCCTGTTCGTGAAATTTGGTTAGTAGATATTGAGGCAGGAAAAGAAAAGTTAGAAATCGTTGGTAACTTAGCGAAACGTATGGTGAAAAAATCTGGTTTACCGATCGAGGTACATTTAACGCTTGATCGCCGCGAAGCATTAAAAGATGCTGATTTCGTAACTACGCAGCTTCGTGTAGGTTTATTAGAAGCTCGTGCAAAAGATGAAGCAATCCCATTAAAATATGATGTAATCGGTCAGGAAACGAATGGTCCTGGTGGTTTATTCAAAGCGCTGAGAACGATTCCTGTTATTTTAGATATTTGTAAGGATATGGAGGAGCTTTGTCCGAATGCATGGTTAATTAACTTTGCGAACCCAGCAGGTATGGTAACAGAAGCTGTCCTTCGTTATACAAATATTCAAAGAGTAGTTGGTCTATGTAACGTTCCAATCGGAATTCGCATGGGTCTTGCAAAATTGCTTGAAGTAGATGCAAGTCGTGTTCACGTTGATTTTGCAGGGTTAAATCATATGGTATATGGACTAGACGTATATTTAGATGGCGTAAGTGTAATGGATCGTGTGTTAGAGCTTGTAACAGATCCAGAAAAGCAAATTACGATGGAAAATATCGCAGCGCTTAACTGGGAGCCAGACTTTATTCGCGGCCTTCGTGCAATTCCATGTCCATACCATCGTTACTACTACAAAACACGTGAAATGTTAGAAGAAGAGAAAGAAGCTTCAGTTGAAAAAGGTACACGTGCAGAAGTAGTAAAACAATTAGAAAATGATTTATTCGAGTTATATAAAGACCCGAACTTAGATATTAAACCACCACAATTAGAAAAACGTGGCGGCGCTTATTATAGTGATGCAGCATGTAGCTTAATTACGTCTATTTACAATAATAAAGGTGATATCCAGCCTGTTAATACACGAAACAACGGAACAATTGCAAGCTTACCACATGATTCAGCTGTTGAAGTGAACTGTATTATTACGAAAGAAGGTCCAAAACCAATTGCAGTTGGAGATCTTCCAGTACCAGTTCGCGGTTTAGTACAGCAAATTAAATCATTTGAACGCACAACAATTGAAGCTGCTGTTACAGGGGATTATCATAAAGCGCTGCTTGCTATGACAATTAATCCACTTGTACCATCAGATAAGGTTGCAAAACAAATTTTAGATGAAATGTTGGAAGCACATAAAGAACATCTTCCACAGTTCTTCAAAAAGATAGAGAAATAAAGCGGCGCTATTTAGCCCGCTTTTTTTTATCCTATCCCACTTTAATGGGCAGTAANNAACTAATAATCAGTGGGGGGTGAAGAAAACCCCCCACTGATTAAAGTTTCACTTTATTAGGAGGTATTACGATGATTAAGTTAATTGTAAATGCAGATGATTTCGGTCTTACAGAAGGTACAAATTACGGCATTATTGATGGACATGTAAATGGACTTGTAAATTCAACGACGATGATGATGAATATGCCAGGAACAGAGCATGCGGTACGCTTAGCAAAAGAGTATAAAACATTAGGGGTAGGCGTACATCTCGTATTAACGGCAGGGAAACCGCTTCTTGGAGACGTACCATCACTTGTAAGTAGCGATGGATTGTTTCATAAACAAAGCATCGTATGGGAAGGGAAGATAAATCCGGAAGAAGTCGAGCGAGAATGGACTGCTCAAATTGAGAAATTCTTATCTTACGGATTAACGCCAACTCATTTAGATAGTCATCACCATGTGCACGGATTACCGATTTTGCACGATGTTCTTGAGAGATTAGCGGCTACATATAATGTTCCGATTCGTCGTTGTGAGGAAGAGCGAGCAGTACGCCCGTTTTCTGACGTATTTTACAGTGACTTTTACGCGGATGGTGTGACGGAAGATTACTTTGTGAAGTTAAAAGAAAGAGTACAAGGTGAACAAACGGTAGAAATTATGGTTCATCCAGCGTATATTGATCCAGAGCTTGTGAAGCGTTCTTCTTACGTAATGGATCGCGTGAAAGAATTGCGTATTTTAACAGAGAGTGAATTACCTGAAGGAATAGAGCTTGTGAAGTTTTAATAGAAAAAACGACGGTTATATCATGCCGTCGTTTTTTCTATTTACAAAATGGATAGAATATATCCGCCAAAGGCTCCGAGTATAACGATAACCCAAGGTGGTGTTTTCCAAAAAGCGAGCAAGCAAAATAGAAGAGATGCAAAAACAAAATCTACAGTTTTCATAATTGTGCTTGTCCAAATAGGATTATAAAAAGCTGCTAATAAAATACCGACAACAGCGGCATTGACTCCAAGTAGTGCACCTTGTATGAAAGATATTTTTCTCACACTGTTCCAAAATGGTAAAACACCAATAACGAGCAAGAAAGCAGGAAGAAAAATCGCAATTGTTGCAAGTATTGCCCCAAGCGTCCCGTTTAACACTGCTCCTATATAAGAGGCGAATGTAAATAGTGGTCCTGGCATTGCTTGTGTTAATCCGTATCCAGCTAGGAACTGTTCTTTCGTCATCATTCCGTTTTGTACGAACTCACCTTCAAGAAGAGGTAGCACGACGTGTCCGCCTCCAAATACAAGTGCACCAGAGCGATAGAAACTATCAAATAAAGCGATGTAATAAGAGAACGGTCTTAATATTGGTAGCAGTAGTAACAGCCCGAAGAATAAGATAAGACAAGAAACTGCTATTTTTTTTGAAATACGTACTTTTATATGTTGAGATTGGCCAATCGGTTGGTTGCGATATAAAAACCAGCCTATAAAGCCAGATATTATAATAAGGGTGACTTGTGTCCAGCTACTGGGCCATAATAAGGCGATTGCGGCAGTTACAATCGCAATCGTCGCACGATTTCGGTCTGGCGTTAATTTTTGTGCCATTCCCCATATGGCATGAGCAACAATAGCGACTGCTACAAGTTTTAGCCCATGAATCCAGCCAGCACTTCCAAGATTGAACTGATTAAGGAATGAGGCAAAGAAAACTAAAACAAGCACAGACGGTAAAGTGAATCCAATCCATGAAATAATAGCTCCTAATACCCCGCCTCTTAATAATCCAATCCCCATACCGACTTGGCTGCTAGCAGGACCAGGAAGGAATTGACATAGCGCTACTAAATCTCCATAACTTCGTTCATCCATCCATTTTCTTTTTTGTACATATTCGTGGTGGAAATAGCCGAGATGGGCAACGGGGCCACCAAATGAAGTAAGTCCTAATTTAAATGAAACGAGAAAAATCTCTAATAATGTGTGAAAAGTGTATTTGTTTTTTTTCAAAACGACCTCCGAGAATGTTTTTCTATGTGCATTATACAAGAGATAGTGAGGTAAAAGGAACGCTTGTAATGTAAAGATTGTGTGAATCTTTTCTTCGTAATTAACACTTGAAAAAGTCATAAATGATTATGTATAAACCATAAAGTAGTAGAAGTAGTGCTGGGAAATTTATATGAGGAGAATGCCCGTATGACAACACATTTCTTTGCGAGGTTAACAGGCAAGAGGGAAATACCTCCTGTAAATACAGAAGCTTTTGGCGTAGCAGAGTTTATATTTAGTGGTGATTTAAAGAAATTACAATATCGCGTCATATTGAAAAACATCGAAAAAGTTACATCATGCCAAATTCATTTAGGGAAAGCGGATCAAATTGGCCCAGTTGTTTTAAGTTTATTTGGTCCGTTAAAGCAAGGGATTAGTGTAAACGAAGGAGTCGTTACTGGTGTAGCTAATGTGGGAGATTTTGAAGGGCCGTTACAGGGGAGAGCGTTTGATAGCTTACTGCAAGAAATCGTGCAGGCGAATGTATATGTAAATGTTTATACGAAGTCCAATAAGAAGGGCGAAATCAGGGGAAGAATCAGGAAAGTAAAGAAGTAGAAAAAAGGCTGTCCATATTTTGGAACAGCCTTTTCTGCTATAAGGTGCAAATTTTAGCGATTATTGCCGGTAAATCGATATATATTGAAAATCGCTAATATAATCCAAGTTACAGTCGATATACTAAAGAACTGCCTCGATTAATTTTTTGCAGGTTGATTTTTAATGAAGAAGTCCATAACATAAAACACTTCGTCATCAGGTATTTGTATTTCAAACGTATTTTCAATTGGTTGCAACGCTTTTTTTACTTTCATATACATCCAGTATTCATCTTGTCTTCGTTTCTCTTTATCTGGATGAGGGAGAAGGCTTTCTCCTTTTTGAAGACGGTCAACCATACAGCTCATATGAAGAATAACACCCATTAAACTGTCAGGAGTTAGCTGTAAGGAAATTAATTCTTGAATTGTATTTAATGCGTAACGAATTGTTTTAATAAGTAGTGCTCCGTCATTGCGCTGCATTTGTTGTTCAAGAATATCAGCCATCTTTGCATATGTTTCTTCATACGTAATTAATTCTTGAATTGGCTGAATCGCTGTGTAGTTTACAATGTCTTGGAAATGATACGTTAAGCATGGTACCTTCACATCGAAATTCGTGACGATACAAATAATGTTCCGCTCTTTTTTTATGTTCTCAATCATTTTCGTTAAATCTTTTTCATGGACGATACTAATCGGAATGATTTCAATTAAGTCTTTGTCAAATCGCAAATAGTTTTCCAACATTTTTTGAATAGCTAAAGCACTGCCTTCCCCAGTTAAACAAGCTGTTAAAATAACAGATTTCATTGGAGATAGTGGCTTTTTCTTTTCTTCTTGTACGTTTAAGTAAAACGGTGTTAAGTTCTTCACCGTTTCATATAATGCATCTAACGAGTAGCCAAGCTGAGCTTTTCGAGCTGCTTCTAGTGCATGTGGAGTGCTTGTCATGGAAAGAACACGCACTGGAATTTTGAACTCAGTTTCTAATATATCACCAATATAAGCGAGCGATCCCATATCAACAAGTAAGAGGAGCCCGTTTACATTTTGGAGTGTCTTCATATACACTTTCACACGTTCTAAGAAATCTTTCGGCGATTCATGTAATGGCATATCGATACCGGTTACTTCATCAATGCCGAGCAGTTCGTTTGCGACGTTTGCCATTTCGGTTGCGATGCCGTTACCGTGCGCTAATATTAATACTTTTACTTCTGTTTGCGAGGCAGGAATTGGATCAACAACGAAGAACATTGTTAAAAAGCCTGCTTCATCGATAGGCATTGTTATTTGTAATTCATCCTCCAGTAGTTGAATGCATTGCATAGCTACAGAGAACGGTTCTTTATATTTCGTACGAATTTGATTTAATTGCGGGTGATGAATTTGTTTGCCAGCTTGCAAACGTTGTAAAGTTGTCTGTACATGTAAACTTAAAGCGAGAAATACTTTTTCATCAAACGTCTTAGATAAATGCTTTTCAGCAAGTTCTGCAATTCTTTCGCAAACGGAAACGATATTACGATCCACAATTTTAAAAACATTTTCATGACTTGTCTTTTTTGACATTTGGTTAAAATATTGTACGAAAAAGCTTTGAATATCATTTTCGATTAGTAATTCTAATTCATCCTCTTCAATACCGCGAGCTTGAAGTTCTTCATATTTATAATCAATATAATCGTAAATAGAAGACTGTTTTTCATTTTCTATTTTATGATTACTCCAACCTTCATCACCTGTAAATACAAATGTTTCATTCGGTATTTGGTATAGGTGACGGCTCTTTCTTTCAATGAATAGTCCTTCTTTCATATACCAAGGTAAATCTGTACTTGAAACATAGACAGAATCACGTTTCTTTGTCACGAAGTCAGAATAGGCTTTCGCACAGGCAATTTGTACATCCGTTTTTAATTGACCAATGTTATTGGGACAATTGTAAAAGACGAAAGCTCGCATTGCATTCGGACTAACGTGAATTTCTTTTCGCAGGCGGATTGCTTCATTTGTGAAAAATAGTTGTAGTAAAGCAAAGCGTTCTTTATGCGTACGCTCACGAAGTGGTGGCAGCGTGACAGTCATTGGTATACGTCTTGTAAATGTTTTTAATAAAAATGAATTTGGTTCTTCTGTTGTTGCAGTAATGATTAATACTTGTGCCTTACGTTCGTTTTCTGTTTCTCCAAGGCGGCGGTATACACCGCGGTCAATAAAGGTGAAAAGCATTTCTTGTCCCTCTGGAGGAAGGCGATGTACTTCGTCTAAGAAAAGGATCCCTTCATGTGCTTTTTCAATTAACCCTTTTTGATCACTTGACCCTGTATAAGCTCCTTTTTTGATCCCAAATAACTGCCCGAGTAGTAGCTGTGGATTATTTGCGTAATCAGCACAGTTAAAGACGATAAATGGTGCATTTTTAGGAAGCTGCTCGACTTCAATTGCATATTCGTGCATTAAAGAAGCGAACATAGATTTTCCGACTCCTGTTTCTCCGAGCAGTAAAGTATGCATACCGTTTGGAGGATAGAGAATAGAAGCTTTCGCTTTTTCAATTGCGATTTTAAGGCTCGTATTTTCAATTGCAAATGTATCTAATGAAGTCACTTCTTTTGAATGCGTTTCCAATGAAGCGTTCGTTTCGATATAAAAACGAACAGGACGCGTATTTGTTTTTAATAAACGTTTATCTTTTACAAGTTTGTTTAAGTCGCTACTTACATTGGCGCGATCTAATTGCAGAAGGGTAGCGAGTTCTAATGCGGTTACACCTTCTGTATAATTGCCTTTTTGTATTGCGTTAAAAATGAGATCTATTCGTTTCATTTCTATTCACCTCGAAACTTCATCACTATTTAAAATTTTACACAAAAATGGGAAGGGTGGGAAGAGAAAAATAAAACAGCTTTAGCATATAAGCGCTAAAGCTGTTACAATCTTGTGTCTTTCCAAAAGTTTACTTCGAGATGAGAAGATGGATTATAGGGCAGAAGTTTGTATCCTTGTGACTGTAAATAATCAATTACCTTTGGAAGTATTTGTACAGTTACACTCGAATCATGCATTAAAATCACTTCGACTTGTTCATCGCTCTGATTACGTACTCTTTCTAGTATGGCAGAAGGATTGTCATAGCTTTTCCAGTCATATGTATCGATTGTCCAATCCCACATTTTATACTGGGCTGATACAAGTGCATCACGGTAATTCTTTTTTAAGTATGGCATGCTACCATACGGGACACGAACGAGATGTGAATTTAATTTTGTAACTTGCTGAACGATGCTTTGTGCTTGTTCCATCTCTGTAATTAAAGTAGATGGATCACCAGTGTAAAGGCGTTTTACATCGTGTGACATACTGTGAAGTCCGATATAATGTCCGTCTTTAATCAATCGTTGCATTGTCTTTTTATAATGTGGCACTTTTCCACCAATAACAAAGAAAGTTGCTTTTCCATTCTTTTCTTTTAAGATGTTTAAAATTTGCGTAGTATATTTGTTTGGTCCGTCATCAAATGTTAAGTACGCGATTTTTTGGGTAGAAGAGGTAGTTTCGGTATTTGGATGATGTTCAGCAGGGGGAATGGTAGTCGCTCCTGCATGAGATGACGCGTACATAGTAATTGTTAAAAATAAAATAATGGATTGAAATACTCGCTTGATCATAACATTCACCCTCAGTTTGACAATCAAGATGTAAAAAAGAAAATATAATCCTTTTCTTATTATGTATATCTTTCTCCAATAGTGGGACTCTCAAACAAACTATATTTTGGAAATATGAAATGGGGAGTAAAAAAATAGCATCCTCTTATAAGAAAGAGGATGCTATTTGAATATTTCATAATAGTAAAGGCTATACTACAATTAGTCTTCGCGTTTTTTCACTTTTTTATAAAAGGAAATAATTGGTTTGTAACGTTCATGTACAAGCCCGATTACTTCAGCAATAATCTCTGTAAAGAAGATTAAAACGAAAAGAAGAATAATGGATAACCATAATGTCGCACTAGAGAAAATGATTGCATTTACACTAAAGAAAATACCGAATGCGTATATAATTAGTACCGTTTTACGATGAGAGAAGCCCATTGCAAGTAGACGGTGATGTAAATGCGATTTATCTGGTGCTGAAATAGGTTTTTTATTTACGATACGGCGGATAATTGCAAATGTCGTATCAAATACAGGTACGCCTAAAATGATAACTGGAACGATAAAGCTGAATAACGTTACACTTTTGTATAATCCAAGTAACGATATAACAGAAATACAGTATCCTAAAAATAGTGCGCCTGTATCTCCCATGAATATTTTTGCTGGATGGAAGTTGTAGAATAAAAATCCAATTGTACTTGCTAATGTAATTAATGCTAGTGGTAAGATAATAGCAGCTCCAGTGCCCCATGGGCTAGTGAAGGCCATATATGCTAGCGTTGCAAGTACGATAGATGAAATACCAGCAGATAATCCATCTAAGCCATCAATTAAGTTGATGGCATTTGTAATACCTACAATCCAAAATACTGTAATCGGATAAGCAAGCCATCCAAGTTCAGTATCCCCGAGGATTGGGATGTATAATACTTGCACTAATAATCCACTTTTTACAATCATAATGGCAACTAGTAGTTGTCCACCGAATTTTACCTTCGCAGATAACTCGTACATATCATCTAAAATACCGATGATTACAATGATAATCGCACCTAGCGTTATCGATAACATTCTTTGTTCGTATAAGCCGCCGACAACAAATCCTACAGCTACACCAATAAATATCGCTAACCCGCCAAGACGAGGCATGATCTTTTGGTGCACTTTACGAGCGTTTGGCTTATCTGTTGCTCCTATTTTAAAAGCTAACTTAATAACTAAAGGAGTAACGACGAGTACAGTGATGAAAGATGCCAAAATGGCATAAATCACTTGTGAGTCCATGAATACCCCACCCTTTTATAGTCTAACGTAATTTTTTTAATGTATTTATCTGAAAATTATGATGTTTATTTACAGGCTCATAACATATGGTATCACAAAAAGATTAGAATTCAATCTTTTTTTCTTTGTATGGTAAATGGGAGCAGATAGAATATATGACAATGGTATACAGAATGTTGAATCGTTTGAGAAGTTTAATCGTATCGGAATTTAGAATATGACATTTTTTCTTGTTCTTTGATGATGAATACTTTCATTTCAATATTATAAGTGTTACACGTAGAAATGAGTAAGTTCCGTGTTAAAATGTGGGAATTTATCTCGCGTGTACGGGTAGTAATGCTCAAGCCCTTAAAATTTAGTTGGAGGAAAGAAATTAGGGGGAGTATTCATTCCTGTAAAATCCAAATTGGTTTAACAAATAATTAATGAAGGTTGTTTAATTTTACAAAAACTTAAAAAAGAATGAAAAAAGGAATTCATATAATAAAGAAGTAAAAGAGTTTTCTCATTTTTAATGTGAGAGGGGGAAGCACAGGGAAAATTCTATGTATTCGTATATTTTCTATTGTATATTCCTGTGCGAAAAGGAAATGAAAATTACGATAATAGGTACCGGATACGTTGGATTGATTACAGGAGTAGGTTTGGCAATGTTAGGCCATTCGGTTACATGCTTTGATATAAATGATGAGAAAATGGAACGGATAAAACAAGGGGATCTGCCCATTTATGAAGCTGGCTTATATGAACTAATGAATGATGCATGTGAGAATAATCGTTTAACTTTTACAACGAGTAGAGTAAAAGCATTTAACGATGCGGAATTTATATTTATTGCAGTTGGGACACCATCTTTATTAGATGGAACGGCGGATTTAACATATATTCGAAATGCTTGTGATGATATCGGAACATATGCGACGAATGACATTATTGTCGTGACGAAAAGTACGGTCCCTGTAGGAACAAATGATGTTATGAAGGAATGGATTGAGGAGAGATTACAAAATAGATATGAATTACATATCGTATCGAATCCAGAATTTTTACGGGAAGGTTCAGGGATTTATGATTTCTTCCAAGGAGATCGTATTGTAATTGGAGCAGATAACGAGGAAGCGGCACGAAAAGTTGAAAATTTATATAGTGGATTATATTTGAAAACATATGTTACAGATATAAAAAGTGCAGAGATGATTAAATACGCATCGAATGCCTTTTTAGCGACAAAAATTAGTTTTATCAATGAAATTTCAAATATATGTGAGAAGGTAGGAGCTAATGTATTAGACGTTGCACAAGGGATGGGAATGGATAAGCGAATTGGTGCGTCTTTTTTAAATGCGGGCATTGGGTACGGGGGATCGTGTTTTCCGAAAGATACGAAAGCCCTTGTGCAACTTGCAGGGAATGTGGCGCATGATTTTCGTTTGTTAAAAGCCGTCATTGAAGTAAATAATAAACAACAGTTGTTATTGATTGAGAAAGCGAAGAAAGTAATAAATATGAATAAGCAGCGGATTGCCGTGCTAGGGGCGGCATTTAAACCGAATACGGATGATATAAGAGATGCACCTTCCCTTATTATGATACAAGAACTATTAAATATAGGGGCGGATGTAGTTCTATATGATCCGAAGGCGATTCACAATATGAAAAATATCTTTGGGGGGACTATACAATATAGTGAATGTATAGATGAATCGATTAGAGGAGCGAGTGCGGCTTTTATCATAACGGAATGGGAAGCAATTAGAGCTTATCCGTTAGAAAAGTACGCACAACTCATGAGAGAACCTATTTTATTCGATGGAAGAAATTGTTATACTAATGAGGATGTTGAGAAACAAGGGATAGATTATTATTCGATTGGAAGAGAAAGTATTTGTAAGAGAGACTTTTCCGTTATTCGTTAAAAAGGTATGTATTCATGTATATTCTTATATGTCATAATAGAATTTGTAACTAGTGAAAGAAAAGAGGCAATGAAATGACTGAACGTTTAAAAGTAATGACAATTTTCGGGACACGTCCAGAAGCAATTAAAATGGCACCTCTTGTATTAGAGTTGCAAAAACATCCAGAGAAAATTGAATCGATTGTGACTGTAACAGCGCAACATCGTCAAATGTTAGACCAAGTATTAAGTATCTTTGGAATTACACCAGATTTCGATTTGAATATTATGAAGGATCGCCAAACTTTAATTGATATTACAACACGTGGTTTAGAAGGTTTGGATAAAGTAATGAAAGAAGCAAAGCCGGATATTGTACTTGTACATGGTGATACAACGACAACATTTATTGCAAGTTTAGCTGCTTTCTATAATCAAATTCCAGTAGGGCATGTTGAAGCAGGACTTCGTACATGGGATAAATATTCTCCATACCCAGAAGAGATGAACCGCCAATTAACAGGCGTAATGGCAGACCTTCACTTCTCACCTACAGCGAAATCAGCGACGAACTTACAGAAAGAAAATAAAGATGAGTCACGCATTTTCATCACTGGAAATACAGCGATTGACGCACTAAAAACGACTGTAAAAGAAACATACAGTCATCCTGTATTAGAGAAACTTGGAAATGATCGTCTTGTACTTATGACAGCTCACCGTCGTGAAAACTTAGGAGAGCCAATGCGTAACATGTTCCGTGCAATTAAACGTCTTGTTGATAAGCATGAAGACGTACAAGTTGTGTATCCTGTTCATATGAACCCTGTTGTTCGTGAAACTGCAAATGATATTTTAGGCGATCATGGCCGCATTCATTTAATTGAACCGCTAGATGTAATTGATTTCCACAATGTTGCAGCTCGTTCATACTTAATGTTAACTGACTCTGGTGGGGTACAAGAGGAAGCACCATCACTCGGTGTACCAGTTCTTGTTCTTCGTGATACAACAGAGCGTCCAGAAGGTATTGAAGCAGGTACATTGAAATTAGCAGGAACAGACGAAGAGACAATCTTTAGTCTTGCTGATGAATTGTTATCAGATAAAGAAGCTCATGATAAGATGTCGAAAGCATCTAACCCATACGGTGATGGCCGTGCATCAGAGCGAATTGTAGAAGCAATTTTACAACACTTTAATAAGTAAATAAAAAAGAGCCAAATCATATGTGATTTGGCTCTTTTGTTATTGCTGATTTCTCATAATCCACTCTGCATGAGCATTTGTGGAAGGAGGAGGCTCAGCTGGTGTTTTATTTTGATTTTGGTTCGTTTCTTTCTTTGCTTTTTCGCTAGAGTTAGAATTTGATTCCGTTTTTGTTGTTGGATTTTCTTGCGTGTTTACCTTTTCTCCTAATTCTTTTTTAATTTCGTTACGTACTGCCTCAACACTGTTTGGATCCGGAAGGAAGTAATAAATACCGCCTATCTTTTTGTCTTCACCTTCAAGCTTTAACGTTTGCATTGTGGAAGGATCAAACCCAGAAAGTTTATTATAAAGAGCAAGTCCGTCTGAAATAGGAATGTCGGTTTTTATATATTTTCCAACGACAGTCGTTAAATCTTTAATTTTAAATACAGTAGAGGTGGAGTTTAGTTTGTGAGCAACAGCGGCCAGTAATTGTCTTTGTCTAGCAGCTCGACCATAATCGCCATTTGGATCTTGCTTTCGCATACGTACATAGGCAAGTGCTTCTTCACCGTTTAAGTTTTGCTGTCCTTGCTTAAATTGAATTTTTTTGTAGTAATCCACGTCAGAGCGCTCCCAGAAATCGAAGGGTACGTCAACGGTAACGCCGCCAACAGCATCAACAATACCTTTAAAGCCTTGGAAATCAATTTTAAGATAATGGTCTACAGGCACTTTTAGAAAACCTTCAACCGTTTTGATTGCCATTTCTTCTCCGCCATAAGCGTGCGCAGCGTTAATTTTATCCTCTTTATTCTTTCCGACAATTGGAACACGACTATCACGAGGGATACTCATAAGCGAAATTTTCTTCGTCTTCGGATTGACTGTTGCAAACATTAATGAATCTGTACGACCGTTTTGACCGTCTGTCGCATAATCCTCTATACCCATAATAAGGATTGTAAAAGGTTCTTTTGTAATTTCTACATCTTCGGTTCTCAAATCCGATTTTTCACGAGTAAAACCACTATACATCCCCATGAGAGAAGAGTAAGAATTTAATACATAAAGTCCTACACTGCCAAATAAAAATAAGAAAATAAGGAAGATGAAAAACTTTCTTCTTCGCTTCTTTTTTATTCTGCTATTTTGGAGATGATAATAACGTTCTTCCATATATAATCTCCTTAGTTCATTTGTAGGGAAGTAATTCACTACATTAATCTTTAAAGGTGATAATATAGTTATTCTTAGATAGCATCTTGTTCTAAGTACAACATATCTCCCTCTGTAATTGTACATTTCCCATTTGTTAATTCAATCATCCAATCTGTGAATGGTTGTTTTCCAGCTTCTTCTACATACGTATCAAATGTGACATTTTCGAGATAATGTATATCTTTAATGGCATATTTTGAATTGCGTAATTCATTTTCAATTTTGCCAAGTAATGTGTAATCAATTTCGGTCTGCATAACACGCATGAGCTTTCGCTCAACAACACCGACATGATTAATGCCTTCGCTTGTACATTTTCCGTATGCGCGAATTAACCCACCTGCACCAAGTTTGATGCCACCAAAGTAGCGGGTAACGACAACGACAGTATCTTTTAAACCGCGTTTTTTTAGTACCTCTAACATAGGTACACCAGCTGTACCACTAGGTTCGCCATCATCATTTGCTTTTTGGATTTGATCTTGTTCGCCAATTAAATAAGCGGAACAATTATGTGTCGCATTCCAGTTTTGTTTTTTTATTTTTTGTATAAATTCTTGAGCTTCTTCTTCGGTTGTAGCTCGGCTAATGTAACAGATAAATCTTGATTTCTGAATGACAATTTCGTGCTCACCGTAGTCTTTGATTGTTAAATATTGTAATAACACTCGAATACGCCCCTATCTACCAAAGTGACTAGTACTTTACATTTTAAAAGCGAGCGTTTTTATATTCAAACATTTTTTATAAATAAGTTAAAATTTTTGGTGAGTATTTCACCTTTTTGTTGTAATTTGTCAAAATGGTGAGTATAATTTCAAGCCGGTATTTTCATGTATGGATGCACCATTTTTAGTTTTCGTGTAAAATTAGGAAATAAAAACTTTTTTATAAGGCAGGTACGAAAATGAAAACAGCTATTGTTACTGATAGTACAGCATATATACCGAAGCATATTCGTGATGAACTCAATATATATATGATTCCATTAAACGTTGTGTTTGGAACGGAATCTTATCAAGAAGAAGCTGAAATTTCAGCAGATGATTTTTATGTAAAAGTACGTGAGCAAGAAGAACTTCCGAAAACTTCTCAACCAGCAATCGGAAAGTTTGTTGAGCTATATGAAGAATTATCTAAGGATTATGATGCGGTTATTAGCATCCATCTTTCAAGTGGAATTAGTGGTACATATCAAACTTCAACGACAGCGGGACAGATGGTAGAGGGAATTGATGTATATACGTACGACTCTGAAATTAGTTGTGAAGTACAAGGATTCTATGTGCGTGAGGGTGCAAGGCTAGCGAGCGAAGGAAAGGATCCGAAAGAGATTATCGCCCGTTTTGACGAAATGAAACAAACGATGGACGCTTATTTTGTAGTAGATGATTTACACCATTTACAACGTGGAGGAAGATTAAATAGTGCCCAAGCTTTCATCGGTAGTTTGTTACAAGTGAAGCCCGTTTTATATTTTAGAGATAAAATCATTATTCCGTTTGAAAAGATTCGTACGCGTAAAAAAGCATTAAAACGTATCGTTGAAATTTTTGATGAGCAAGCAAGTAAAGGTGTACCTATGGAAGCAGTTATCATTCATGCACAACGTGAAGAGGAAGCGAATGAATGGAAGGCTGAATTAGAAGCAAAATATCCTCATGTCACAATCCGTATAGGTTATTTTGGTGCTGTAATTGGTACGCATTTAGGTGAAGGTGCATTAGGTCTTGGATGGTATACGAAGTAATAAAGATATAAAAAGCTCTCTTTTTGAAGAGGGTTTTTTTACGGATATTTTACGTGTAGTTGACAAGTTAATATTTGGAAATGGTAAAATGTACGTAAAATAAAATAACGAGGAAAGTTTTATAACTTACTTTTTACAAGAAACTATATTATAATGGAAGAGAGGTGAAACATATGGAGCATAATTCTTGTTTATGTCCAAAGTTTGAGTCAGCTTTTACTTTGCTTAGTAAGAAATGGACTGGCTTAATTATTAAATCTTTGCTTGAAGAGTCAAAACGTTTTAGAGAAATCGCAGATATTATACCGAATATGAGCGATCGCATGTTGTCAGAGCGTTTAAAGGAATTGGAAAGCGAAGGCATTGTAGTTCGTAATGTTTATCCAGAAGTACCAGTTCGAATCGAGTACGGCTTAACTGATAAAGGGAAAGCATTAGAAAGTGTTATGGATGAAGTCCAAAATTGGGCTGAAAAATGGATGAAATAACGTTTTGATTTCATTCGTCTTAGTACATTTAATAAAACGTAAGGGAAACCTTGCGTTTTTTTCTTTGCTTATAAAAAGTATTTAAAATTCTACACATACATACAAAAATATGCATATTTTGCGATAGTGTTACATATAATATTACATTTGTTTTACAAAAGCGTAACATTAGCAAAAAAAATCCCGAATTATGGTATAAATTTTATAGGTTATATACGGAAAAAGAAAAAAAGAAAGCGGTGTAAAAAATACAATGAAAAAGCTAAAAATGGCATCTTGCGCATTAGTTGCAGGGTTAATGTTTTCAGGGCTAACACCAAATGTATTTGCAGAAGATAAAATTGCTGACGTGAAATCACAAATTAACACACAAAATGATACTTTACATAAACAACAACAAGAACGTGATGAATTACAAAAACAAATGAATGACTTAAACAAAACAATTCAAGGTTTGGATAAGTCTGTTCAAGAGAATGCTTCAAAGCTTGATGAAACGATGAAAAAAGTTGCTGATACGGAGCAATTAATCGAAAAGAAAAATAAAGATATTGCAGAATTACAAACGAAAATTGCAAAACGTGAAGAGTTATTAAGAAAACGTTTAGTTGCACTTCAAGAGCAACCAAACACAAATGTTGTAACAGAAGTTCTTGTAAACTCTAAAAACGTTGCAGATTTAGTTGATCGCTTAACTTCTGTTTCTAAAATTCTTGAGTCTGACGAAGATATCATGAAAACACAACAAGAAGATCAAGCGAACGTGAAAAAAGATGTTGAAACGGTAAAAACAAAGCAAAAAGAATTAAAAGAAGCACAAGCTCAAATTGAAACTGCTAAGAAAGAACTTGACGCTGAAAAAGAGAAAAAAGCAGCGGCAGTAAACGATTTAAGCGGTAAAATGGATACAGTTGTAACTTCTATGACAAGTACGGAAGATCAATTGAAAGATCTTGAGAAGCAAGCGTTACAATTACAACGTATTGCTGAACAAGAAGCGCAAGAAAAAGCTGCGCAAGAAGCTGCTGCTCAAAAGCAAGCAGAGCAAGCGGCTAAAGCTGCGCAAGCTCAGCCAGCACCAGCAGAGCAAGCTGCACCTGCAGCACCAGCAAACAACGGTGGACAAGCTCAGAAAGAAGAGCCTAAAAAGGAAGAACCTAAAAAAGAAGAGCCTAAAAAAGAAGCACCTAAGCAAGAAACGAAAAAACCAGAGCCAGCACCAGCTTCAAATGCGGGTGGCGTAATTGGTAAAGCGCAAGGTTACTTAGGCTTACCGTATGTTTGGGGAAGTGCATCTCCATCAAACGGTGGTTTTGACTGTAGTGGATTCATTTCTTACATCTATGGTGTAGGACGTCAAGACGTTGCAGGTTACTGGAACTCAGTTTCTAAAGTAAGTAGCCCACAACCTGGAGATTTAGTTTTCTTCCAAGGTACTTATAAACCAGGTCCATCTCACATCGGTATTTACGTTGGTAATGGCCAAATGATTCATGCTGGTGATAAAGGGATTGCTTACGCTAGCTTAAGCAGTAGCTACAACCAAAAACATTTCTTAGGATACGGTCGATTCTAGGATTTATAAACGAATAAAACATGTGTATAAAGTCGATAGCTTACTATTTTATAAGTAGGTTATCGGCTTTTTGCGTTTTTACGAGATTATAAGCAAGGTTTATAGTAATGCTGGAGGTGAGTGCTAATGCTTGCTGGAAAGCAATTACTATTAGAAGAACTCTCTTCAGATTTACGGAGAGAATTAAGTGATATGGAAAAGAAGGGAGAGGTCGTATGTGTACAAGGTGTAATGAAGAATGCTTCTAGATATACATGTCAGCGCTGCGGAAATATAGAGCAACGACTCTTTGCATCATTTTTATGTAAAAGGTGCAGGAGAGTATGTACGTATTGCCGGAAGTGTATAACGATGGGGAGAGTTAGTGAATGTGCTGTACTCGTTCGCGGGATTCGTGAAAGAAACGGAGAAAGGGGGGCAAATCCGTTACAGTGGAATGGAACTTTATCTATTGGTCAGGAGTTGGCGGCGAAAGGTGTTATAGAAGCTATTAAGCAGAAAGAATCTTTTTTTATTTGGGCTGTATGCGGCGCTGGGAAAACAGAAATGTTATTTTACGGTATTGCAGAGGCGCTTCAAAAAGGAGAAAGGGTTTGTATTGCAACGCCAAGAACAGACGTTGTACTGGAATTAGCACCGAGATTACAAGAAGTGTTTCCTAGTATAAATGTAGCTGCTTTATACGGAGGGAGTGTAGATCGTGAAAAAGATGCAACGTTAGTCGTTGCAACGACTCATCAACTGTTACGTTACTATAGAGCATTTCATGTCATGATTGTAGATGAGATTGATGCCTTCCCCTATCATGCGGATCAAATGTTGCAGTATGCAGTGAAACAAGCGATGAAAGAGAAAGCGGCGCGTATTTATTTAACAGCAACCCCTGATGAAAAGTGGAAGCGCAATTTCAGAAGGGGGAAACAAAAAGGTATCATTGTTTCGGGACGATACCATCGTCATCCGTTACCAGTTCCTCTATTTAGCTGGTGCGGAAATTGGAAGAAAAGTCTCCATCATAAAAAAATTCCTCGCGTGTTACTACAATGGTTAAAAATGAACTTAAACAAAAAGTATCCTATTTTTTTATTTGTTCCTCATGTGCGATATATAGAAGATGTAAGTCTGTTATTGAAAGGATTGGATAATCGAATCGATGGCGTACATGCAGAAGATCCGATGAGAAAAGAAAAAGTGACATCCTTCAGAAAGGGAGACATTCCGTTATTAGTTACAACGACAATTTTAGAAAGAGGGGTAACTGTGAAGAACTTACAAGTGGCGGTGCTAGGGGCAGAAGAAGAAATTTTTTCAGAGAGTGCGCTCGTACAAATTGCAGGCCGAGCGGGTCGTAGTTTTGAAGAGCCATATGGCGAGGTTATGTATTTTCATTACGGTAAGACAGAGTCGATGGTACGGGCGAAAAAACATATTCAAAGTATGAACAAAAATGCGAAGGAACAAGGATTGATTGACTAATGCATTGTTTACTTTGTGATGAGTATATATTGGAAACAGTTAGTTGGTACACCTTTTTTGTAAAGTCCCATAAAAAATATATATGTAATAGGTGTGAGCGGAAACTTTCCTATATTATAGGGAAGATTTGCATAGAGTGTGGGCGACCTTTAGAAGACTTGCCTTCCGTATATAAAGAAAATGATATTTGTATGGATTGTGTAAGGTGGATAAATGAGGAGAAGTATCGTCCTTTTAAAAATCGTTCTTTGCACATGTACAATGATGAGATGAAAGAAATAGTAGCACAGTTTAAGTTTCGGGGAGATGCGGAGTTAGTTCATATCTTTCATCGATCTTTTCGGGAACTATTTCAAAAGTATTTTACGGACGTTTCAACTGTTATTGCTGTTCCGCTTAGTAGGGAGCGGGAATATGAACGTGGTTTTAATCAAGCAGAGTTATTAGCAACTTGTTTACCTGTCAACATGTCTTATTCATCATTAAGAAGAAGAGAAACAGAAAAGCAAAGTAAGAAGACACGTAAAGAAAGGCTTTCGGGAAGTAATCCTTTTTATTTTCAGGAAGAAGAGATGTTTCATGGTCAACACATTTTACTCGTCGATGATGTATATACGACAGGAATTACAGTGAGACAAATTGGAAGTCTTTTATACGATAGAGGAGCTAGAGAAGTTTCAAGTTTGACGCTCTGTAGAAGTTGATTTGTAACTGTCGAAAGAGATAATAAAAAGACGATAAGTCTTCTTTGACTTCGTAAGTTGTCATTCGTTATAGTGAAATTGTGGGGCAAATGCCCTGATTTTTAGAGTGAAGGGAATGGAATGAACATGCAAGGAAGAGTAAAATGGTTCAATGCAGAAAAGGGATTTGGGTTTATTGAGCGTGAAGACGGTGATGATGTGTTTGTTCATTTTTCTGCGATTCAACAAGATGGATATAAGTCATTAGAAGAAGGGCAACAAGTTGAGTTTGACATTGTAGATGGCGCACGTGGACCGCAAGCAGCTAATGTTGTAAAACTGTAGGAATGTTGTTTTTGGGGAGAGAAAGCTGCGTTTGTGGCAACGTTATATATATGTAGTAGAACCTCTTGTTTGTTACAAGGGGTTTTTTGTTATGAGTTAAGTTGTCAAAAAGTTGTTTCTTTTCTGTAACGAATTGTCCACAGTTATATTCGTTATTCACGATGTTAATAGGATAAAATAAAGATAGAAACGATGCATCTTTTCATTTCAACAAAAAACGATAAAAAAATCGCAATTCCACTAATTTTTTTAAAAAAGTTAGAAGGAGTTTTTAAGCCGGTGTCGAAATTATAGTACATAGGCTTGAAAGGAGGAATTCATCTATGAAATTCAACATTCGTGGTGAAAATATTGAAGTAACTCCAGCATTAAAGGAATATGTAGAGAAAAAACTAGGTAAGTTAGAGCGTTATTTTGATACATTCCCAGAGATTAAAGTTAATTTAAAAGTATACTCTGACAAGCAACGTGTCGAGGTAACAATTCCATTTACTGATTTATTACTTCGTGCAGAAGAAACTAATAGCGATATGTACGCTGCTATCGATTTAGTAGTTGATAAACTTGAGCGACAAATTCGTAAACATAAAACAAAAGTAAATCGTAAGTTACGTGAGAAAGGTTCTGTGAAAACGAACTTTATTCTTCCAGAGGCAGTAGCTGTTCTGGATGAGGTAGAAGAGGATGAATTAGAACTTGTACGTACAAAACGATTCGATTTAAAACCGATGGACGTTGAAGAAGCAATTCTACAAATGGATATGCTAGGACATAATTTCTTCGTCTTCACAAATGCTGATACAAACGAAACTAACGTTGTATATGGCCGTAAAGATGGGAAATATGGTTTGATCGAAACTAAATAATAATTCAAAAGCGCAGCCGAAATGGCTGCGCTTTTTTTGCTGAAAATAGATTTCTACAAAAAGTTTTCTTAATTTAGAACGAGACATTCGGCCGATTGTTGTCATAGTTATAAGACAAGTGTTACAATTATCATTAGGTATATACATTTTAGTTTTTTTAATTAGGAGAAAAATTGGCATAACATACATTTGATTTTTATAACGACTGATTGTAATAGAGAAAAAGAAAAAACAATCGGAAGTTTTATTTTAATAAAAAGAGGAGCGTATTTCCTATGATCGGTATTTTAAAAAAGGTGTTTGATGTAAATCAACGCCAAATTAAACGTATGCAGAAGACAGTTGAGCAAATTGATGCACTAGAGCCATCTATTAAGCCATTAACTGATGAACAATTAAAAGGGAAGACGCTTGAATTTAAAGAACGTCTAACAAAAGGTGAAACAGTAGATGATCTACTACCTGAAGCTTTTGCGGTTGTTCGTGAAGCTGCGACTCGTGTTCTCGGAATGCGTCCGTATGGCGTACAGTTAATGGGTGGTATTGCCTTACATGAAGGGAATATCTCTGAGATGAAAACGGGTGAAGGTAAAACGTTAACATCTACATTGCCTGTATATTTAAATGCTTTAACAGGAAAAGGTGTTCACGTTGTTACAGTCAACGAATACTTAGCACAACGTGATGCGAACGAAATGGGACAACTTCATGAGTTCCTAGGCTTAACAGTAGGAATTAACTTAAACAGTATGTCACGCGAAGAAAAACAAGAGGCTTATGCTGCTGATATTACGTATAGCACAAATAATGAGCTTGGATTCGATTACTTACGTGACAACATGGTTTTATATAAAGAGCAGTGCGTTCAACGCCCACTTCACTTTGCTATTATCGATGAAGTCGATTCTATCTTAGTTGATGAAGCGCGTACGCCGCTTATTATTTCTGGACAAGCTCAAAAATCAACAGAGCTATACATGTTTGCAAATGCATTTGTTCGTACGTTAGAAAATGAAAAAGAATATTCATTTGATGTGAAAACGAAAAATGTAATGTTAACAGAAGATGGTATTACGAAAGCCGAGAAAGCTTTCCATATTGAAAACTTATTCGACTTAAAACATGTAGCGCTTCTTCACCATATTAATCAGGCACTTCGTGCGCACGTTGTTATGCACCGTGATACAGATTATGTTGTACAAGAGGGCGAAATCGTAATTGTAGACCAATTTACTGGTCGTCTTATGAAAGGTCGTCGTTATAGCGAAGGGTTACACCAAGCTATCGAGGCAAAAGAAGGCGTAGAAATTCAAAATGAAAGTATGACGCTTGCGACAATTACATTCCAGAACTATTTCCGTATGTATGAAAAGTTATCTGGTATGACTGGTACAGCGAAAACAGAGGAAGAGGAATTCCGTAACATTTACAATATGAACGTTATTGTAATTCCAACAAACAAACCGATTATTCGTGATGATCGTGCTGATTTAATCTTCAAATCAATGGAAGGTAAATTTAATGCTGTTGTCGAGGATATTGTAAATCGTCATAAACAAGGACAACCTGTTCTTGTTGGTACAGTTGCGATTGAAACGTCAGAACTTATTTCAAAAATGTTAACACGTAAAGGCGTACGTCATAACATCTTAAATGCGAAAAACCATGCGCGTGAAGCAGATATCATTGCAGAAGCTGGTCTGAAAGGTGCTGTAACGATCGCGACGAACATGGCGGGTCGTGGTACGGATATTAAGCTTGGGGACGATATTAAAAACATTGGTTTAGCAGTTATCGGTACAGAACGTCACGAAAGTCGTCGTATTGATAATCAGTTACGTGGTCGTGCTGGTCGTCAAGGAGACCCTGGTGTTACGCAGTTCTACTTATCAATGGAAGATGAACTAATGCGCCGCTTCGGTTCTGACAATATGAAAGCAATGATGGATCGTCTTGGCATGGATGATTCTCAGCCAATTGAAAGTAAAATGGTTTCTCGTGCAGTAGAATCTGCGCAAAAACGTGTAGAAGGAAATAACTATGATGCACGTAAGCAGTTACTACAATACGATGATGTACTTCGTCAGCAACGTGAAGTTATTTACAAGCAGCGCCAAGAGGTAATGGAGTCTGAGAACTTACGCGATATTATTGAAGGTATGATGAAATCTACAGTAGAGCGTGCAGTTGCACTTCATACACAAGAGGAAATTGAAGAAGATTGGAATATTAAAGGTCTTGTTGACTACTTAAATACAAATCTTCTGCAAGAAGGAGATGTAAAAGAAGAAGAATTACGTCGCCTTGCTCCGGAGGAAATGAGCGAGCCAATTATCGCGAAATTAATAGAGCGTTACAACGAAAAAGAAAAGCTTATGCCAGAAGAGCAAATGCGTGAGTTTGAAAAAGTTGTTGTATTCCGTGTTGTAGATACGAAATGGACAGAGCATATTGATGCGATGGATCACCTTCGTGAAGGTATTCATTTACGTGCTTACGGTCAAATTGATCCACTTCGTGAGTATCAAATGGAAGGGTTCGCAATGTTCGAATCAATGATTGCTTCTATTGAAGAAGAAATTTCTCGTTACATTATGAAAGCTGAAATTGAACAAAACCTAGAGCGTCAAGAAGTTGTTCAAGGTGAAGCTGTTCACCCATCTAGCGATGGCGAAGAAGCGAAGAAAAAGCCAGTTGTAAAAGGTGACCAAGTAGGCCGTAACGATTTATGTAAATGTGGTAGCGGTAAAAAATATAAAAACTGCTGTGGTATTGGGAAGTAATACAAGGCATTAGCCCAGGCTACTTTGCAAAGTTTTACATCAAAAATGTATAATTAAGAAGGATTAAACTCTCTCCGTCATAAGTGGAGAGAGTTTCCCTTGTTTTCATACGAAAGTAACAGCAATTACATAGAGGTGAAGGAAATGGAATTAGTAGAAATTAGACAAGAATTAGAGAAAATGGCTAAGAGATTAGCGGCTTTTAGGGGGTCTCTTTGACCTTCCTACTAAGGAGAAACAAATTGCAGAATTAGAAGAGAAAATGATGGGTGCGGGGTTTTGGGATGATCAACAAGGCGCACAAGCTGTCATTAACGAAGCGAATGCACTGAAAGATATGGTTGGAAAGTTCCGTCAGTTAGACGAGACGTTCGAAAATTTAGAAATCACGCATGAGCTTTTAAAAGAAGAGTATGATAAAGATTTACATGAGGAGCTGGAATCAGAAGTAAAAGGCTTAATTCAAGAAATGAATGAGTATGAGCTGCAATTATTACTAAGCGACCCTTATGATAAAAATAACGCGATTTTAGAATTGCACCCAGGTGCTGGTGGGACAGAGTCACAAGACTGGGGTTCTATGTTGCTACGTATGTACACACGTTGGGCTGAAAAGCGTGGATTTAAAGTAGAAACGGTTGACTATTTACCAGGTGATGAAGCGGGTATTAAGAGTGTTACTTTATTAATTAAAGGCCATAACGCTTACGGTTACTTAAAGGCAGAGAAAGGTGTACATCGTCTTGTGCGTATTTCACCATTCGATTCTTCAGGCCGTCGTCATACATCATTCGTATCTTGTGAAGTTGTACCTGAATTCAATGATGAAGTTGAAATTGAAGTACGTACAGAAGACTTGAAAATTGATACGTATCGTGCAAGTGGAGCGGGTGGACAGCACGTTAATACGACAGATTCGGCAGTTCGTATTACGCATACACCGACAAATACGGTTGTAACGTGTCAGTCAGAGCGTTCTCAAATAAAAAACCGTGAGCATGCGATGAAGATGTTAAAAGCGAAGTTATATCAAAAGAAACTAGAAGAGCAACAAGCGGAGTTAGATGAGATTCGCGGTGAACAAAAAGAAATCGGATGGGGTAGCCAAATTCGTTCTTACGTATTCCACCCATATTCTCTTGTGAAAGACCATCGTACAAATACAGAGGTTGGTAACGTACAAGCAGTTATGGATGGAGAAATTGATCCATTTATTGATGCTTACTTACGTTCTCGCATCTAATAAGCTAAATGAAAAAAGACCAACAAAATTGTTGGCGTATGTTGAGGATATAGAGGATATAAAGAGTGTTATTTTATCTATATGGATGAACGAAAGAGGAAGAGAAGTTGGAAACGACAACTTCTCTTTTTGATGGGATTATATGTAGCATACAATGTTGTATATTGTTTTGTAAAAAGTAGAGAATAGTAAAACAGAGCGGCAATAGAGTAAGACTTTATACAGAACTTTTTTAATTTCCTGTTCAAAAAGGATTCTTTATAGAAGTTTATAAGTTGTTCACAGAATTGAAACAACTTATAAAAGCTTTATATCATTGGGGTTCTCACGGTATTTTTGAAGAATATGAAATATACCTTAGTTTTTCTATATGAAGATAATGCTTATAATGAAAATGAGTGTGTTAGGAATGAAAAGAATATCAACAATGGGGAGCGATAGAAGTGAAAAAGAAATTGTTGGCTATTGCACTAGGAACATCAGTCGTTTTTGCTTTAGGAGCGTGTGGAAATAAAGAAGAGAGTAAGTCTTCGAACCAGTCTGCAAGTACAGACAGTGCAGAACAAATTTTCCAAAGAAGTTGTGCTGGATGTCACGCAACAGATTTATCAGGTGCAACTGGACCTGACTTAAGAAAAGTAGGCGGTAAGTACGATGCTGCAGATATCGAAGAAATTATTAAAAAAGGTCGCGGTTCCATGTCACCAGGACTTATTCAAGGTGAGGATGCAAAAAAAGTAGCTGAGTGGTTAGCTGAACATAAATAAAGAGAGTAAAATAGACGAGTTGGTTATATAGCCAACTCGTTTTCCTTTTTGTGGAATGTAACATAACTGTAACAAAAATGTATCCGAATTGGAAACCGTTTGATGTTACAATGAGGTTTGTAGAATTTTGCTGAAATATATTACATAGAGTAGCGCTGCTAATAAAAAGCATGAATGGAAGCTACCTTCAACAAGAGTAGTTAAGTGAGAATAAAGATTTTATTTTCAGATGTACAGAAAAGTATTTCGAAAAAATCATTAAGTATTGGGTGATAAATAATGATAAAAATGACGAATGTTTATAAGGAGTACCCGAATGGTATGAAAGCCATTGCTGGTCTTACAGTTAACATTAAACAAGGTGAGTTTGTATACGTAGTTGGACCGAGTGGAGCCGGGAAATCTACATTTATTAAAATGATGTATCGTGAAGAGAAGCCATCTACAGGATCTATTAATGTAAATGGTCTTACTATCGAGTCATTAGCAGAAAGAGACGTTCCATATTTCCGTCGTCAATTAGGCGTAATTTTCCAAGACTTTAAATTACTACCTAAATTAACGGTATATGAGAATGTTGCGTTTGCCTTAGAGGTAATTGAAGAAGAGCCAGATGCAATTCGTGAGCGTGTAACAGAAGTTTTAGGTCTTGTAGGTCTTGAAGATCGTGCAGACGCTCTTCCAAGTGAACTTTCAGGCGGAGAGCAGCAACGTGTTGCGATTGCGAGAGCAATTGTTAATAGACCAAAGGTTGTAATTGCCGATGAGCCAACAGGTAACTTAGATATTGAAACAGCTCTTGATATTATGAAGATTTTCAAGCGCATTAATGAGCGTGGTACAACGATTGTTATGGCGACACATAACGCAGATATCGTAAATACAATCCGTCATCGTGTAATCGCGATTGAAGGCGGAAAAATTGTTCGAGATGAGATTGAGGGAGGATACGGATATGAAGGCTAAGACCCTTAGTCGACATTTGCGAGAAGGTGTAAAGAATCTATCACGTAACGGATGGATGACGTTTGCTTCTGTTAGTGCGGTAACAGTTACATTATTACTTGTAGGTGTCTTTTTAACAGCAATTATGAATATGAACCATTTTGCGACGAAAGTAGAGCAAGATGTAGAGATTCGTGTACACATTGATCCAGCAGCAAAAGAAGCTGATCAAAAGAAATTAGAAGAAGATATGAGTAAGATTGCAAAAGTAGACTCTATTAAATATTCTTCTAAAGAAGACGAGTTAAAACGTTTAATTAAAAGCTTAGGCGATAGCGGAAAAACGTTTGAGTTATTTGAGCAGGATAACCCACTTAAAAACGTATTCGTTGTAAAAGCAAAAGAACCAACAGATACAGCGACAATCGCGAAAAAGATTGAAAAAATGCAGTTTGTAAGTAATGTTCAGTACGGAAAAGGTCAAGTTGAACGATTATTTGATACTGTAAAAACGGGTCGTAACATCGGGATTGTGTTAATTGCTGGTCTTTTATTCACAGCGATGTTCTTAATCTCTAATACAATTAAAATTACAATTTATGCTCGTAGTACAGAAATCGAAATTATGAAACTTGTAGGTGCGACAAACTGGTTTATTCGTTGGCCATTCTTATTAGAAGGATTATTCTTAGGAGTATTAGGATCAATTATTCCAATTGGTTTAATTCTAGTTACGTATAATTCACTACAAGGTGTGTTTAACGAGAAACTTGGCGGAACAATTTTCGAACTTCTACCATACAGTCCTTTCGTATTCCAATTAGCTGGTTTACTAGTGTTAATCGGGGCTTTAATCGGTATGTGGGGAAGTGTAATGTCAATTCGTCGCTTCTTAAAAGTATAAAAAGTTGCAAACATAATTCGTACAAGCTTATCATATAGTAGAAATATGTAAAGGCATCACACACTGTGTGATGCCTTTTGCTACACCACCTGTGTGTTTTGGAAAGGGGAATTCCGCATTGAAACGTAGAGTTGCAATTATTGGAATGGTTGTTGCATTTTTAATTGGTGCTGGCGGAATGTTTGCAGGTATGTCTTTATTTGGGGTTAACCCAGCAGAAGTAACGCAAACAATTTCGAGTGGAAACGCTAGCACTGCACAAGGGAATTTGGCAAAAATTAATGAGGCGTATGCACTAATTGATTCACGTTATGTGGAAGACGTGAAAGATGAAAAATTAGTCGAAGGTGCGATACAAGGCATGTTGTCTACGCTGAAGGACCCTTATTCCACGTATATGGATAAAGAAACGGCGAAACAGTTTAGTGAATCGCTTGATCCTGAGTTAGAAGGGATCGGGGCTGAGGTGAACAAAACGGACGGTAAGCTTATTATCGTATCTCCAATTAAAGGCTCACCGGCAGAAAAGATTGGAATTAAACCGAATGACCAAATTTTATCTGTAGATGGAAATAGTGTGAAAGATTTATCACGTGAAGAAGCAGTATTAAAGATTCGTGGTAAAAAAGGAACGAGTGTCGCGATTGAAATTAAACGTGCAGGAGTAGCTGATCCGATTGTGTTTAAAATTAAGCGTGAAAAAATTCCGATTTTCACAGTGTTTAGCTCTGTGAAACAAGAGAGCGGAAAAGATATCGGTTATATGCAAATCACTTCTTTTGCTGAAAATACGGCGAAAGAATTTAAGGATCAGTTAAAAGAGTTAGAGAAGAAAAACATAAAAGGCTTAGTGATTGATGTACGTGGTAATCCTGGTGGCTACTTAAATAGTGTAGAAGAGATACTAGGGGAAATTATGACGGATAAAAAGCCGATGCTACAAGTAGAAGAGCGAAATGGTGAGAAGAAGAAATTCTCTACTGAACTGAAAGAGAGAAAGCCATATCCAATTTCAGTATTAATTGATAATGGAAGTGCTTCTGCTTCAGAGATTTTAGCGGGTGCGCTAAAAGAGGGAGAAGGATACGATTTAGTTGGTGAAAAAACGTTTGGTAAAGGTACTGTTCAGCAAGCCGTTCCATTTAAAGATGGCAGCAACATTAAATTAACGATGTTTAAATGGTTAACACCGGATGGAAACTGGATTCATAAAAAAGGAATTGCGCCAACAGTAGAAGTGAAGCAACCAGATTATTATCATGCGACACCAATTCAAATTGAAAAGACACTTTCATACAATTCAAATGATGTACAAGTAAAACACGCGCAAGAAATGCTTAAAAGTTTAGGATATGTACCAGGACGTGAAGATGGATACTTTAGTAAAGAGACAGAATCAGCGCTGAAAGCATTCCAAAATGCGAATAAGATGGAAGCGACAGGACAGCTTGATAAAAAGACAGCTGAAGCGATTCAAACGAAAATTATTGAAAAAATCCGTTCTGGAGAAAATGATCTACAATTACAGTCAGCATTAAAATTAATAGCGAAATAAAGTGAAATTTTAATCAGTGGGGGGTTCTTCATCCCCCACTGATTATNNTGCCCATTAAAGTGGGATAGAAAGAAATACAGGCAGTTTGATGCCTGTATTTTTTTGTGTTAAACAAACGTTTGTCCAGTTATGATAATATAAAAAGAAAGAATGATATAAATGGTGGTGAATGAATTCGTGGAGGCATGGATTTTTGAAATAATGCGGGCGGTTGGACGTTTTTTCTTACACCCTGCTGTCTATGTATTTTTAATAAGTAGTATCTTCGTTGGATACTTACGTATGTTACGAGAACGAAAGGATTTTTCCTTTAAAGTTTATGATATTTGGTTTGAACTGCGAACATCTTTATTCGCAGGAGTTAAATACGGATTAATCGTATCTATTATTACAATTGGACTTGGACTTGTTGTTTCTAAAGCAAGCTTATGGGCCATCTTATTATGGACGTTATTATTTGGATTAACGGCTATGTATCGATATTTATCAGCAGCTTATACGTTTAGTATCGCGATTGTATGTGTTCTATTATCTTCTAAGCTACCAGTTTCCTTCTTACAGCTTGGAGAAGGTGAAGAGAGTACGATTGTATCTCTTGCTATTTTGCTAGGCATTATGCTCGTTGTAGAGGGCTTGTTGATTTCTAAAAATGCAGTAGGATATTCGACGCCGAAGATTAGGAAGGGTAAGCGTGGGCTAAAGATTGGCCTACACGAATCAAAGCGTTTATGGATCGTTCCTATTTTTATTCTTGTACCAGGTGACGCAGTAACGCAGTTTATTTCATGGTGGCCTGTCGTTTCAATCGGTTCAGATACATATTCTCTATTCTTCGTTCCATTTTTAATTGGATTTATGAGAAGGATTAGAAGTTATGAACCGACGGAAGCTTTATTATTTACAGGAAGACGTGTGTACGGATTAGCAGGACTTGTGCTTGTTTTAGGAATCGCAAGTTATTGGTGGCACGTACTTGCAATTATCGCAATGGGCGTTGCAATGCTTGGACGTTTTACAATTTCCATGCAAGAGAAAATTGCGGATGAAACAAGACCAGCGTACTTTGCTGCACGTAATGATGGACTCGTTGTATTAGATACAATCCCGAATACAATTGGGGCGGAGCTGAATTTACTACCTGGAGAAATGATTACGAAAGTAAATGGAGTCATTCCAAGAAGCGCCGAGGAATTTTATGATGCACTTCAAACGAAGACGACAGGAGCATTTTGTAAATTAGAAGTATTAGATACAAATGGAGAGCTTCGCCTTGCTCAAACGGCATTATACGCCGGAGGACATCACGAATTAGGTATTGTGTTTGTTCAGCAGGAGCATGAGTGGGATTCGGAAGCTATGTAATAAAAGTAGGGTATCACCTTGTAGTGATACCCTTTTTTGTTTGGACAGGATTAATAGTAAATGAAATTTATATCGACTTTCCTGTAAAAAACGACAACTATCGTGAACCTTATTTTAGTTTCATAGTCGAATCACTTGAATAATTATTTGATAATGGTTATCATTTAGGGGGTCTTTTTAATTTTAGAAAATGGAGGGAAGATATGCTACGTAAATTTTTTTCTTACTATAAACCGTATAAAGGTTTATTTATACTCGACTTTTCTTGCGCAGTTGTCGCAGGGTTATTAGAACTTGGCTTCCCGCTTATCGTAAATCAATTTATTGATAAGTTATTGCCAGGACAAAACTGGACGCTTATTTTATGGGCTTGTTTCGGTTTACTTGCAGTGTATATGTTAAATGCGGGCTTACAATATGTTGTTACATATTGGGGACATATGCTTGGTGTTAACATTGAAACGGATATGAGGCAGAAATTATTTGATCACATCCAAAAGCTATCATTCAGATTTTTTGATAATAATAAAACAGGTCATTTAATTTCACGTCTTACAAACGACTTAATGGAAATTGGTGAAATTGCTCACCACGGGCCAGAGGATTTATTTATCGCCGTTATGACTTTAGTTGGGGCATTTTCATTTATGATGATGATCAACTGGAAGTTAGCTCTATTAACGTTCTTCGTCATTCCATTCTTATTATGGTTAGCACTGTACTTCAATAAAAAAATGACAGGTACATTTAGACGTTTATTCTCAGATGTTGCTGATTTTAATGCATGTATTGAAAATAACGTTGGTGGTATCCGCGTTGTACAAGCATTCGGAAATGAAAAGTTTGAGAAAGAGCAATTTGCTGTTAATAATGCTCGTTTCCGTACAACGAAATTAATGGCGTATAAAATTATGGCGTTAAATTCGTCGATTAGTTATATGCTTATGCGTCTCGTAACACTCTTCGTCTTAATATGCGGTACATGGTTTGTGTTGCAAGGTGAATTAACGTACGGTGGATTTATCGGATTCGTTCTATTAACGAATATTTTCTTCCGCCCAATTGAAAAAATTAATGCGGTAATCGAAAGTTATCCGAAAGGAATCGCTGGTTTTAAGAGATATGTAGAGCTTCTTGAAACAGAGCCAGATATTGTGGACGCTAAAGATGCGATGGAAGTGAAACATGTACATGGTGATATTCAATATAACAACATTACGTTCGGATATGAAAACAAAGAGCCGATTTTAAATGACATTAGTTTGAAAATACATGCAGGTGAAACAGTTGCGTTTGTTGGGCCATCTGGAGCTGGAAAAACGACGTTATGTAGCTTATTACCACGTTTTTATGAACAATCATCAGGATCCATTCAAATTGATGGTATTGATACGAAAGATATGACGTTATCGTCACTTCGTAAGCAAATCGGAATCGTGCAGCAAGATGTGTTCTTATTCTCTGGAACGATTCGCGAAAATATCGCTTACGGAAATTTAAAGGCATCAGAGGCTGAAATTTGGCAGGCAGTAAAACGTGCGCAATTAGAAGATTTAATTTACTCACAACCAGACGGTTTAGATACTGTTATCGGTGAGCGCGGCGTGAAACTTTCAGGTGGACAGAAGCAGCG